>CAZLEO010000068.1:0-35260 GCA_964558555.1 uncultured Rickettsiales bacterium | reverse complement strand
CTATCGAAACCCCCGTCATTGCTCAGTTTGCGGGGATCCATGTCAGGAGGTCTGGGATCCCTGGTTCAGCTGGAACGGACGGTCTTCGACGCCAACGAATCCAAGGACGGCGGCGGTATCCACGTAACCGACAGCTCCCTGGTGATCCGGAACGTGGTCCTGAGCGGGAACGAGGCCAAGCACGACGGTGGAGGGCTCCACCTCGAGTCCTCCGATGCCGCTCTGGACAACGTCCAGGTGGTCGCCAACGCCTCTCGCGCCGGCGCGGGCGGTGGCATCTATGTGGCCGGGGCCGCACCGACGCTGAACAACCTGATCGTGGCCGGGAACTGGGCCACGAAGGCGGGAGGAGGGGTGTATCTCGACAACGCGCGTGCCCACATCGCCCACGCGGTCGTGGCCCACAATGGGGCGGGGGAGGGCGGCGGTGGCCTGCGCGCCGAGGCATCCGAGGTCGCGTTGTCGTCGTCCATCCTCTACGAGAACATCGCTCCCCACGCCGCCGACATCCAGGCGCGGCGATCCGACGTCGCCGTCCAGTACAGTGCCCTGTACAACTGGCACCACTGTTGCGAGGGGCTCGGACCTCTCGACGGGGTGGACGGCAACACCGTGGTCGACCCTGGATTCCTGCAGGGGCACGGTCGGGAGCCCGAGGCCTGGGACTTCCACCTGGCCGCGGACTCGCCGCTGATCGACCAGGGCGATCCCGCCGACACCGATCCAGACGGATCGCCCGCCGATCCGGGGTGTTTCGGCGGTTCCCGGGCGGACGACTGGGATCTCGACGGCGACGGCCTGGTCCAGTGGTGGCATCCAGGGCCCTACCAGGAAGACGACGAGGCGGGCGGCTGGGACTGTTCCGACCGGGCCGCGGGCGCGTCCTGCGAGCCATCCGGCTGTTCGTGCAGCCAGCGTCCCGGCAGGTCGCGCATGGGCTGGTTCCCGCTGGCGGCCCTGGCGGCCGCCGCCCTTCGACGAACCCCCCGCCGGAGAACGGCAGCGACCGCGACGATGGCCCTGCCCCTCCTCGTGGTCTCGATGCTCTTCTCCTCGTGCGCCGCGGACCCGTGCGACGGGATCGACAACGACGGCGACGGGCAGATCGACGAGGACAGCCTGTCCGGGGAGCGCTACCAACCGTTCTTCGAGGATCTCGACGGCGATGGCTACGGGGTCTTCGACGCGTCCACCGAGACGGCCACGTGGTCCTGCGTCGCCCCCCCGGATCACTCCGCGCGGCACGGAGACTGCGACGACACCGACGCCACCGTCTCCGACGGCGCCGTGGAGGCGTGCGATGGTCGGGACAACGACTGCAACGGCGTGGTCGACGACGTGGATCTCGACGGCGACGGCCGCGTCGCGGACACGTGTGGGGGCGACGACTGCGACGACGGGGATGCATCGATGTCTCCGGGAAACACCGAGTTGTGCGGCGACGGCGTGGACAACGATTGCAGCGGCGTGGTCGACGATCGCGACTGGGACGAGGACGGCCACGTGGCCGAGGAATGCGGTGGCGACGACTGCGACGACTACGCGGCTGCCACCCATACCGGCGCGCCAGAGTCGTGCGACGGCGTGGACAACGATTGCGACGGCGAGGTCCCGCCGGACGAGTTCGAGGACGCTGACGGCGACGGGTACGTGCTCTGCGAGGATTGCGACGACAGCGACAGGTCGGTCCATCCCGGGGTGACGGAGCAGTGCGACGGCGTGGACGCGAACTGCGACGGGATCGTGGACACGTCGGACCACGACGGCGGTGGTGTGCCCGACTGCGAGGAGGCCCTCGTGCTGCTCTCTGAGCCCTTTGCCAGGGAGGAGGGGATCTGCCCGGCCACGGGCATCACCTACTCCGAGACGGAGCTGGAGGCCGTGGAGTGGGGGCTGGATCAGCTGGGATTCGCGGCCCTGGCGACGCTGCAGGACCAGGAGTCTTCCTTGAACACGCTCGTACAGGAGCGGCCCCTGATCGTCTTGCTCAACGGCGGTCTGCCGTGGGACGAGGAATTCCTCGACGATCCGTTCTACGCCGTCTACGTCGCCCACGCGATGGGCACACCGGTGCTGGTCGTCGGAGCGGACGCCGCGCACGGCGCTTCGAGCGGCTCGCTGTTCTCCTTCGTGACGGGAATTGCGGGCTTCCAGACGGACGGAGTGCCTGACACGGTCGGATTCCAGTCCGATCACCCCATCGCCGACGGTCCCCACGGGGAGGTGGTCGCCTTCTACGTGGACGAGGACATCGACCAGGTTCAGCTGTCCCAGGTTTCGACGGCCGTAGGAGTACTGCAGAACGTCGGCACGGCCGCCGTGGTTGCGGTCGAGGGTGGAGAGAGCAGGCCGCGCTCGACCACCGTGCTGTTCTCCATCGAAGCGCGCTGGGACGGCTGCCTCGACGGGCCGAGTGAGGACAGAGCCGCCTTGCTTCTCAATACGCTGTCCTGGTTGACCCAGTAGCCGAACCGAGACGGGCCGCGGTGGGCGAGCGAGCCCAGCGTCCGACGGTAGTACACTGACGGAATGGGCCCATCGTTCCGTCGGTTCGTACCCATCCTCCTGCTGTGCTCAGCCCTGGGCTGCAGCCGTGGCTGCGGCTGCGGCCCCGAGGAGGCCGAGACCCGGGGTCCGCTGGCCACGCAGCTGCCCGACGGGCTCGTGATGAGCCTGGTCCAGGCGCAGGCGCCGTTCGAGCCCTACGAGGCGGTGCCGGTGGTGGAGGGGCGACCCGTCGCTGGGGAGCGGCTCGAGGAGTTGCTCGAGCTGTTGCCGCCGCTGGATGCGGTCCCGGACGAGGCGACCGAGCTGCGCGCTTCGGTGCTGCCGCCGGAGGGCGAGGATGAGCCGCTGCAGGCGTTCCCACCGCCGGCAGAGCCGCTGCCACCGGGGACGTCGGATCCCGGGCCGTTCCGTGTCACCGGCTTCTCCCCCGAGGGGGAGGTGCTGCGGGTGCCTCACCTGAGCCTGAGGTTCTCCCGGCCCGTGGTGTCGGACGCCGAGCCCATGGAGCCCCCGGTGACCCTGTCACCGGCTGCGGCGGGGCAGTGGCGGTGGCTGGGATCGCGAAACCTGCAGTTCGTGCCGGAAGAGCCGCTGCCGATGGCCACGGACTACACGGTGGTGGTGCCGGCGGAGGTGGCGGCGCTGGACGGGGGGAAGATCGCCGAGGAGGCCAGGTACACGTTCTCCACGGCGCCGCCCGGCGTGGTGGCGTGGCACCCCGGGGAGGTGGCGAGCTCGCCGCGGCCGGTGATCGTGATCGCCTTCGACCAGTGTGTGGATCCCAGGGCGATGATACGGTTCGTGAGCCTCGCGGCCGTCTCGGGGCTGGAGATCCCCTTCGATCAGGCCTCCACGGCGGAGGTGTACGCCGACTGGTATGCCGGACGCATGGCGGAGGAGGCCGGGCCCGGGCAGTGGATCGCGGTGCGCCCGCGTCTGCCGCTGCCCCAGGACTCCGGGTACCGGGTCACCGTGGTCGCGGGCGCGCCTTCGGCGGAGGGCCGCCGAAAGACGGCCGTGGATCAGTCCACCACCTTCGTGACCCCCAAGCCGCTGCGGGTGGTCGAGCACCGGTGCTTCCCCGATGAGAGCTGCCCGGCGGGTGAGCCGCTGCTGATCCACTTCAACAACGCCCTGGACGCGGAAACGGTGGACGTGGACACCTGGTTCGTCGAACCGCCGGCTCCGGAGCTGCGGGTGGAGACCCTCGGGCCGACGGTGGCCGTGGAGGGGCTGACCGGCGAGCGGCACGTGATCACCTTGCCTGCGACCGTCACCGATGTGTTCGGGCAGCCCCTGGGGGCCCGATACCCGGTGACGTACACGACGGGTGGGCAGGCGGTCGGGGAGGCGGATGCCGACGGCGTGGCCGGCGAGGAGAGCGAGGACCTCCACGTCGCAGTTCACCCTTCGGCCGCTGGACTGCTGGTGTGGGTCGCCTCCGCGGTCGATGGTTCCGTTGTGGCGGGCGCGCGGGTGAGCGCCCTGCCCGACGGCGGGTCGGCGACCACCGACGAGGCCGGGCTGGCGACGATCCCGCACACGGGGGAGGCGGCCGTGGCGCGGGTGGTCGCCACGGCGACGGACGGGACTGTGGGATCGTCCGAGCCGCCCGACGCCGCGGCCTGGCGCCCGGTGGCGCCGGGAGAGAGCCTGCGGTGGTACGCCACCACCGGCGTGTCCGCCCACGCGCCGGGGCGCGACGTGAACGTCAAGGGCTGGGTCCGTCGGGTGAGTCGGCACGGTGACGTGCGGGAGCTCGGCGAGAGCCCCCGCCGGATCGCCTGGCAGCTCCTGGACGAGGCCGGGGAGATCCTCGACGAGGGGCTGGCGGACCTGGGGCTGTACGGCGGCTTCGATCTGGCGGCTGCCCTCCCGCGCACCGTCGCGGGCGATCGGGTGCGGGTGCGCTTCAAGGCCGTGGCCGCCCCCGACGTGGACGGCACGACCCACGAGATCGCCGTGCCCGTCTACCGGCTCCCCCTGAACAACCTGGCCGCGCGGGTGGAGTCGGAGGACCTGCACCATGTCGCCGGGGAGACGGCCGTGATCGGCGTCCAGGCGTTCGGTGGCCCCGGCGGGCACCCGCCCGGCGCGCGCGTCACCTGGACGGTCGAAGCCCGATCCACCGACTTCGTACCGCCGGGCCGGGAAGGGTTCCGGTTCGGACCGGCCGCCGCCGACGGACCGGACCCGCGCCCGTCGGTCCTGGAACTCGAGGGGCGGACCGACGCCGAGGGCCGCCACTGGCTGGGGCTGGAGATCGAGTCGCTTCGATCGGCGCGCTCCCAGCGCGTGACGACACGCGCGGTGGTGGTGGACTCGAGGCGCGCTCTGGCGCGAGACCAGGCCGAGGTGTTCGTGCACCCGTCGGCGTGGATGATCGGCCTGAACCCGGTCCAGCCGGTGATCGAGCCGGGCCAGGAGGCCACCGTCGAGGCGATCGTCGTCGATCCGCACGGAGAGGCCGTGCCGGGAGTGGACGTCTCGGCTCGTCTCGAGCGACGAACCGGCGCGGACGATCCGTGGGTGCCGCTGGAGGACGGGGCGTGTGAGGTGACCTCTGCCGCATCGCCGGTGTCCTGCTCGTTCGGACCGCGTCCCGCCGGGCAGTACCGCGTGACCGCCGCCGCGGCCGACGAGATGGGGCGCGAGAGCTCGGCCCAGGTGACGCTGATCGCGGCGGGCGCGGGGCCCGGCGACGGGGTGCACGAGCCGGTGCTCTTCGCGCGCCGTGCCGAGGTGGGCGAGGTCGCCGAGATCGGGGTTGCTGTGCCCTTCCACCCGGCCCGCGGGTGGCTCACCGTGTGGCGGACCGACCTCGTGGAGACGAGGATCGTCGAGATCGACGAGCCGTTCGAGATCCTCGAGATCGCCCTGGACGAGAGCCACGCGCCGGATCTGCGCATCCACCTCGACGTCGTCGAGGTCGGCCCGCCCGAGGGGCGCGCGCGCCGGGCCGGTGGCGAGATGATCCTGCCGGTACCCCCGACCGCTTCGGCGCTGGACGTGGTGGCCATGCCCCGCGAGCGGGAGGTCATCCCGGGTGGGGAGACCTCGCTGCAGCTGGCGGTGATGGACGCCGACGGCAAGCCGGTGATGGGCGCCGAGGTGGCCGTGGTGGCTGCCGAGCTGGTCCCGGTGCCGCCGGAGCATGCCCCTCCGCCCGGGCAGGGAGCCCCCGACCCCGGGCACACGTTCTATCCCCGACGCGGGGGTGACGGCTCGGGGCCGACCTGGGCCGCCGCGGAATCGGCCTGGGAGGTGACCCGCCTGTTCGCACCCGCGGTGTTCACCGACGCGTCCGGGACGGCGCGGCTGCCCCTGCAGATGCCCAACGCGCCGTTGCGCGTCCGCGTGGACGTGGTGGCCGCCGCCGGCGGGGCGCGGTTCGGGGTGGCGCGTACCGAGGTGGTGGGACGCGAGGCCCTGGAGGTGGACGTGGGCCTGCCCGAGGTGCTGGGGCACGGGGACGAGATCGACCTGCCCATCGACCTGCACAACGGCACAGGTGAGGGCATGTCCGTCGAGATCGCCCTGCGATCGGACCAGCTGGTGCTCGGGGAGGCGGCCGACCGCGTGCCGTCGGTCGCCGGCGTCCTCGTCACCCTGCCGGCGGGTACCCGCTCGCGCATCCGCGTCCCCTGTACGACGCGCGCTCCAGGCGAGGCCGTGCTCCAGGTCCTGGCCGCCAGCGGCACACTTCGCGTACCCGTGGAGGCGCGGACCCGCGTGCGGGAGCCCGCGGACACGCAACGCGCCGCCGTGCACGGCGAGATCGGGACGGGCCACGTGGAGCTGCCTGTGCGCGTGCCGTCGGGAGCCGTGCCCACGGCCGGCGGCCTCGACGTCACGATCTCGGTCAATCCGCTACAGCAGCTCACCGACGCCCTCGCCGCCGTGGCGGCGACGCCCCCCCACGGTAGCGAGGCGCTGGCCTCACGCGTCCTCGCCGTGGCCGCGCTGCGCGACGACCTGTGGTCGTTCAGGGCGCGGGGGATGCCCGATCCCCAGGCGCTGGAGCAGGGCGTGATGTCGGATCTGGCCGGCCTGACGGCCCTGCAAGAGGCGGACGGTGGATTCGCCGCGTACGAGCTCCGGGACGTGGAACACCCGTTCTTCGGCATCCACGCCGCCCACGCCCTGGCCGTGGCAAAGGACCACGGTTACCACGTGTCGTGGGGGACCTGGTCGCTGTCCCAACGTTACCTGCGCCAGCTGGAGCTGCACCTGCCCCAGTGGATCAGCCGCGAGAGCCGCTGGGCGCTGCGCGCCTATGCCCTGGCCGTGCTGCATCGCATGGGCGCGGGCGACGCCGACGCCGCACGCGTGTTGCTGCGCGAGGCAGGCACCGAGAAGCTGCCGCTGGAGGCCCACGCCTGGCTGCTGCCGGTGCTATACGACGACGACGACGACTGGGACGTGCACGAGATCCTCGATCACCTGCGGTCCCGGGCCACCGAGACCGAGACCCGCGCCCACTTCGCCACCGGGTACTCCGACGGCGCCCAGGTGCTGCTGCACTCGCACACCCGCGCCAACGCCGTGATCCTCGGCGCCCTGGCCGAGGTGGCCCCCGACGACCCGCTGACCGCCAAGCTGGCCGCCGGCCTGCTCGAGGACCGGCAGCAGGGCCGCTGGACCACGTCGCAGGAGAACGCGTTCGCCCTGCTGGCCATGATCCAACATGTCCACGCCGGCACGGGGGCAGAGCCCGACCTGCTCGCGCGCGCCTGGCTCGGGGATCGCCTCGCCGGCGAGAACCTGTTCCGCGGCCGTATCACCGACCGCGTGGACGTGCACGTACCCATGGCCACCCTCGCCGAGGTGGACGGCGACCTGCCCCTGACCCTGGCCAGGAAGGGCCGCGGCTCGCTGCACTACCGCGCGGCCGTGCACTACGTCCCCATCGGCCGCGAGTCGCCCCCCGTGGACGCCGGCCTGGCCGTGCACCGCGCCTACGAGGCCGTGGACGACCTCGCCGACGTGACCCGCGACGACGACGGCAGCTGGCACATGCGTGAGGGCGCCCGCGTCCGCGTGAAGCTCACCGTCGCCACTCCGGTGCAGCGCTACCACGTGCGCCTCGACGACCGCCTCCCCGCCGGCCTCGAGCTGCTGCACCCGGAGCCGCCGGCGGATCTCGGCGATCCCCCGGCCGCGGCCGACGAGGAGCAGATCGAGCGTTACTGGTGGTGGTGGCGCCCCTGGTACGACCACGAGGTCCTCGATCCCCACGGCGTCCAGGCATTCTCCGGCCAGCTCTGGGAGGGGGTGCACACCTACACCTACCTCGCCCGCGCCGTCACCCCCGGCCGCTACGAGGCGCCCCCGGCGCTCGCCGAGGAGCGGTACACCTCGGCCACCTACGGTCGTTCGGCGGGGGAGCGGGTGGTGGTGGAGTAAACCGCGGCGTCACCAGCGGGCGTCGTGGTCCTCGCACACCCCCCACAGGTCCTTCAACTCCACGGTTCCGTCCGCGGTCTCCACGGTGCCGTCGAAGGTGCCGTAGGGCTGGTGGAACACGGACCGGACCACGCCGAGGCGGATGGCCTCGGCTCGCTCGCCGCGCGGCGTGAAGGTCAGATCGGCGGCGCCGTCGGTCGTGGTGAGGTGCCAGGGCCGGGAGAGCACGTCGCCCTTGGCGAACTCGAAGCGGGCCGGGCCGAGGTGGTTCAGCTTGCCGTCCACCCACACGGCGTTCTCGTTGTAGCGCTCGTCGTCGCGCACCACGTTGTGGGTGAGGTTCAGGGCCACGGGGCGGCCCTGGGGGTCGAGGCCGGCGCAGGTGGCCCAGTTCCACCAGGTGTGGCGGGGGTAGTGGGCCTTGTGGATGTCGAGGATGGCGAAGCAGTTCTCCGCGTCGGCCTCGTAGCGGCGGTCGCCCACCTGGATCCACCCCTGCATCGGCAGGGCCACCTTGTGGGAGTACATGCCGCGGTTGGGTCCCACGGGCAGCACGACCACCAGCGGCTCGATGGCGTCGAGGTCGTGCAGGCAGCGCAGCTCGGCGCGCACGGCGGGCTTGCCTCGGGCGCCGTCGATGGACACCGACACGTCGTGCCCGCCGTGGTCGAGGCGGTTGGCCACGTCGATGGCGTAGCCGCGGGCGTGGACGTGGGTGCGGTCGTCGAACAGCTCGCGGGCCACGCGGGTGTCCAGCGCCGGGCTCTGGCGGCCGTGCTCGAAGTGGGTGGCACCCTGCACGACGTGGCACCAGCTGACCTTGAGGAACTTGGAGTCGACGATGGCGAAGCTGGCCATCAGGTCGGGCAGCAGCAGGCAGAAGTGCTGCCACTCCTTGAGCCGGAAGCGGGTCCACGGGGTGCCGAGCCGCAGGCGCCCGTGCTCGAGGCGAGCGTCGGACAGGTTGATGGAGCGGATCGGGGCGTTGTACACGCCGTAGGTGATCTGGCCTTCGGCCCCGACGATGGCGTGCGGCGGTCGTGTGGACTCGATCATCTCAGGGCACCTCGACCCAGATGGGGTTGGTCAGGGCGTAGGGGTGTGCGCCGTTCCAGGCGGGCGCCAGATCGGCCGAGCCGACGACCTCGACGAAGAAGTAGGTGTCCTCGTCCAGCGTCAGCGCCACCTCCTCGTCGAACCACAGCGGCGCGGCGCCGGTCACGGCCCAGGTGTCGGTGACCACGCCGTTGGCGTACAGCCGCACCTCGTCCACCGGGATCCAGCTGGGTGCCCACACCTCGATGCCCAGCACCACCTCGTCCGCGGTCAGATCGCCGCCGATCTCGACGGTGTCGATGCCGTCCGACGCGGTCAGCGTGACGAACGGCCCGCCGGACACCACGGCCTGCTGGGCCTTGAGCGCGGTGACGAACGCCTCCTCGTCGAGGTCGGCGACGTCGTCCACGCCGACGCGCACATAGGTGCGGGCGTGGCCGGTGCCGGGCAGACGGCCGTGGGCGTCGCTGACCCCCACGGCGGTCCGGCGTAGGCCGCTGTCCAGGTGGGCGCGCCAGTCCTCCCGCAACAGCTCGGCGTCGCCGTAGTCCTTGGAGTTGAGCAGCTCCATGACGTCGAAGGCGTCGCAGTAGAAGTCGGGATCGTCGGCCTGGCCGGTGTTCGGGTTGAAGTCGCCGTACTCGAACAGGCCGCTGCCGCGGCCGTGGTTGACCTGCAGCACCGCGTCCTCGCCGATGCGCTCGCGCCACATCTCGTACAGCTCGCTGGTGGTGACCGACACCTCCCACCAGCGCGGGGCGCCGCCGTTGGGCTCGTCCGGGTACGGCTCGATGGGGTAGGCGTTGTGGTGGCCGCGGATGGTCGGCGAGATCTCGTCGCCGACCACCGACACCATCCACTCGTCCAGGCCCATGGCCTCGACGGCGGGGCGGTAGTCGGCCACGTGGTCGTGGTCCGTGGACACCTGCAGGTGGACCTCGGCCACCACGGCGGTGGCGAGCCGCTCCTCCACGGTGCACTCGCCGTCCATGGAGGGGCTGGCGTGATTGTGGGTGTCCGCGGCGATCCAGCCGGGTGTGTCGAAGGCCTGCTCGAGCACCAGGGTCGCCGCCGCGGTCTGCCCGCCGGTCAGCTCGATCCCCTCGGCGTGGCCCATCTCGTAGCGGAAGCCGCGGTGGGCGGTCAGGTCGTAGGTGCCGGGGACCATGGGCACGGTCATCTCGCCGTCGAGGACCCACACGGTCTTGCGCGCGCCGCTGCGGGGGCGGCTCTCGCCGAGGCGGGAGTCCCTGGGCTGCGGGTCGCTGATCCCGGCGGGGAACTGGATGTGCACGAGCGCCGGGATGAGGTTTCCGTCGCCGTCGTTCAGCGTCAGCTCCAGGAGGGCCGGCTCGATCAGCACGGGGTGCGCCTCCGCGGTCTGGCCGTCGGTCAAGGTGACGTCGAGCACCTCGGAGCGACCGTGACCATCCGCATGGGCCGTAGCGACCGCCGCGCCGGGATCGGTGTACGCGAGCATGGCCAGCTCGTTGGCGGACTCGTGGGCGTATACCCCGTAGGCGCCGATGGCCTCGGGGAAGTCCATGCGCTCGTTGTTGCCGTCGCCCACGACCACCAGCTGGTAGTCCCCGGCCTCGTAGTGGATGGCGAACGCTCCGGCGTCGCCGCTGACAGCCATGGCCAGGGGGTTGCCGTCCAGATCGGTGAGGAAGACCCGCGCGCCGGCCACCGGCTCGGCGGTCCCCTCGACGGTGACCGTGCCCTCGAGCGAGGCCGCGGCCAGCCCCTGGGCTGCTCGGCGGTGGGATTCCAGCGTGGCCTGGTCGCGCGCCACGGCGATCCAGCGGGTGTAGTTCCCCTCCTCGCCGGGGCCCAGCTCCAGGGTGTCCCCCTCGGCAGCGAGCAGGTCGAGTTCGTCGCTCAAGGCGGTCAGCCCCGAGTCGGCGAGGCTGCCGCTGGACGGGTACACCGCGACGGCCAGATCGTTGCGGTGCGCGACCATGACCAGCATGCTGCGGCCCCCCTCCGGGGCGTCTCCCGAAAAACCCGCGCCGGACACGAAGGTGTCGAACGTGGCCAGATCCACCATCCCCGTGTCGATGACGGTCAGCGTCAGATCGTCGTCGGTGGTGTTGCGCACCCACGTGTCCAGCTGCAGCGCGGGTGATCCCGGTTCCAGGGTGAACGTCTGCACGAGCTCCAGCTCGCGTGGTGGGAAGAGCCCATGGGCCTCGATGGCGCCCTCGAGGAACTCGAAGGTCGTGTCCGTGCCGGTGGCCCGGATCACGGCGGCCGAACCATCGGCGCCGTCGTTCACGACCTCGATCTCGGCGGCCTCGAACAGCCAGGCCAGCCCCAGCATGGTCATCATGTCGTCCATGCCGTCGCGGTCGGCCTGACCGTCGGGGCGCACGATGTCCATGTCGATGATGGAGCCGGGGTAGCCGGCGTAGAAGCAGCCGTCGCGCAGCCCGCGGATCGCAAAGCGGGCGCGGTCGTTGTACAGCAGGTAGTCGCCGGGGCGGGACTCGCCCGCGGAGCCGCCGATGAATGCGCCTGCGTGATTCTCGGTGTACTGACCGGCGCGGGCTTCGTCCGGGCCCAGCGCCTCGGTGAGGTCCACGGGATCGGGATCGTCGGTGGTGTCGTCGTCTCCGACGGCGGAGTCGTCGTCCGCCGGTCCGACGTCGTCGTCGGGGCAGCCCGCGAATCCCAGGACGAATATCAACAGCAGGAAGCGGCGCATCGCGGCTCCTTCCCACCCCCCATGGCCGTGGACTGTATCAGCGATCCAGGAGTCGATCGACCGCCTCGCGCACCGCCTGCACCGTGATCGCCTCCATGCATGGGGGGGGATCATCGGGGAAGTCGAAGCCGAGGTTGAGGTATCCGCTGCCCGGCTCGGGCGAGGCCACGGCGACGGCTTCGGCGGACAGGGGGCCCCAGCGGGGCGGTGCCGTGGGGCCGTGCAACGACACCAGCGGCACGCGCAGGGCCGAGGCCATGTGCATCACCCCCGTGTCCACGCTGACCACCAGCGCGGCGCCGTGTAGCAGGCCGGCCAGCTCGGACACGGACAGCTCGCCGGCCAGGGATCGTCCGGCGCAAGCGGCGGCAAGCTCTTGCGTCGCTCCCTCGTCCCCGGGGCCGCCGGTGAGCACCGGCTGGAGGCCCTGCTCCGTCAGGTTTCCGGCGAGGCGGATCCAGCGCTCTTCGGGCCACTGCTTGAACTCGCGCCGCGTGCCGCCTGGCCACGCGTGGAGCACCGCGTAGGGTTCGCCGAGCCCGTCTACAGTGGGCTCGTCCCACCCCTCCAGCGCGGGCAGGGCGCCGGTGCGGAGGCCCAGCAGGCCGGCGAGGCGGCGGTAGTTGTCGATCTCGTGGACGCTGGGGGAGTGATCGACGACCCCATCGTACACGTGGTGCCGGTGCTGGTCGGCGGTGTGGAAGCCCGCGGTGTACATCGCTCCGCTGAGCCGGCTGAGCACCGCGTTGATGCGCGGCCAGCTGCCGAAGTCGAGCAGCGCGTCCAGGCGCAGGTCCCGCAACAGGCGCGAGGCCCGATCCGGGCGGTGGATGGGCAGCTCGATCACCTCGTCGGCCCCCGGGACCAGGCGTGCAACGGCGGCGTTGTTGGGGCCCACCAGCAGGGTGACGCGTGCGCCGGGGAGCGCGGCGCGGACGTCCTGGACCACGCCCGACAGCAGCACCGTGTCGCCGATGGCGTTGGTCTTGAGCAGGCCCACCGACCCGAGGCGGTCCGGCACCCGACGGCGCCGCCAGCGCCGCATCGCCAGGACCAGGGGGATACCACCCCAGCGGTCGGCGCCCTTGAGCAGGGGGTTGCCGCGGGGGATCACGTCAGCGCCAGTCCGCCGCGCGGAGGATGTCCGCCACGGCCGCGCGGACGTCCTCGACCGGGATCTCGTGCATGCACACGCTGGCGGGGCAATCGTGGAAGCGCTTGCCGTCGTAGCAGGGACGGCACGGCAGCTCGTCGCCGCCTCGCAGCACGGTCGTCCCCGGGTGCGCCGGCGGGACGAACCAGCTCGGATCGGTGGGGCCGAACATGGCGACCACGGGCACGTGGGCCAGCCGCGCCAGGTGCATGGGGCCGCTGTCGTGGGTCACCACGGCGTCGCACCGGCCGTACACGGCGACCAGATCGGGCAGGGACGTGCGCCCTACGAGATCGGTCGCGCGGTCGAGGTCGGCGAAGGCCTCGCTGACCCAGGCGTCGCCCGGGCCGCCCACGATCAACACGTCCACGCCGTCCGCGTCCAGCTGTTGCGCCAGGGCGGCGTACCGCTCCAGGGGCCAGCGCCGGACCTCGTTGTCGTTGAGCACGTTGCGCGCGCCGCCGGGCGCCAGGGCGACCCGGGGCACGTCCTCGGGCAGCGCCAGCCCATCGGGCACGGGGAGGCGGACGGGGCCGGGCAGCAGCCGCGGCAGATCGGCCCCCTCCTCGCCCAGCGCCAGGCGCACGTACTCGTGGCCGTGGAAGCGACCGGGGACCGGCATGATCCGCTCGCGGGGGTTGCGCGAGAAGCGACGCACCGTGCGCGCGCGCACCAGCTGTTCGAGGACGCGGTAGCGCGGATCGGGGTGGCCGTTGAGCAGCAGGTCCACCTTGCGCAACCTCAGGTGGCCCGCGGCCCGGGCCATCACCTTGACGCGGTCGCGGCTGTTGCCGGCCAGCAGCGCGGCCTCGTCGATCTCGACGATCTCGTCGATGTCCGGCAGCAGGCGCAGCAGGGGGACCACCCCCCGTCCGGCGAGCCAGCTGACCCAGATGCCGGGGTGGGCGCGCTTGAGCGCCGTGGCCATGGGCGCGGCCATGACGATGTCGCCGATGGCGCCCAGCTTGACGATCAGGGCCGAACGGGGGCTCATGGATCGTCCTCGCCCAGCAGCACGCGCACAAAGTGCGCGAGGTCGTCGTACAGCGGCGTCTCGGGCAGCTCCTGCGCGCTGGTCTCGCCCTTGCCCGTGCGCACCAGGGCGGTCCTGCAACCCGCGGCCTGCCCCGCCTGGATGTCGCGCGTGGCGTCGCCCACCAGCCAGGTCTCGGCCGGATCGAAGTCCCAGTCGGCGGCGGCCTGCAGCATCAACCCCGGCGCCGGCTTGCGGCAGCCGCACCCCGTATCCGGGGCGTGGGGGCAGACGTAGAACCCGTCGATGTGCCCGCCCGCGCGGATCATCGCGTCCTGGATCAGGCCGTTGATGGCCTGGACCCCCCGCAGGGGCAGGATGCCCTTGCCCACACAGGACTGATTGGTCACCACCAGCACGGTGTAGCCGGCGGCCTTGAGCGCGGACACGGCCTCGGGGGAGCCGTCGAGCATCACCAGCTCGTCGGCGGACTTGACGTAGTCGACCCGGTCGCGATTGAGCACCCCGTCCCGGTCCAGCAGTATGGCGCGCGTACTCACCATGATCATCGTAGGGACGCTGCCCTGCGGCGGTCAAACCCGCGGGGCACGGCCGGACCCTGCGCAACCTCACCCCGGCGGGGTAGACTGGCGTCATGTTCCGCTGGACCAACCCCGTCTACCTCCTGGCGCTCACCCTCGCCCTGGGCTGCAGCAGCGGCTACACCACGGGCGACGACGACTCCAGCTCGGCTGCGGACGACGACGACACCACGTCGGGCGACGACGACGATGACGACGACGTCGGGGACGACGACGACGCGGTGGTCGATCAACTGGCCCTCCTGTCGCTGAACCTGCACTGCTTCATCACCGACGGCACCGACTTCGCCACCAACGCCGACCGCCTCGCCGCCGTGGCCGAGGCCGCCGCCGCCGAGGGGGTCGTGGCCCTGGCGCTGCAGGAGGTCTGCCAGCGCGAGGGCGAGTCCGCCCTGGACACGCTCGAGGCCTCCCTCGAGGCGGCCACGGGCGACAGCTGGTCGGGCGCGTGGGCGTTCTCCCACATGGCGTGGGAGGGCACCGAGGACGAGGCCGAGGAGGGGGTCGGGCTGCTGGTGAAGGGATCGATCACGGGGGAGGAGACCCTCACCTACTTCGCCCAGGGTGAGCTGCAGCGCGTGGCCGTGGCCGCCACCTTGTCGCCGCAGTACGAATCGCTCCGCCTGGTCTCGGTCCACCTCGACCACGCCGACGCCGACGTGCGCACCGCCCAGGCCCGCCAGACCGCCGCCGCCGCCCTGGCCTCCCACGATTCCCTGGCCGTGATCCTGGCCGGCGACTTCAACGACTCCGAGGGCGGCACCGCCCACGCCGCGCCGCTTCAGATGGGCTTCGAGGACCTCTCCGAACCGCTGGACGACACCCGCATCGACCACGTCTTCGCTCACCGCGGCGCCCCGGTCCGGGCCGACAGCGCGGCGCTGATCTTCGACGGCGGCGCCTACCCCGCGGTCTCCGACCACCCCGGCGTGCTGGTCCACCTCGACACCGTCGGCGTGGTCGAACCCGACGTCACCCGCATCAGCGCGCTGGTGGACGTGGGCTGGGGCCACCACCTCTACGTCCGCGGCGACACCGCCCCGCTCTCGTGGGAGTTCGGCTGGCCCGCACACCCGGTCGAGGACGCCCGCTGGGAGCTCGTGCTCACCGAGCTGCCCGCCGGCACCTTCGAGTTCAAGACCCTGGTGGACGACGTCACCTGGCAGACCGGCGACAACGAGGTGGGCAACGCAGGAGCGGACAATGAGGTGGTTCCGACTTTCTGAGCCCTGGTTTGTCCTCGCAGCGGCCCTCCTGCTGCCCGCCTGCGGCGGCGACGACACCGGCCCTCCCGGTCCCCAGGGGGACGACGACTCCGCCGGCGACGACGACGACGTGGGCGACGACGACGACTCCACGCCGTGTCCCGACGCGCTGGCCGACCGTGTGATCGTGACATCCATCGACGTCTCCCCCGCGTCCGTGGCCGTGGGATCGTCCGGGGGCTTCTCGGAGAACAAGCCGGTGATGCTGTCCCCCCTGGCCGACGGCACCTCCAAGGTGGCCTGGACCGATGGCGCGGGCACGGTCCACATCACCCCCCTGGACGCGAACGATCAGCGCGCCGGGGATGACACGACCCTGGCCGGGGACGAGGTGCGCGGCTTCGTGGCCCTGGACGTGGGTGCCGTGCTGCTGCTGCGGCGCGACGACTCCATGGTCCTGGTGCAGTTGGACGGTCACGGCAACGAGCTGTCCGAGCAGGTGCTGGCCGGGGACAACAGCCACGGCCACGTGGGCGACCAGTGGATCGACTCGTGGTCCCACGAGGGGCGCCTCGCGACCTCGGGCAGCGAGTACGCGGCCTACTTCGGCCTCACCCAGCTATGGGACTCGGGCAACCACCAGGGCGACGCGCTGCACTACTTAGACGCCTCGGGGAACCCCACCGGCGGCGGCTGGTCCTGGGGCTGCAGCCACAGCCTGGACGTGCGCATGGCCTACAGCGGCGCCACCCCCGGCCCGGTCTGCCTGTCCGACTGCTATCCCGGCAAGGGCATCTACTTCGACCACTACACCGAGGTGTTCGCCGATCCTTCGGGCAACTGCGCGGGCTCCTCGGACACAACCCTGGGCGGCCTCGTGCCCGTGTCCGGCGGGTTCCTGCTCACCTTCACCTCGCCGGTCGGCCGGGCGTCCGACGACGTCGCCCTGATCCGCATCGGCGCCAGCGGCTCACCCGGCGCGCCCGTGTGGCTCACCGACACGCCCACCGTGGACGAGAGCGCCGCACACCTGGCCCCCTACGGCCCCGACTACCTCGTCAGCTGGGTCGGATCCGGCGGCACCCAGATCGCCGTCGTCGAAGTGGCTGGCACCCTGCTGGAGGGGCCGGTGACCACGGACGCGCGCGTCGGCGACCGCGACGACATCGTCGGTCACGCCGACGGCGACGCGGGGTGGGCGTTCGCCTGGGGTGGGGGTGGGGAGCTGAAGGTGGTGCGGGTGCTGTACTGCGAGTGAGGGCCGGACCGGCCCGTGGACTCAGCCTCAGCAGGGGGCCGGATCGACCTCCTCTTCCGCCGGGGTGCCGCAGGCGGCGTCCGACTGCCCCTGTGCGGGCGCGGTCGTGGCGCAGCAGGCGCGCTTCAGCCCGAGGGCACCGGAGATGAACGCCGCGGCGCAGCCCACGCCGGCGTCCACGGAGATGGCCTCGGCCTCGCAGTTGCGGGCGCATGCGCCGCACTCCATGCAGGCGTCCTTGTTCGCGATGACTGCGACGCGGTCGTCCACTCGGAATACGGCGTGGGGGCACACGGTGGTGCACATGCGGCAGCCGGTGCAGCGGGACGGATCCAGCGCCAGGGTGGTTACTCCGGGAAGGTAGGTAGGGGTCTCCATGGTGTGCTCCTTCCTCACGCGGTCCAGCGCGCGCCGATCCACAGGCCCAGGGCGAGCACGGCGGTCGCGAGCTGCAGGGGGACGTGGCGCCCCATCTCCTTGCGTACGCCCGATGGGGACGTGTACGTGGAGGCGCCGGTGAAGTTCATGGCCGAGAAGGCGGCGAGGGCGGGGATGGCCAGGGCCCAGGCCGCCATCTCCAGGCGGGTGGACCACTCGGCGAAGTCCCGCAGCTGGTACAGCAGCGACACCGGGATCGCGGCCAGCAGGGCGCCGACGACGCCGCCCTTGACCGAGAAGGTGCGACCGGGCAGCCAGGGCAGGGCCAGCGGCGTCAGCACGGAGCCGGCGACCACGGCGAGGGTGACGCCGCCGGCGGCGATGCCCGCGTAGGCCAGGGCGTCGGCCACGAAGCCGCCGGGACCGGCGAGCCCGGCCACGGCGACCATCACCACGGCGATCACCGCGCCGATCTTGGCCGCCGGGATCAGCTCCATCGGCACCAGCGCCGCGCGCTCGCCGAGATCGAACGGCTTGCGGCGCATGGCCTCGGTGGCCTTGCCCCGCCCGTCGAGGTAGGCGGGCAGGTCGGCGGCGTCCACCGGGCCGTAGCGCACCACGAAGCCGGTGCGTTTCTTGACCTCGTGGGCGGCCACCCCCGGCGCGCCGAGTTGCGGCACGACCAGGCGCCGGCGGTCCACCACCTGGTCCACGCCGCTGTCGAGCACCCGGCGCACCAGCTCCTCGGTGCCGAAGGTGCCCTTGCCAGCGGCGCACCACACGTTGATGCCGTCGGTGTCCAGCACCAGCAGCCACGCGTCGCGGCCCGGCAGGGACGACCGCAGCACGTCGAAGCTCATCTTGTAGTTGGCGCTGACCATCACAGGCGAGGAGCCGTCGGGGTTGCCCAGGGCGTACAGCCCCGGAGCCACGCGGTAGTCCATGCGCCCGATGCCCCAGCGGGCGAGCACCGCGCCACGGCGATCCGCGGCGGAGAGCTCGCTGCGCACCTGCGGCACCACGCCGGCGGGTGAGTCCAGCTGTCCCGTGACGAACCTCTGTCCGAGGCGATCTTCATTCGACGACACAACAACCTCCCGTGGCCGCGCCCTGGCAGCAGCCCGCCGCGCAGGCTTGCTTCAGGGCGTTGGCGAACAGCTTCACCCCCCGGTGCACCCCCTCGCGCTCGGCCTCGGGGATGAACCCGTCCACCAGCGCGGCCGCGCCGGCGATGCAGGCCCACACCTTGGCGTTCACCGCCTGCCCCTCGCCGCTGATGCGCAGCTCGAAGGCGCGGCGGTCGTCCTCGCGGCGGTGCTTGGTGACCAGTCCGTCCTCGAGCAGCGGCGCCACCAGCCGTGTGGTGGTGGACTTGTCCACCTCGAGCGCCGCGTGCAGATCGGACAGGCCCAGCGCGCCGCCGGCGGTCACCACGCGGTCGAGGATCTGGAACTGGGTGAAGGTGATGCCCTCGCAGAACGCCTGCTCTTGCTGGAAGCCGCGGGCCACGCGGACGAGCTGGGCGACGAGGTCGATGAGTTCCCGGTCGGCTTGGCTGACGAACATGGTTGTACTATACAACTAGTTTCACGGACGTCAAGCCACAAAATGCAGGGGAGGGGTCACTCCCAGAGCTCCACGATCTCGACGGGGGTGCGACCGGCCACGCGCCAGGCTCGGGTGAGCAGCTCGCGGCCGCGGCCCTGGCGCGCGTAGATCACCTCGCAGGGGCCCACGCGGTCGGCCCAGGCGCGGGCGAAGGCCCTGGCCAGGGTCTTGTCGCCGCCCAGGGCGCCGGGCACGGGCCAGACGCGGCCCGAGGTCTCCAGCAGGAGGTAGCGCGGGTAGCGCACCGGCCCCAGCAGCTCGGCGCAGGCCTCGGCAAAGAGGCGGGAGTGCTCGGGGATACCCTCGAGCCACCAGTGACCGGCGCGGGAGCGAAGCTCGCCATCGACGATCCGTGTGGACCTCATCGCGTCGAACAGGGCCTGCACGGCCACGGCGAGCAGGTCGAAGTCGCGCAGGCCGGACCACACCAGCAGGGACGACACGAGCATGCCGGTGGCGGCGACGGGGATGCCGAGGAGGGGGCCGGCGGTGATCAGGCCGAGCACCCCCACGGACACGCCGGCCACCGCGGCGATACCGGCGGCCATGCCGCGGCGGCGCTTGCGGTGGTGCAGGGCCGCGGCCGTGGCGCGGACCGGATCCCGTGGCCTCTCCTTCTTCAGCCGCACCGGCGGGGTGGGCGACGCGCCCGCCACCTGCCAGACGCGCCGATCGGCGTAGGAGCGGCCCACGGCCCAGTGGGCGGCGGCGCCCTTCATCCCCTCGAGGCGCCCGGTCATGCGGTCGCGGATCTCGGGAACCCGGGCGGCCACCTCGGCCGCCTGGCCGGCGAACGCGGGGTGGATGCGGGACACACCGGCGCGGATGCGCCCCTCGGGATCGATGCCCAGGGTGTGGGCGTGCCGCTTGCACAGGATCTCCAGCATGCGGTCGCCGCCGCCAATGCCGGGGGCCAGCGGCAGCACCTCCCACAGGGAGGCCACCTTGCCCGGGTCCGCGGGATCGGGGCGTAGGCCGCGGCCGCGCACCTGGTTGACGGTCATGGATGCGGAGATGCCGGTCAGGTCCACCACACAGTTGACCGCCGGACAGTCCCAGCCCTCGCCCAGCAGGTGGTGGGTGCCCACCAGGCAACGGGTCACCCCCTCGGTGAGCAGGCGGGTGACGAGCTCGACCCGGCGGGCCACGGGCCACGCGGACACGTCCACCTCGCGGTGTCCGCCCACGTCGCGGAAGGGCAGGTCGGGCACCCGCGGGCCCACCCGCGGCCACAGATCGTCGTCCACCCAGAACACCGAGCCGGTCACCAGGATCGGATCGAGCGCGTCGGTGCGGTCGTCCGCCACCAGCTCGGCCAGCACCTCCCGCGCCGACAGCCGGCTGCCCTCCACGTCGCGGTCGGTCAGCACCAGGGCCCGCAGCCAGTCAGTGCGCACGCGGGACTCCAGCGCCAGCACGTCGAGCATGCCCCGCACCCGTGTGCGGCTCGCCGCCAGGCTCTGCAGGGCCACGTCCCGACGCAGGGTGATCCCCTTGCCGGCGCGCCGGAATCCTGCGGCGCGGATGGCGGCGCGCACGTCGTCGCGATCACCGCCGAACGCCCACAGCACCCGGACCCGATCGTGCAAGGTGGGGGGCGCCCGCAGCTCGCGGTCCGGTGGCAGGTCGGCGGGGAGCTCGCGCCCCAGCGCGTGGCGTACCCGGCACAGGGCCACCAGCAGCCCTTCGTTGCGCGCGAACCTCGCCTCGGTGAGCTCCCACAGATCCTCGCGCAGGGTCGCGGCCATCCACAGCTGGAGCTCGTCCCCCAGAGCCGCCTCCAGCTCGGTCAGTCCCCGGTCGGCCTCGCGCAGCGCCTGCACGTCCTCCAGATCGGCGAGCACGGGCCAGACCAGGTCGAGGAACGGGCACAGGTGACCGTCGCGCACCAGCGGCGGGGCCGCGACCTCCACCGGATCGTCGCCCACCAGCTCGATGAAGCGGTCCCAGCCCGCGCCCCCCACCGGCGGGGTGCCGGTCAGCCCCAGGACCCGGTGCTCCGGATCCAGCGCGTCGGCCACCTTGCGGCCCCACGACGACTGCAGGTGGTGGGCCTCGTCCAGCACCACCAGCGCGCCCGGCACGAAGTCGCCCAGCCCGGCATAGGTCTTCACCTGCACCGGCCAGGGCTGATCGTCGTCGGTCACCGCCACGAGCTGCTCGCCCGCCCGCTGCTCCCACTGGCCCACCAGCGCCGTGGTGGGCACGCGCACCTCCAGCGGCGCCTCCAGCTCGGACGCCACGTGCAGCGCGCACCGTGTCTTGCCCGCCCCCGGCGGCGCCACCAGGCACACCCGCGCCCCTGGCCGCTGCAGCGCCTCGAGCAGCTCCCCCACGGCGCGCTCCTGGTAGGCGCGCAGCGGCGAGCCTGCGGCGCGGTGTTCCCAGCCCGGAGAGGATTGCGTCACGCTGGCGAGCTTATTGGAAAACCGATAGCCTCGCTCCCATCCGGAACAAGAACCGTCGACCGTCGACTGCCGACCGTCGACTTCCCCCCCGAGGGCCCCATGAGCGAGTTGAGCGACCTGCGCTGGACCGACGCCGTCGAGCTGGCGTCACCCCACCCCTACGTGCTGGCCAGCACGGTGGACGCGGACGGCAACCCCAACATCATCGGCATCGGCTGGTTCACCATCGTCTCGTGGAGCCCGGCCATGGTCTGCATCTCCGTGGCGCCGCCGCGGCATTCCTACGACAACCTCGAGCAGGTGCCCGAGTACGTCATCAACTTCCCGGCCCCGGAGCAGGCGCGGGCGGCGTGGACGTGCGGCACGAAGTCGGGGCGGGACGTGGACAAGTTCGCCGAGTGCGGCCTCGACGCGGTGCCGTCGTCGAAGGTACGACCGCCCACCATCGGCGGTTCGATCATGGCGTGGGAGTGCAAGGTCGCGGCCAAGGTGGACTGCGGTGATCACCGGCTGTACATCGCCAAGATCGTGGCCACCCGGGGCGACGCCTCGGCCACGGCGCACCTGTACTCCAACCATTACCGCGAGCTCGTCAGCGTCGACCGGGCCGCGGGGACCGTCACGCCGGTGGACCACAAGTGAGCCTGGACGTCACGGAGCTCGCCGCCGAGGTCCAGGCGGAGCTGGCCGCGGTGGGTACGCCCGAGCGGCGGGAGTTCATGGCCCGCAGCGCCCCCTCGGCCCTGGCCACGGTGGGGGTGAAGTCACCGGACGTCCGCAGGATCACCGCGGGTCTATCGCGGCGCGTTCGCGGCGCCTCGGTCGTCGAGATCAAGGCCCTGGCCGCCGCCCTGGCAAACGGGGGCACCTTCGAGGGACGGAAGGTGGGCTACCAGCTGCTGGACAAGCACCGCAAGGTGCTCGCCAAGCTGGATCTCGACGAGATCCTCGCCCTGGGTGAGGGCATCGACAACTGGGCGTCGGTGGACACCTTTGCCGCCCTGATCGCCGGCTCTGCGTGGAAGCGCGGCCGCATCGGCGACGACGTGGTCCACGGCTGGCTGCGGTCCTCCGACCGCTGGTGGCGGCGCGCCGGCGTGGTCTGCACCATCGCGCTGAACCAGAAGGCCCGCGGCGGCGACGGCGACCCGGAGCGCACCCTGGCCGTGTGCGAACAGGTGGTCGACGATCACGACGACATGGTGGTCAAGGCCCTGTCGTGGGCCCTGCGCGAGCTGGCCAAGCGCGAGCCCGCCCAGGTCGTGGCGTTCATGCGGGAGCACGATTCCGCCTTGCACGCGCGGGTCAAGCGCGAGGTGCGCAACAAGCTCGAGACGGGGTTGAAGAATCGATAGGAGGGGACATGGATCACCTGCGAATCGCCATGGCGCTGCTGCTGGGATTGGCCCTGGTCGGCTGCCCCGAAGACGAGAACAACCCGCCGGGCCCCCAGTGGGACGATGACGACGCGGTGGGGGACGACGACGATGACGACGTCGGCCCGGGCGATGACGACGACGCGGTGGGGGACGACGACGACGCGGTGGGGGACGACGACGACGCCACCGGTTACACCGGCCAGCCCGGCACGTTCAGCGACTCGTTCGACGGCCGCGGGTACACCCTGCACGTGCCCAACGGGTACGACCCGTCCACGGCCATCCCGCTGGTGATCGGCTTCCACGGCGCCGGCGACAGCGGCAGCAACTTCTACAGCGTCGCCGAGTACAGCGGCTGGACGTCGGCCGCGGCGCCGGCGAACTTCGCGCTGCTGGTGCCGGCGAGCCTCAGCCCCTACAGCGACTTCGCCAACTGGTCGGGCAACCCCAACAACGACATGGACGAGATGGTCGAGGAGATGGACTCGGTGCTCGACCTGGTGGCCCACGTCGGCCAGGAATACCACCTCGACACGGACCGGATCCACGCCTTTGGTTTCTCCAACGGCGGGCTGTTCCTGGCCGTGGGGGGATTGCACCGCTTCGACCGCTTCGCCTCGCTGGTGGTGATGGGCTACGGATGGGGCGGCTTCTACCCCATGGGCAATCCCCCGCGCCGGGGTCCGGTGATGTTCATCTGCGGCACCGGCGACAGCTTCCACAGCTACGCCCAGCAGTCCGAGAGCTACCTCGCCTCCCAGGGCCACGCCACCCGCTTCGACAGCATCGCCGGCGCGTCCCACTCCTTCACCTCCCTCATGGCCGCGACCAGCCCATTGGACGTGTGGGGCTGGATCGGTACCGAGTCCCTATAGACGACCCGCGCGCGTTCCCCCGCCCGCCCGCGTGGGCTATGCTGCTGATCTGCGGAGGAACCCATGCCTGATCATCTGCTGCGGCTGGCGCTGTGCGTGCTGCTGGGAATCGGCCTGCTCGGCTGCCCGGAAGAGGGCGACGACGACGACGACGACGACTCGTCCAACCCGGCTGACGACGACGACGACGACACCACGGTGTTCGTCGAGGGGTGCATCACCGTCAACGGCGAGCTGCCGGGGTACGCCAGCCTGCAAGACGCGGTGTTCATGGCGCAGGAGGGGGACGTGGTCACCCTGTGCGCGGACACCTTCGTCGGCTCGGTGGTGATCGACCGCCCCGTGACCATCATGGGCGCGGCCGACGGCGAGTCCGTGGTCGAGGGCGACACCAACGAGATGGCGATCACGGTACAGGCCGCGGACGTGACCCTGTCGCGGTTCACCGTGGTCAGCACCCGCAACGGCGTGGTGGGCGAGAGCGCCACCAACCTGACGCTGGACCACATGACCATCTCGGACTCGGGGCAGTTCGGCGTGTCCCTGTCCAACAGCTCCGCGGCCATCCACGGCAGCCTGCTCACCGGTCACCCCTTCGCCGCCATCGACGCGCAGAACTCGGTGGTGACCATGACGTCGAGCGAGCTGCTGAACAACGAGGACTACGGCCTCCGCCTGGTCAACTCCACCGCCAACGTGTCCGACACCCGCATCTCCGGCGCGTCGGGCTCCGAGGACGGCGACGACTTCTCCGGCAGCTGCGTGTTCTCCGAGGACTCCTCGGCTCCGGTGATCCTGGACAACGTGCAGGTGGACAACTGCGCGCGGGTCGCCGTGTACTGGTTCTATTCGGACTTCGAGGTCTCCGGCAGCTCCATCTCCGACTCCAACTACGGCTTCATCGGCGTGGGCGGCGGCGGCAACGGCTCGGTCATCACCGACAACCACGTCCAGGACGTGCCGTACTACGGCATCTACGTCATCGAGCAGGACTCCACGGTCAGCGGCAACACCGTCACCGCGTCCAACGCCACCTACCAGGACTCCATCGGCATCGCCGTGGGCAACTCCGACGCCAACCTCACCGTGGAGGACAACACCGTCGAGGGGTATGCCCTGTACGGCATCTGGGTGCAGTACCCGTACGACCCGGCCCCCGAGGGCGGCACGGCGGTGGTCAGCGGCAACTCGGTGCTCGACTGCCAGCTGTACGGGCTGTACGTCAGCGCCCTGGACGAGGTGACGTTCACCGACAACCTGGTCGAGAACCTGGCCTGGTCCGGCTCCCAGCCCCAG
This sequence comes from uncultured Rickettsiales bacterium, assembly GCA_964558555.1. GTDB lineage: Bacteria > Myxococcota_A > UBA796 > UBA9615 > CAYRNR01 > CAYRNR01. The sequence goes on along the minus strand of CAZLEO010000068.1, from coordinate 10,448 downwards.
CCCCACTCCTACAACTCCGGCATGGGCATCGGCCTGTTCGATATCGGCGAGCTGACCATGAGCGGCAACGTCGCGCGCGACGTGGACGTGGTGGGCTACTTCATCCAGAACACCGAGTTCACCTCCACCGACGACGAGGTCACGGGCACGCGCATGTGGGCCATGTACATCGACCAGTCGTCGGGCACCTTCACCGGGCTGAACACCCACGACCTGAGCATCTACGGCATCGACTCGCGGGTGTCGGACGTGGACTTCGAGGGGTGCACGTTCTCCAACCTCAGCGAGGGGATCCAGCCCGCGGACGAGGACGATCCGGGCGCGTACGCCTACTCGGCCATGGGCGTGGTCTACAACGACGCTCAGGGTACGGTCTCGGGGTCGTCGTTCTCCAACCTGGAAGGCTACGGGTACAGCGTGTACGTGCAGGAGGGGTCGGTGACCGTGGAGGGCTGCGACTTCCAGGACGGGTACACCGGCGTGTACGTCAACTCCAGCGTCACCGCGCAAGGCTACCCGGTGTACGTGGAGAACAACACCTTCGGCGAGCACAGCTATACGTCGGTCAACCTGTACGTGTCCGACGCCACCGTCGCCGGCAACGTGTTCACCTCGTCCGAGGGGTACCACGTCTACGGCAACGGTTTCCTGGGCACCCTCGAGGACAACACGTTCGGCACCGAGTCCCACACCGCGGGGACCTGCGTGAACCTGTACACCTACAGCGATCCCGGGTTCAGCGCCGTGGCCACCGTGGACGGCAACTCGTTCATCGGCTGCTCGTACGGGATCTACTCCTACTACCACCACGGCGAGCTCGAGGTGCTGGACAACAGCTTCAGCGATGTCGGGACCGGCATCTACATCGAAGACTACCTGACGATGGGGGACGAGACCCTGTTGCTGGAGGACAACGAGTTCGACGGGACCACGGGGACGGCCATCCACGTCGCGGACATCGGCCAGATCCAGCTCTCCGGCGCCAACGTCGTGACCGGAAACGGCAGCGGCGCTGCGGTCGAGATCGAGGGGCGTACCACCGTCAGCGTGGACGGCCTGACCGTGACCGGCGCCGCCGACAGCGGGCTGGAGATCACGGGGACGGGTTCGGTGAGCGTGAACGCCAGCTCGCTGATGTCATCGACGGGCAGCGGCCTCCGGGTCAACGGTTCCGGGCTGACCCTGGACCTGTCGGACAACGCGGCGCTGAGCACCAACGGCGCCCACGGCATCCACCTGTCGGGCACGGCCAGCGGCGACATCCTGGGCAACGTCATCGAGGGCAACACCCAGTACGGCATCGCCTGCGACTCCGCGTCGGTGAGCCTGGACAACTGCTTCAACACCCTGTCGGGGAACGTGGGGGGCGACTTCCTCGAGACCAACGGCTGTCAGCTCGGCTGCGTGGCCCAGTAGGCGCGGGGAAGGAACCATGGAAAACCTCAAGGCGATGCTCGCGTCGATGCTGAGGGCCCTGCTGGACCAGGGGGCGCAGAGCCTGGTCCTCGTCGCGGGGTATCCGCCGCGGCTGCGAGGCGGCAACGAGGACTTCGACCAGGCCTGGCCGCGGATCACCGAGGCCCAGGTGGGCGGGATCATCGACTTCCTGCTCGTGGACGACGACACCGAGAACCTCGAGACCACCGGCTCGTGCGAGGTGCTGTACGAGTTCGACAACCGCTACTTCGACTGCGAGATCCGCCAGGGCTTCCAGCAGGGCATCACCTTCACCCTCATCGACACCGACCTGCTGGCCATGTCCATGGAGGAGACCCCCGACCTGGCGTCGGTGACCCTGCCCACGGCGGCCTCGCTGGACGACGAGCCGTCGGCGTCGGGCTACACCGAGCCGCCGTGGATGATCCGGCCGCCCGTCCCGGGTGCCGAGGAGATCGCGACACCGGCCTTCGAGGGCTTGCCCACGCAGGAGGAGCACCGCCCCGGCAGCAACGCCATCGACACGTACCTGCAGTGGATGGTGCGCAACAAGGCCACGGACATGCACCTCACGCCCAACTTCCAGCCCACGTTGCGGATCGACAACCTGTTCCGCCGCAGCGACCTGGAGCCGGCCACCCCGGACCAGCTGCGGGCGATGATCTACGGCATCCTCTCCACCGACGACCGCGCCGAGTTCGAGCGCCAGAGCAGCGTGGACCTGGGATACTCGCTGATCGGGGTGGGCCGCTTCCGCATGAGCGCCTTCCAGCAGCAGAGCGGCCCGTCGCTGTCCATCCGGCACATCCCCGAGAAGGTCAAGTCGCTGACCGACCTGGGGCTGCCCAACTCCCTGGCCAACCTCGCCGAGCACCGCAGCGGCATGCTGCTGTTCTGCGGCCCCACCGGATCGGGCAAGTCCACCACCCAGGCCGCCCTGATCCGCATGATCAACGAGACCCAGGCGCGGCACATCATCAGCCTCGAGGACCCCATCGAGTACATCCACAGCAGCGACAACTGCCTGATCCAGCAGCGCGAGGTGGGGGTCCACTCGCCGTCGTTCGCCCGTGGCCTGCGCGACGCCCTGCGCGAGGACCCGGACGTGATCATGGTCGGCGAGCTGCGCGACCGCGAGACCATCTCCATGGCCCTGGCCGCGGCCGAGACAGGTCACCTGCTGCTGGGCACCATGCACGTCAACACCACCACCAACGCCATCACCCGCCTGGTGGACGCGTTCGCCGAGCACGAGCGCAACGCGGCGCGGGCCCAGCTGGGGGAGAGCCTGCGCGCGGTGGTGAACCAGCGGTTGCTCACCCACTCCTCGGGCGTGGGGCTGGTGCCGGTGGTCGAGCTGATGAAGATCAACTTCGCGGTGGCCTCGCTGATCCGCGAGGGCAAGATGCATCAGCTCAAGCAGGTGCTCACCACCAGCCTCGCCGAGGGGATGTTCACCTTCGAGCGATCCGCAGCCATGGCCTACCTCGCCGGCAAGATCACCCGCGAGGACGCCGAGCGGGTGGTGCCGGACCGCAACGTGTTCCGCCAGATCCTCGGCGCCCTGCGGCTCAAGTCGTCCAACCGCGTCGAGAAGCTGTCCATGACCGGCGCGTTCAAGACCTACCGGGGCCCCGCCAAGAAGTAGCGATCCATCGGGATGGGCTCAGGGCCAGGGCAGGTCCATGGACAGCAGCGTCTCGTCTCCGAGGGTGACCTGCACGGGCAGCGGCGATGGGCAGTCGCCGGGGGTGGGCCGGCCGTCGGTGGTGCGACCGTAGCGGCGGTGGAACCACACCCGCGATCCCCCCTCGGCGCGCGTGCGCAGGAAGGCGGTATGGCGAGGGTGCTCCCAGGGGCCGCAGGCGTCGGGCCACCCCGCGAGCTCCAGGTCCGCGGGCACCTTGAGCCCGTCCCCCTCGAACTCGATCCCCACCACCAGGTCCCAGACGCCGTCGCTCACCTCGTCCCAGCGGGCGAAGGGGTGATCTGCGGTCCCGGTGAGGGTGCCCGGCGCGGCGAACCACGCCGCGGCCGGCGGCGACGGCGGCCCCTCGCCCTCCTCCTCGCGGTCGGGGAACAGCCCGGGCAGCACGTCCCGCACGGAAAGCCACGACGGCCGCACCGGCACCTCGACACCGCCCAGGGACAGCTCGAACGGCTCGAGCAGCGCCTCCACCGCGCTGTCGGCGCGCAGCGTCACGGTGATGTTGCGGCGGAAGAACTCGCGTCCGCCGCTCTCCCCGGCCTCGAAGCGTTCGACGCGAGACAGGGGTACCAGGGCGCCGTCGGGGAGTGCGCCGCCGAAGCGCAGGTCGAGCCGCTCCGGCGCCGCCATGAGCGGGCGGTTGAGGCTCACCACGGTGATCTCCACCTTCACCTCGTCCCCGGGCGCCGCCATCGCCGGGGTGACCCGTGCGAAGGCCTCTCGCTCGTTCAGGGACAGGGATCCCGTGGCCAGGAAGAAGGCGAAGCGGTGATCGCGGCGCAGATCGAGCAGGTCGCTGTCCTGCTCGATCAGATTGAGATCGCGTATGCCCCCGTCCCACGCGCGCGAGAGCCAGCGCAGCGACTCGTCCGTGTCCCCCATCGCCGCGTAGGAGCACGCCACGTTGTAGGCGACCTCGGCCAGGGTGGGGTCGGCGGCCAGGGCCAGCTTGTCCTGGACCACGGCCTCGGCAAAGCGATCCTGGCGGGCCAGGGCGCGGGCCAGCGCGGCGCGCGCCACCGGATCGGCCGGATCGGCGGCGACCATGGCGGCGAACAGCTGCTCGGCGGCCTGCGCGTCGCCTTCGTCCAGGGCAGCCATGCCCCGGTCGTACTGCTCCAGGGGGGACAGAGCCTCGGGCTCGCCACAGCCCGCCCACAGCAGCGCGCACACCCCGACGATGGTCGACGCGAACCTCATCGCAGCTCGATGACCCCCATCTGCCGGCCCGTGCGTGGACCGTCGCGGCGGTACGAGTAGAACTCGTCCGAGCAGCAGGTGCACCCTCCCACCATCTCCACGGCGCCGTCACCCAGCCCGGCGCGCCGCAGCATGGCCGCGTTGGCTCGCCGCAGGTCCACGCGCCGCGCGCCGTCGTCCTCGCCCTCGAGGAAGTCGGCCGGGGGGATCACCTGCTCGAGGGCCTGGACCACTTCGGGGCCCACGTCGTAGCAGCACCCGCCGATGGCCGGACCGATGGCCGCGCGCACGTCCTGCGCGCGGGTGCCGGCGCGTTCTGTCATTGACTCCAGGGTGCGCGCGACGATCTCCGCGGCGGTTCCGCGCCACCCGGCGTGCACCGCGGCCACAACCTTGTTGCGCGGGTCCCACAGCAGCACCGGCACGCAGTCGGCCACGAGCACGGCCACGGGAACGCCGGGCTGGCGGGTCACCAGGGCGTCGCCGTCCAGGTGCCGAACCTCGCCCGGGGACGGTCCGTCGTCGCCGTCGACCCAGGTGACGTGGGCGCCGTGCACCTGACGCTGCAACGCCGGAGGACAGCGTTTCAGACCCCCGGCCCTGCAGACGCGCAGCATGTTTTCGGCCACCGTGGCGGGGTCGTCGTCCCGCGACGAGAGGTTGAGGTCGTGAAACGGCGGGGCGCTCACACCCCCCTTGCGAGTGGAGAAAAACGCAGTGATACCAGGGGCATGGAGGGTTGGCGAGTGCAGAATGGGCAGCGACTGTTCCAACGTTCCTCCTGGGGCTGCGAGGGCCGGTCCGTGGATCGGGCAAATGCTTGCCCGAAGCGACCTAACCCCTCGTGAGGATAATGAAAACCGAGTTTGACTTCCATGGACCCTTTCGGTAAGGTCCGGCCCGATCCGAGGGATAGATCTGTCCCGCGGAAGTGGGCTTGATTACTCACGAATTTGGGGCGCGAATCAACAGAGGGGCACGAACGGCCCTCGAGAGAAAAGAGGTTTGGAATGATGAAGGAAAAGACCCCGTTGCTCTTTCTCCTGCTTGGGCTTTTGAGTGTCGGCATGGTGATGTCCGGCTGCCCGGGCAACGACGACGACGACGACTCGGCCAACCCGGCGGACGACGACGACGACGACACCGTCGGTGACGACGATGACGACGCTGCCGCCGGGATCGAGGAGACCATCCCGCAGGAAGGCGACACCGACTTCTACCACCGCAACAACATCTTCGTGGAGTTCACCGACGACGTGACCGCCGCCGAGATCTCCCTGGTGGACGATGGTGGAACCGAGATCACGGGCGACAACGCGCTCAACGACAACTCCACCGAGCTGACGTTCAACCCGTTCAGCGACAGTGAGACCGACCACCTGACCCCGAGCACCTCCTACACCGCCACCATCAGCTGGGACGGCCAGAGCGCCGAACTGCACTTCCAGACCAGCGACGTGGGCACCGAGGCGAGCGACATCCAGAGCGCCATCGTCGGCAACGACTACTTCCTCGACCTGGGCTCCGCCACCTTCACCGAGCCCCCGGGCGTCGGCTCCCTGCTGGCCCAGTACATCGCCGACGTCTACGTCATCATGCACGTGGACGCCATCGACGAGGGTGCGGGCACCATCGACATCTACGGCGGCATCGTCGAGAAGGACGGCAACGACTACGTCCAGGACCTGTGCGAGCCCACCCTCGGCATGACCGAGGAGGAGCCCGGCATGTGGGACAACCCCTACATGCAGATCGGCCCCACGGACTTCCACATCGCCATCGAGGGCTACGACGCCGACATCATCGACCTGCGCATCGGCGGCAGCTTCACCTCCGACGGCAACACCCTGGTGGGTGGCACCTTCGACGGCCAGATGGACACCCGCGTCCTCGACGAGTTGATCGATCCCGGCGCCGACGAGGGCGCGGCCTGCGACCTGCTGTCCTCGCTGGGCATCGAGTGCGAGGAGTGCCCGGACGGCTCCGGCCCCTACTGCCTGACCGTCAGCGCCTACGGCATCATCAGCGAGAAGGTGGACGTGATCGGTTACGACCCGGAGACGGGCGCCGAGTACGACACCCTGACCTACGTGTCCGAGGCGATGATCAAGGACTGGATCGCTGGCGGCTTCTGCGACGCTGGCTGATTCGACAAGCGCCCGGAGCTCTGCTCTGGACGCGATGAACGACGACCTGACAACCGCCCCGGAGACCATCTCCGGGGCGGTTGTCGCGTCTTTGGCTGTACAATGGTTCCCCGGGTGACCCGGTGGCCGTGATCTCAGGATGGATCTCGGCTGGGCATCTTCCTCACCTCCGGGATGGTCCGGTTCCTGCAAGGATCGGTCGCTGGAGGGACAGGAAGGAGTGGATGACCATGTCCACACGAATCCTCTTCGTCGTCCTCGGGCTGGTGCTGCCCCGGTTGTTGCTGGGGTGCGCCGATTCGCTGTCGTTCGCAGCGCCCGCTGACAACGCCCAGGAAGGCGGCGACGACGACGACATGGCGCACCTCGACGACGACGACGCCGGGGACGATGATCTGTCGGGCGGGGGTTGCGAGATCCAGGGCACCGTGCCCGTGGACGGCGACCCCATCGCCTACTACCGCGATCCGATCCAGGTGGTCTTCGTCGATCCGGTGGACGACGCCTACATCACCGTGGAGGGGGATGGCGGGGTCGTGCCCGGTGAGGTCTCGCTGTCCGAGGACGGCCTGATCGCCACCTTCGATCCCCACGGCGACAGCCCCGACAGCCACCTGCACCCGGCGTCGACCTACCAGGCCACCGTGGACGCGGGCGGTTGCTGGGCCGAGTGGACGTTCACCACCAGCGTGCTGGGCACCGACCTCGACGGGGCGTTCTCCGTGCGCGACGCCGTGTACATCGTCTACCCGGAGCAGGCCGAGCTGGTGCAACCCGTGGGCGTGGACAGCCTGCTGGGGATGCTGGGATTCGAGCCGTTCCTGCTGGCCGTGGACGAGGTCAGCGGCGAAGAGCTGGGGCTGACGGCGGCCGGGCTGAATCTGGCCGAACTCGTTCAGGATCCCTGCGTCATGACCGCCGACCTCACCGAGGCGGCCCCGGCGCTGCTCACCGGGTCGCACCTATCCATGTCGGCGACCCTGCTGGACATCCCGTTCCAGCAGGAGGACTGGTCAGCGGACTCGGAGTACTGGCTCGACGGGGCGCAGGTGGGGTTCGAGGCCGAGTTCACCCCGGACGGCGAGGTCCTCACCGAGGGTCGCATCGAGGGGGTGGTGGACGGGTTCGCCCTGGACGCGCTGCTGGCCGAGATCAGCAACGATCACGACACCTACTGGCAGGGCAGCACCTGCGACCTGCTGGAGAAGCTGGGATCGCCGTGTTCGGCCTGTCCTGGCTACCCCGAGCAGCAGTCGTGCATCACCTTCGAGTTGCGCGAGGTGGAGGCCCATCTGCTCGATCACATGGAGATCGAGATCGTCACGGCCGAAGCCGCGGCTTCCTGTCTGGACTGATTCTTCGGAAAGTTCAGGGGGGATGGGGCCTCGAAGCAGGGCCCACTGCTTCCACCTTGCTCACATCAGCTTCTGCGACAGCGTGCCCCTGCACCGAGACGGCCCTACCTCGACCGGCCGGAAGCTAGCAAGCCCGATCGGGGCGTGTCAAGGTATGGCGCAAATTTCCACGAAAGGCGTGTGACGGCCGCAAAAACGCGGCTGCGATATGCTGATTCGCCATGGTCGATTCCCCCCGCGATGATGTACTGACGACCCAGGACGTGGCCCGCCTCTGTGGCGTGTCTCGCCCCACCGTGGTCCGCTGGATCGAGGGGGGGAAGCTCGCCGCGTACCGGACCCCTGGCGGCCATCGAAGGGTGCGGCGCGCGGCGCTGCACGCGTTCTGCCGTGATCAGGGGGTACCGCTGGTCGTGACCGAGCAGGGGCCGCGTCCGGTGCTGGTGGTGGACGACGAGCCGTTCATCCGCGGCGCCATGGTCAAGCTGCTTCAGCGGCTCGCCCCGGACGTGCCGGTCCTCGCGGCCGAGGACGCCTTCCAGGCCAGCCAGATGCTCGCCGAGCACGGCCCCTCGCTGGTGTTTCTGGACCTGCGCCTGCCGGGGATGGACGGCTTCCGCTTCCTCGAGCACATCCGCGCCACACCCAACGGCGCCGCCGTCCCGGTGGTGGCCATATCGGGCATGAGCGACCACGACCTGCACCTTCAGACCGAGCGCGCGGGCTTTGCGGGCCTGCTGCGCAAGCCGTTCACGTCGGCGGCGGTGGAGCGGCTCCTGGTCGAGCTCCTGCTTCGGTAGGGGAGGGGGCTACTGGGGCTGTCGGGAGGTGGCCCGGCGTCGGGACTCCATGGAGGCCTGGACCTCCTTGCGGACCACGTCCACGGCGTCCACCGACACCACCAGCGCGTCGATCTCCGAGACGAGCTCGTCCGACTCCACGGGCGCCGGGGTGTCCATCATCATCATGTGGGAGTGGAGCTGACGCACGTGCTGGTACAGCTCCTGTAGCCGGATCACGTAGGTGTTGCGGGCCTGCATCACCGACAGGATGTGGTCCCGGTGGCGCACGGCGTGGTCCATGGAGCGCTTGAGGGACTGCAGCTGCTCCTCGTCGCGTTCGGGATCCGCCATGGACCGCTCGATCTTGGCGATCTCGTGGTCGGCGAGCTTGATGTCGAGCTCGCGGGTGCGCAGCAGCTGTTCGAGCTCCTTGAACCGCTTGCGCAGGTCCACCACCCGCTTCTCGATGGACAGCAACCGCTCCTTGCCGGTCTCGGGGAACCCGTCCTTCTCCAGGGAGCGCGCCAGCTTGCGGCTCTTGCGCAGCAGGTCGAAGACCTTCCACGTCTCCTCACCCAGCGGAATGCGCCGTGGCGCCGCCGGCTGGGCGGCGACGGCCTGCTGGGTCACGGAAAAGGGGGGGCTGTCGCGGCCTCCACCTCGGCCTCGGCCGCTGCCTTGAGGTAGTCGGGCTCGCCCTGCTGACCGCGCACGTCCACGACACTGCCCGGGGCTTCGAGCTCCTGGCGCCGGCGCCCGCGGATGGAGTCCACCGTCGCAGACGTGCCCGCGTACAGCAGCCAGCCCAGCAGCAGTTCGTCGATCAGGGGGATGCCGTCGACGATGACCAGATCGATCAACAGCAGGCCCGCAAACACGAGGTTCATGAACAGCTGCATCGGCAGCGGCAGCTTCTTCATGCCCTCTTTGAGGCGTTTCATGAAGCCCATGAAGTCGATTCCGGATGCGGACGATTCCGCGCTTCTTGCCAGCGTTTCGGTGCTCATCGTGAGTTTGTACGCTGGCGCGCGAGCATTATTTCACGTCCGGGCGCTCCCGGCGAACCGTGCGGGGCCCTGTGCTACGCTCCGGCCATGGGTGACCGCGAGGCCGAGAGTGTCGGGCGTGGAGACTGGCAGTTGATGCCCGGTCGCCCCGGCCGCGAACCGCCTGGCGACGGCCTGATCGAACCCTCTCTTCCCGTGGACGTCGTCCTCGCCGGGGACCTGCGGATCTGGACCTGGGCGCGCGTGCACCTCGTCGAGGTGGCGGCGGGGGGGGAGGGCCCGGCCTCCCTGGTCTGCGCGGCTCGAGGAGCCGTTGTGCCTGCGCAGGTACAGTCGGCCTGGGTGGGGCGGGCGCAGCTGCGCCTCGACCTGGACGGTGGTGAGATCGGCTGGCGCTGCGTGCCGCGGCGCGGGGACGAGGTCTTCTCGGCGCTGGTGGGTGCGGCCGCAAGCGTGGACTCGCTCACCGGGATCGATCCGTTACGCGCTCCGGTGCGCGACCTGGACCGGCGTGTCCGTATCCGTGAGTTCATCGCCGGGTTGTCGCACGGGGATCGGGAGGCCCTGGTCCTCGCCGGAGTGCTGGGGCCGTACTTCTGGTTTGCCGCGGTCTCCGGTGACTCGCTGGCCGTGCCGCTGGCGCTGGGACACGCACGGCGTTCCCGGATGCCTGGGCGACTGCGTTCGGCGTGGTCGGCGTTGATGAAGGCGTGCTTCTGAAAATGAGACGGCCCCCCCCCAAAATATGCGGGGCGGCGAAGCGCCCCCCCGGGCGGGGGCGGGGGTAACACGCAGGCGCGCTGCGGGGGGTT
>CAZLEO010000067.1:0-35434 GCA_964558555.1 uncultured Rickettsiales bacterium | reverse complement strand
GCCCCAGGATCTCCCGAATGATCTTGTCCCACGGGTTATCGTCCGGCCACGGGAAGCAGCCGAGCAGATCGCACGGGTCGACGAAGCCCAGCACGTCCTGGCATTCCTCCGAGATCGGCGGACGCGGATCGTCGTAACACTGGGTCAAGCGCTCGTCGACGCAGTCTCCGTACAGGTCGATCAAGGCGTCTGCGACCTCCCCCTCCACGGAGGTCGCCTCCTCGTCCTCCTCGAACTCCAGCACCTCGAACTCGAACTCGGGCTCCTCGTACTCGTCGGCCACGGCGGCGTGGACCGTGACCAGTGCAGCGATGAAACATGCGATGGCGGCGAATTTCTTCATTTTCCCGATCCTCCTTGGTGTTGTGAGCCTCTCGGCTGTCTCGGTTCGGGGCTACACGTCGCGGGCCGCCGTTCTTACACGTGCGCTGTGATTTTCTTCGCCGTCCCGGGAGAGGAGCCATGGACGTCACGGGGGGGCTCCACAGAGCCCAAACGCGAACGGGGCGCCCGGCTCCTGCCGGACGCCCCGCTGGAGAGTTGTGGTGACTACCAGGTGATCATTACGCCGTAGCAGATGCCCTTGAAAGACAGGCCGACACAGATGGTGATGCCGTGGTTGCCCATGTCGGAGAGAGTGCAAGGATCGAGGATGACCGCGCCCTCGCTGAAGCAGGCGGGGTAGTTCTCGTACGTGTAGGGCTCGTGACAGGTGTCCAGACGCCTCGTGACGCAGTCGTCGTAGGACTCACCGCCGAAGGAGGACAGGTGGACCATGCCCAGCTCGTCGAGGGTAGGGATGGTCTGCTCGGGCAGCACGAAGGTCTCCATCGTCTCGCCTTCGGCGACCACCTCGGCGGCGAACACGTACTCGTTGGTCTCGGGGTTGTGATCGAGCACGGCGTCGAGGATGAACATCAGCTCGATGACATCCTCGGGAGGGTCCTGCCACACGACGGAATCCACGTACCCCCGCTCCTGGGCGGAAGCGGTGGACGGGGCGATGGCCGTGCCGATGGTGAACAGTGCCACGAAGGCAAGCGCGATGGTGTGGATACGGAACATGGTGTTTCTCCTCTTTCGTGTTCGGCCGTTTCGTCGGCCTGGGTTTTGCCCTGGGGCTACACGACCGAGGTTCTGGACCTTTCACGTGTTCGGTTTTTTTTTGCTACGCGGGATATCAACCGGCTTTGCCGGTTGGCGGCGCGCATTCAGAAGGAAGTGCACGGGTGCTTCATCGGCCCCTGTGAAGTCCCACCTGTGAAGTCCTGTGAAGTCCTGTGAAGTCCCTGGCACCGCCCCCGCACCGCCCCCCGGGGGGATGGGCAGCCCTGAGGATGAGGAAGGCCGAGGCTACAAGGAGGACCGGCACCATGTGGTGATCTCGCAAGCCTTTGAGATGGGAACAACCGAGATCTCCCAGTCTCTCTACGAGGCCGTGATGGGGGAGAATCCGTCAGGCGTGGAGCCGTTCTACTGGTCCCACCAGACGTTCGACTGCGAGGACGGAAACCTGTTGATCGCGGACGTGGGAAGTTACGAGGCCAACGCATGGGGCCTCCACGACATGACAGGCAACGTCTGGGAGTGGGTGTGGGACCCGTATGGGGACTACCCGTCCGAATCCGTCACGGATCCAGCCGGTCCTGAATCGAGCTACTGCCGTGTCATGCGTGGCGGTTCGTGGAACTACTTCCCAGGCAAACTCCGGGTCGCCTCTCGCCGTAAGGGCAATGCCACAGGACGCAGCGACTACGGCGGTCTGCGTATCGTGCGTTCGTTACCCTGAGTTGGCGGACCTTGGGGCGCGCGCGTGCTCCGAATTCAGCCTACGGTGACGGTGCGACGTCCACGTTGTGCAACTCGTCGTTGGTGCCGCGGAACAGCTGCTTGATGTTGTCCCGGAAGATGCCCAACACGATCAGCACGGCGATGGCGATGAACACGACGATCAGGATGTACTCCGTCATCCCCTGGCCCGCCTCGTCCGAGTGAAGTCTCCTCAATGCGTCCATGTCATCTCCTCCAGCCTGCTCCACGCCACCACGCGTTCCATCCGTACTCTGAAGCGGCTGTAGTTCGAGGATAGCAAAGAGAGGAGGAAACCCCCCAGAGCTTCCGGAGACTTCACCATGGACTTCACCCCTCGCGGTGGCCGCCTCTTCCGGGGAACTACTCCTGCAGAGCCCGCCGCACCACAGCCCCCGGGCCCGCCTCGAAGCGTCCGCGCAGCTGCACCCGCTGGCCGCGGCGTGCGCTCTCCGTCACTGGGTCCGCTGGCTCGACCCGCATGCCGCGGTCGCGCACCTCGAGGCGATCGCCGGCGCGCAACGGGTTCGTGAGTTCGACCTCCACCGAGGAGCCGTCGCTGGCGACGACCTCGCCCACGTAGTTGCCGCGGTCCTTTCGCAATGCGCCGTCGGGTATGTAGGTCTCCGGCAGGTCCTGCTCCCCGGTGAGGAAATGGGTCGACATGGGCCGCGCCGAGGCGTGGCCGAGCTCGGCCAGGTAAGTCCCCTTCGAGGCCTCGAAGGAGGCGCTCTTGCCGGCGGCCAGCTGCTCGGCGGCTTGCCGGTAGACGTCGACCATCACGGCCACGTAGAGGGGCGAGCGTGTGCGACCCTCGATCTTCAGCGACGACACGCCCGTCGCCAGGAGGCGATCCAGGACGGGCAGCGCGCAGAGGTCTCGCGAGTCGAAGAAGTAGGTCCCGCGCTCGTCCTGCTCGATCGGGTTCGGCTGCCCCGGGCGATGCAGATCCTCGATGGCCCGGTAGCGCCAGCGACACGCCTGAGCGCACTCGCCGCGGCGGGTGTCCCGGTTCGCCCAGTAGAGCGTGAGCAGGCACCGCCCCGAGTACGCGATGCAGACCGCGCCATGGCAGAAGACCTCGAGATCCCCGCCAGCGTCCCGGGCCAGAACGCCGAGCTGCTCCAGGCTGAGTTCCCGGGCGAGGATGATCCGCTTCAGCCCCTGCTCGAACCAGAACCGCGCCGCGCTGGCGTTGGTCACGCTCGCCTGGGTGCTCAGGTGCAGCGCGAGTTGCGGCGCCACGCGGCGCGCCAGGGCGAGCACGCCGGGATCCGCGACGATGACGGCGTCGGGGCCGAGCTGCTCCAGCGTCCTCAGCGCGCGCTCGATCCCGCTGAAGTCGCTGTCGAAGGGCTGGATGTTCACGGTCACGTAGACGCGCCGTCCCCGCTCGTGCGCGTAGGCGAGCGCCCACTCCAGCTCGTCGTCGTCGAAGTTCCCCGCCTTGCTGCGCAGCGAGAACTGCTTCAGGCCCAGGTAGACGGCGTCCGCACCGAAGTGCAGCGCCGTCCGCAGCTTCGCGGGCGTGCCGGCGGGGGCGAGGATTTCGGGTCGTTGCAGCGTGGAGGTCATCGGGGGAGGGAGAGTAGCACGCGGCGCTCAGGAGCAGGTGCCAGGAGCAGGTGCCAGGGACTTCACGGGCAGGTGCCAGGGACTTCACGGGACGTCACGGGTCCATGGCGATCGGTTCGACCGGGGCGTAGAGCGGATCGAAGGCGAGGTCCAGGACCGTCAGGGCGGCCCGGCCGTAGCGGTCGTCGGTCGGGCGAAAACTCATCTCGCTGTCGAAGAGCTGGGCGACGGCCCGGCAGAAGCCCGTGGTGTCCTGCTGTGGGTGCGGGAGTGTGGCCGTGGCGGAGAGTTGTTCGGGCCCCTCCAGCAGAGCGACCTCGTGGATCACGGCGACGACCGCGTCGTCGTCCATCCTTTGCACGATCCCCTGCAGCTCGACGTATCCCAGCTCCAGCGTCAGGTCCTTGGGACAGAGGGATGGGGCGTCCGGAGCGGGCCGGATGTCCACCACGTAGCGGCCTTCGCCCGCCGGATTGACGCAGATGGGAATGTCTTCCTTGCTGGAGACGAATCGCGCTTCCCGCAGCAGCGCAGTTGGCCGGTCCACGTCGTCGGGGAGCCCACCGATCGGCTCGGGAGCGCCGTTTGCGTAGGGGGGACCGATGATCACCGAGCCGTTCGTGCCCAGCTTGCCCAGCAGCAGGCGCCGCGTCCAGACCTCCACATCCGCTGGCTCGGCCGAGGTGCGTAGCAGCGCCGGCTCCACGAGGATCCGGTCCATCAGCGGAGGAGTCACCAGCCGCCGATCGAAGATGGAGAGGGAGGACCGCGAGCCGAAGATGCCGGCGTAGTGGATGGTCACTTCCGTCGCCGTTGTGACGGGTTCGAGCGGGCTCGTCGAGCTCCGTGGCAGGTGGCTACAGGCCGTCAGGGACAGCAGGTACAGGCCGATGGGGAGAGCCCGAACACACGTGGATCGCCAGGTCATGATGGTGTCCTTTCATGGGGATACACGTGTGGAGGTGGGATCGGGTTCCCTCTACGGCACTTCCCTTGTGAAGTCCTTGTGGAGTCCCTGGACATCTCGACCCGCACTCTCCCAAAGCGCCACCGCCGGGAGGTACTTCTGTACATCCAGCGTGACGTTGGGATACTTTTGTGAGGCGAGGGCAACGAGGCGTCAGGCTGGCTGGCGCTCCGTCGGGTACAGCGGGAGGAACTCCAACATGAAGAGATGGCGAGTGATCGCCGGGGCTGCGGTCGTGGTGCTGGCTGCGGGATTCACGTACCCGACCCTCGTCTGGACCGGCGTCGTCGGCTACGACCGTACCCTGACACCTTGCAAGGCGTCGTACGAGCGGTGTTCTGACTTCTGCGCCGCGGCCCAGACCGAGGGTTCCAGCGTCCCCCCCGGGCACTGCAATTGCGACGAGATCCGCGACCGCTGCCGGGAGCTTGGATTCGGCGAGCACCAGACGCGCGAGTGCGCCGAGTGGGATGCGGGCCTGAAGGCGTATCTCGAGACCAACACACCGGGCGGGGCCCTTCAGATGGCATCAGGCTCTCCGGCGGCTGGGCGCGAGAAGGTGGAACTCGCCATGGCCCTGGCCAGCGAAGTTCCGCTCGACGAACGCGATGTCGTGGCAACGCCCGAACCGGCCAGCCCCACCACTTCGGACTAGATTTACCTTGATTCGGCACTTCGACTGCCTGCTCGTGACGCTGGTCCTGTGCACGGGCGTGATCGCAGGCTGCTGCTGCGTGGGTTCTGCGAGCCCCAAGGTCGAGTGCTCGCAGGGATCGATAACCGTCCAGGGCAAGGACACCACCTACCAGTTCTCCTCCTGTGCTGACGGTCTGGAGCGAGAGGTGGTCTGCACCGAGCGGAAGCTGGACTTCGAATGCAACTGCTACGAGGCCGGCGCGTCCGCGGGGTGGTATCTGAAGCTCGACATCCCCAGCAGCCTCGAGAGCGCGGACTTCATCATGAACCTGAACTGCGACTGGAGTGAGAACATCCGGTACGTGGAGTCAGGGACCACACCCTGATCCGGAACTTCGAGACGCGTACTGCAGATGGAGTTGAGGTGGGATGGCCCGCCGAGCGGGCCGTGACGCCTCACCAACCGATGGACTCCAAGATCTCCCGGATGATCTTGTCCCACGGGGAACCAGGCGGATATCCGTCCGGACCCGGGAAGCAGCCGATCAGATCGCACGGATCGATGAAGCCCAGCACATCCAGGCATTCCTCCGAGATCGGCGGGCGCGGATCGACGTGACACTGGGTCATGCGCTCGTCCACGCAGTCCCCGTACAGGTCGATCAAGGCGTCTGCGACCTCCCCTTCCACGGACGTGGCCTCCTCGTCCTCCTCGAGCTCCAGCATCTCGAACTCGAACCCAGGCTCTTCGTACTCGTCGGCCACGGCAGCGCGAGCCGTGACCAGTGCAGCGATGAAACAAGCGATGGCGGTGATCTTCTTCATTTCCCTGATCCTCCTCGGGTGTTGTGAGCCTCTCGGCTGTCCTGGATCAGGGCTACACGAGGCGGGCCAGCGATCTCACGCGTGCGTTGTGATTTCTTTGGGTGTCCCAGGAGAGTTGCTGGAGGAGAGGTGCCTTGCGGCCAACTCCCCTGGTCACATCAGCGAAACGCCCACGATCCCCAGCACCACCACCACGAACAGCAGAACGGCCCCGGCCAGGAGTCCGAACACCGCGGAGAAACCGCAGCCCCACATGAGGTTGCGCATTCGCCGGCGCAGTTCGTCCTTGGCCACGTCCTCGGCGCTCACCCCGCGGAACAGCAGGTTGTAGAGCGGCCTGGGCAGCTTCTGTCGCATGAAACGGTGGACCCGTCGCATGACGGCGTCCCTGGCCATGTCCTTGGCCCCTTCGGTCAACGCATCCCGCGCTGCCTCGTTCGGGGTCGGGATCCCGGGGGTGCCTGCTGGAGGTTCGTTCATGAGGCGAAGGCTATCACACCCATGCGGAGCCGCTGCGAGGTCCCCCGAAGAGGTTCCAGCCGAATCACGCCCTGCGAGGTCCGCGCCGGCTAGGAATCCGCCCCCTCCAGCGCAGCCGCCAGCCGCTGCAGGCCCTCCTCGATACTGACCGTCGGCTCGTAGCCCAGATCACGTCGGGCGGCGCTGATGTCGTACCAGTGGGCCGTGGAGAACTGCCGCGCGAGGAAGCGGGTCATCGGCGGCGCACCGGACAGGGGTAGCCATGTCCAGGCCGTCTCCATCACGGCGCCGGCGAACAGGGCGAGGCCGAGGGGGACCGAGCGGTCCAGGGGCGGTTCGCCACCGGCCGCGAGGATGCGGTCGATCATCTCCCACTGGGAGATCGGCTCGCCCTGGCTGATGAAGTAGGCCTTGCCGGCGCAGGGGGCACCGGGTTCGAGGCGATCCAGGGCCAGCACGTGGGCCGCGGCAGCGTTGTCGATGTAGACCACGTCCACCAGCTTGCCCACCTTGCCGACCCGCCGCAGGCGACCTGCCCGGGCCCGCTCCAGCAGGATCGGGACCAGGTGGTTGTCGCCCGGCCCCCAGATCAGGTGGGGTCGCAGGGCCACCGTGCTGAGTTCGTCGTCGTTGGCCTCGAGCACCATCTGCTCGGCGGTGGCCTTGGTGGCCGGGTACGGGGCCTCGAAGTGGTCCGGGTAGGGGGTGGTCTCGTCCACGCCCTCGAGGTCGCCGCCGCCGTGGACCACCGACGGTGTCGAGGTGTAGACCAGCTTGCGCACGCCGTGCTGCCGGCAGGCATCCAGCACGTTCTGGGTCCCCACCACGTTGCAGCGGTGGAATTCGTCGTGGTCGCCCCAGTCGCCAGCCTTGGCCGCCGTGTGGATCACCGCGTCACAGCCCTCGACCGCGTCCATCACGTCCTGCGGCTCGGCCACGTCCCCGCGCCGCGCATCGACGCCCATCGGGCCCAGCTCGGGGTACTCGCCTCGGGCCAGGGAGCGCAGGTCGTCGCCCCGCTGGTGCAGCTGGCGGCAGATGGCCTGGCCCAGGAATCCGCCTCCGCCGGTGACGAGGATCCTCATGGTGTCTCCTCGAAGGGGTACAGCTCGTGGGGTACGTCCATCCCTACCAGACCACCTCCGCCATGGTGGAGTTGAGGCCGGAGCCAACGCCCATCAGCCCGATGCGCCAGCCCTTCTGCACGTTGCCCTCTTCCACGGCTCGCTGGAGCACGGTGGGGATGCCTGCGGGGCCGATGTTGCCGAACTCCTGGTAGATCGTCGGAATCCGATCCATGGGCACGCCCGCCATCCCGGCGAATGCCTCGGTGTGGGACCGCGTGACCTGGTGGATCACGGCCAGATCCAGCTTCTGGGGTCCCCAGTCCATCGCTTCGCAGGCGCGGGCGTAGGTCTGCGCACCCAGCTGGGCGCCCGCGAGCATCATCGTCTTGGCGCGGGTTTCCATGCCCTCCATCGTGCCCTTGCACAGCCGGGAGTGCTCGGTGGCCGCCAGGCTGACGCCGCCGAGGTAGCGGTGCCCCTCGGGGTGCTGGTCGGCGCGGCCCAGCACCATGGCCGCGGCGCCGGAACCCAGCGTCAGGGTGGCGAAGTGGGCGCGGAACTCCTGCATGTCGGTCTCGGGTCGGTTGAGGCGCTCGATGGTCGCCTCTGCCGGTCCGCGGCTGCCCTCGCCGTCGACGATGATGGCGTAGTCGATGTCACCCCGCTCGATCATCATCCCGGCCTGGTCCATGCCGTCGAGGAAGCCCAGGCAGGCGTTGCAGATGTCGAAGTTGCGGCAGTCGGCCGCCAGGCCGAGGTCGCCGTGGATCAGGCAGGCCGCCGCGGGCTCGACGTACTCGCGGCTGACCGCCGTGCTGATCAGCACCCCGAGCTGGCGGGGCTCGATGCCCGCGGACTCGATGGCCTTGCGGCCGGCCTCGGTGGCCATGTCGGTGTACTTGACGTCCGGGTCCCACCAGCGCCGCGCGACGACGCCCGTGATGTCCTGCAGCAGGCTGTCCGACACGCCCAGTCGCTCCACGCACGGGGCGAGCTGCTCCATGATCGAGGCGGAAGTGACGCGGTTGGGAGCGTCGACGCGCTCCACGCTCAGTATCGAGACGTTCTCGAGGTTCATGTGATGTTCCCAGGTTCGGTTCCACAGGCAGCGGCGCGGTGGCAGAGAGACCCCGCGTCGGCGGCGGCCGCGATCTTCACATAATTCTGAAAGATACGAAAGTTCCGTTGTCGAGCGTGCGCGGCAGCCCTCGCTACATCACGCCCATCCTGCGCCACAGGGGGACCTTCTCGCCCAGCAGATCCTCGCATATCGTGGCCATGGAACCCCGGCCGTCCTTGCCCTTGTCGACGGTTGGCTTCCGGCCGAGGCGGGCCAGGTCGTCGGTGACTCGCCGTGCCAGCACGGCGGGATCGTCGATGCCGTCCTGGACGATCCGGTTGTAGCAGCAGATCTCCAGATCGGCGGCGGGGACCCCCGAACCGATGGCGGGCGCCGCCAGGGCGCCGAACGCCTCACCCCGCAGGGTTCGCCGCGACAGGGCGCGGTTGAGCCGCCGAGCTGCTGCGCCGTCGTCGCCGTCGTCGCGCAGCGGAGCCAGCTCCACGAGCGAGCTCTGGTTGAGGATGGTGCAGACCATGAGCACGTCGAAGAACTGGAAGCCGGGCACGCACGCGTGGAGCTCGCTCATGGTGCGCGGACCCTGGGCCAGGGCGTCGGCGATGGGGTCGAACAGATCGGGCTGGACGGCCGACTCGCCGGCCGGCGTCTTGGTCTGGCTCTGGAGCTTGTGGCGCGGCTGCAGCAGGTGCACGGTCATCCTGCCGAGCAGCTCGTGGATCTCCTGCGGCGGCGGCACGGCTGGCCCGCGCATGTACACGTCCCGCCGCAGGCTCCACTCGCCCTCCAGGTCCTTGAGGAGCTCGTTCACCGCGGGGTCCTTCAGACTCTTGGCCGCCCGGGTCGAGAACTCGCCCATCGCGTAGCGATCGTAGTTGCGAAGCACGTCGGTCGAGCCCACGAAGTCCACCTTGGCCTCGGCGAGGTCCCTGGCGACCTCCGGGTGGGTGAACATGGCCCAGTGCTCGTTGAGGTACTCGTGGGCCGTGCGGCCCGGCGGCTTGCTGGCTATGTGATCCAGCCACCTCTCGGCGTCTTCGTTGTCCGCGAAGTAGCCCCTGCCCTGCTCGACCAGACCGCGCAGGACACCGGTGGCGATCTCGACTCGGTGGGTGAGCGGGCCGGGGATGGCGCGGGCAATCTCCCTGAACACCCTCCCCAGCGTCTGCTCTCGACCCCAGCCGATGGGGGTGTTGTAGCTGATGTAGACCACGCCGCCGGGCTCGAGACGCTGGCGCAGGAACTGGCGGATGTCGCGTCGGGCCTGGGGACTGACCCAGCTCCAGATGCCGTGCAGCGTGATGTAGTCGAACCGGGGCAGGTCGGCCTCGAGCAGTTCCCCGAAGCTGGCCTCCAGGTGGACGACGTTCTCCAGCTCGGCGTCCCGGGCCAGCCGGCGGGCCGTCACCACGTGCCTCGGGTTGATGTCCGCAGCCCAGAACCGGCCCAGGGGGTTGCTCGCTGCGAGGACGTTGGTGGTCAGGCCCATCCCGGATCCGAGCTCGCAGTACGTGAACGGGCGGTCCACCGCCGGGGGAACATGCCCGGTCTGTGAGCACACGAAATCCAGGCGAGCGGGGCTCAGATCACGGAAGAAGAACTGCTCGTAGTCGATCTCGGTGACGTACCCGTCCGACCAGCTGTGGGTGCTCATGGGATACGTCCTTTCCTGGGTGGCCGTTCATCGTAGTCGGAGTCGGAGGGGGAGGGGAAGCGGTGTTTGACGACGCTGCCGGCGGCGCACATTCACGGCTCGAGGACCGCCTGTGATTCGCGTGGCACCTCGCAGGCACCTCGCAGGGGCACCTCGCAGGGGGTACACTAGAGGGTGAGGGTCACTGAGGGTTTCGAGGGGAGAGGAAGAACATCATGCCATCCCATGACTCCCACGAGGGGGGTGAGTCCACGGGTGAAGTGCGGGTGCCGAGTGACGAACTCGTTCGGGAGCCGGACTGGAGACGTGGCGAGATCGAGGACTCGCGCGAGAGCCTCGGCGAGATGTCCGTCGAGCTCGACGCCGAGTCGTTGACGAGGCGGCGAGAGGTGGGTCGGGCGGAACCGCCACCGCAGGAAGATCCGCCGCCCGAACCGGAGGGGGCTCTCGCAGCACACCACTTCGATCCCTTTGCTCCGGAGGTGTCCATCGACGCCTTCGTCACCAGCTACCCCCGGATACCCCGGGAGTGGCTCGAGGACGTGGCGCTGCTGGCCCGCTGGATCGCAGTCGCTGCCTGCGGGAAGGTCGGCGTCACCCTGGGGCCCGATTCCCTGCCGGCGGGGGTGGTCGCCGACCTCACGGACGCCGGCGCGGTGCGTGTGTCCATGGTCCTCCCCGGGTGCTCCCTGGGAATCCAGGTGGTGGTGCAAGGCGAGGGCGGACTCCTGTCGGAGATCCACGTCGGGGTGGAGTTCGAGGCCGCGCTGACCCACGAGGACGAAGCGCTGCCCGCGCACCTGTCGGGGTACAAGGCCCGCAAGACGGACGGCGGGTGTGTGTACGAGCTGGTCTACGAACGATCGGGCGATCTCGGCGATTCAGCGACGGGCGCCCTGGCGCACGATACGCTCGACCAGCTGCGCGAGTTCGCCGAGGACAGCGCCCGGTTCGCCCTGGTGCTCGGGTTGAGGTGAGGCGATGGGGTCGTGACCCGCCAGGGGCACCTCGCAGGGGCCGCCGCCGAGCAACGGAAGACTGGTCATCGCCGCGGTGGGGGGCATAGACTGTCGGAACAGGGGGAGATAGGGACCACGCGCGATGTCCGTGTCCGAGGAACGGCGATCTCACCCCCGAATGCGTTGCCGGGTCGAGGCGCGGATCATGTCGGAGGCCTTCTCCTGGGTGGTCGAGATCATCGATATCAGCGAAGGTGGCGCGTGTATCGCCTCTCCCCTCCAGCCCAGCGTGGGTAGCGAGGTGGATCTCCGTTTCCTCCATCCGGACGACTCGCGTGAGGTCGCGACCCGGGGCGTCGTGAGATACGAGGGACTGCGGCTATCCTCCGACTCCGACGCATACGCCATAGGCGTGGAGTTCGCCGCCTGACGGCGATCGGGAGATCCGGCTCAAGCCGCCCCTCCGCGCCGCCGGATCACCACGGCCGCCAGCAGCAACATCGCCACGGCGGGCGGATTCTCCTCGGTCCACGCGGGGCGACAGGTGCAGCCATCCTCCTCCTCGTCCAGCTCCTCCCGCTCCGGCTCTTCCAGGGGGATCTCGTCCTCGATGCGCTCCACCAGGAGCTCGAAGGAGGCGGTCTCGAGGGCGTCGTTCGCGTCAAGATCCACCGGGCCGAGGTTGACCACGCCGACGGTCAGCGTGCCGTCCTCGGCGGCGGTGTGGACCAGCGGAGCGGGGCCAGCCAGCTCGGTCGTCTCGGTGGTCGCCTCCACGGCCACGAGCCCCCAGCCCGTGGACAGATCCCCGCCGACCTCGACGGAGATCTCGTCGCCGGCGGTGACCGCCACATCCACGTAGGTCGTGCCCAGGGGATAGGGCGGCCACTCGGGGACGAAGGTCGCGGGCAGTTCGCCGAGATCGGCTTCCCGTAGCGCCAGCCCCTCCGTACCGGCAAAGGCCGCCCATTCGGGGCCGGCGTCCGTGCCCATGCGGGCCCGCTCGACCGCGAAGTCCAGCATGCCGTACGTCCAGCCGCCCACGGCCAGCTCGTTCCACGCATCCAGCACGTCGGGTTCGAGGCCCCAGCCCTCCTGGGACATGGCCACCCAGATCTGCGGGATCACGGTGCCGTCGCCGGTCCCGTACGTGTGATCCATCCACCAGATCCACGCCACGGCGCCGTACTCGTACCAGCTCCACAGTCCGTACTCGGAGTCCAGGTAGTAGCCGTCCTGGAGCACAGCCGACGCCCAGGGCGTGGCCTGGTAGTCGGCCAGGTCGCTCGCGGACGTGTCCCAGGTGGGATCGGTCCAGCGCTCGGCGGCCACGGCGGTGCCCTCCCACACGGACAGGAACGGCTCGTTGAAGTCGATGCCGTACTGCAGCACGTGGTTGAACTCGTGGTGGACGTAGTGCGGGAAGTTGGCGTCGCTGGTGCGGGGATCGATGACCACGAAGGCGCTCGAGGCGGACAGGCCGTCGTCCGGGTCGGCGTCGTTGCAGTCCCCGCCGAGGCTGGCGTCACATTCCACCCAGGCGATCCCCGGCCCGCCCGCCGAGGTGGTCAGGTAGATGTCCAGGGCGTCGGAGCCGCCACGCTCGCCGTCGGGCAGCGGCGCGAAGAAACCGACCTCGTCCACCTGGGCGGCCCAGGCCTCGCCGGCCCAGACCAGCACGTCGGCGCACAGGGTCTCGTCCTCGGCGCGGTGGTAGTGGCAGCGCAGGAGGCCGTCGCCGCTGTCCACGGTCGAGAACTCGCCCGACGGCCGCGCGTTCACGGGGCCAATCTGCAGTGTGAAGATGGCGACCAGCGCGAAGGGGAGGGTACGCATGGGATCAATCCTCACAGGGATCGAGGCCCTCGTCGATCTCCAATCGCATGTCCTCCATGCCCCACACCGTCTCCTCGCGGATCTCCTCGAATGCCTCGAGGTCCATCTCGTCGCCCAGCAGGGAGATCGCGTGGTCCACGCGCTCGTCCACGGCGGGGATCGCGTGATCGAGGAACCCGGCGAGGATCTCTGCGTAGCGATCCACGTACTGTGGATCTCGCAGGAGCGCTTCGTTGAGGGGCTCGCCCCCGTTCTCCGCGCCGCAGGGGCCGTCGAAGATGCTGAACGCCTCGTTGAGGTCCCACGCGAGCATGGTGAAGACCGCGGGCTCGGCCTCGTACAGGTAGTAGTTGTGGCCGTAGCTGCCGTGGTAGTCGTGGTTGCCCAGGCCGACGTTGACGGCGTGGTAGGTGAGCACGCCGTCGGTGTCCAGGACGTCGGCTGCTGCGGGTAGTCCGTCTTGGATGGCGTTGATCATCTGGCCCACGGCGTCGTGATCGACCTCCGGCGGCGGCTCGAGCAGCTCCTCGGGCCCCCACTTGAAGTGCAGCGAGGGGTAGTCGTCGTAGGAGGCGAACGGCAGGCTCAGGTGCTCCACGTCGCCCGAGAGGCCGCCGCCGCTGCAGGCTCCGCCGACGAACACCGCGGCGAGTGCGACGAGCCCCCAGACCGCGGCACACCTCCCATGTCCGGACTCCTCCACGTCAGTCGTCGATGGAGAATACCAGCGGGTAGGTCGCGGTGACGATCTTGCCGTTCTCCGGCTCGGGGAACTGGAAGCGCATGAAGCGGCCCGCCAGGCAGCTCTCCACCGACTCGTTGTTCATGGTCGTGGATTTGATCGTCGCGGAGGACACCGTCCCGTCGGCCGCCACGGTGATCTTGACCACGACCTTGCCCTGGATATCGGGGTCCTTGTTGAGCTGCCGCTGGTAGCAGTAGCGCAACTGGGCGAGGTGGCGCTTGACCACCTGGTCCATCGCCTCCCGGTCGAGGGCACCGAGGATGATGGGATCGCCCATGCGGGTGGTCGGCCCTTCCGAGCCGGCCGTCGCGCCGAAGTTGCCGGCACCCATGCCGTATCCAGACGCACCGGAGCCGCGGCCCTTGGTGCCCAGGCCGCCCAGCCCCTCGGCGGTTCCGCCACCCCCGAGCCCGGAGCCGCGGCTGCCCAGCCCTCCGGATCCGTAGTCATCGCCGTACTGCGAGCCGATGAGCCCGCCGAGGCCGCTGACGAGGTCGCTGTCCAGTGTGGAGCTGCCGAAGAGACCCTCCAGCTCGCTGGAGTCCTCCAGGGCCGCGAGGATGCCGGCGCTCTCGGCGATCTGCCGGTCGAGCTCGCGCTTTTGCATCTCGACCCGGCTCACGGCGGGCTCGTCGTCGTCCGGGACCGATCGATGCCACAGCACGTCGGTGTCCGTGGGTGTCGGCTCGCACGCTTCCCACGCCTCCTCGCTCGTCGCGGCGGCGAGGCAGGTCAGGAGGTCCATCTCGGTGTCGCCGGCGTTGAGCACGACCCACACCTCACACCGCGCCACCTCCAGCTCGTCGCCGGGGACGTCGGCCTCGTAGGTGCTGGCGTTGGTCACGGCCGGACGGCAGTGCTCCACGGCGAACTCGGCCACCGCTGAACCCTCGGCCAGGGCCACCCCGGGAGTCCCCATGAGGCCGATCAGCGCCGCGGCGATCGCGACGCGCGCGCAGGATCTATTCATCACGGACCTCCCATGGCCACGCTAACACGCGGGGTCTCACGCGATTCCCCTTTCATGTGAGAAGGCGCCTCCGCGACCATGGGGCCCACCTACGGTGGTATCTTGGCGACTCACCGGGGAATCCGGGAGGTGACCCATGAAGTTCCTGTGGTCCGTGGCCTGGCGAAACCTGTGGCGGCACAAGCGCCGATCGCTGATCACGGCGTTCGCCATGGCCATCGGCGTGGCCATGTGCATGTCCATGATCGCGTGGTCGGACGGCATGTACGACGAGATGTTCAAGATCATGGTCGAGCAGCAGCTGGGCCACGTTCAGGTCCACCACCCCGACTACCCGACCAAGGGGCTGGTGTTCGACGCGTTGCCCGATCGCGCGTCGCTGCTCGACAAGATCGACGGCCTCGACGGCACGGTCGCGGCCAGCCCCCACATCGACGGGTTCGCGCTGCTGGGCGGCGCCAAGAAGTCTGCTGGCGGCCAGCTGGTGGGCATCGACCCGGCGCGGCATCGCACGGTGAGCAACGTCCACGATCGGATACGTGAAGGCAGGTTCCTCTCCGACGAGGCCGCCAACGAGATCATCATCGGCCACAAGCTCGCCGAGGACATCGAGGTGGGGCTGGGCGACGAGGTTGTCGCGGTCACCCAGGCCACCGACGGCTCGGTGGGTAACGACCTGTACATCGTGGTGGGGACGTTCAAGACCGGCGACGTGGGCATGGACCAGTCCGGCGGCTACATCCACATCGACGACGCCGAGGACCTGCTGGCGCTGTACGACCAGGCCCACGGGATCACCGTGCTGACCGGGGACGCGGAGCAGGTGGAGGCCTACTCGAAGGCGCTCAGCGGCGCCATCGTGACCGACGGCATCGAGGTCCAGACCTGGTGGGAGGCTTCCCCGGCCACGGCCCAGATGATGAGCATGCGCGACTTCGTCGCCTACTTCCTGCTGGGGATCGTGTTCGCGACGGCTGCGTTCGGGGTGGTCAACACGATGATGATGTCGGTGTACGAGCGCACCCGGGAGATGGGTGTGCTCCGCGCCCTGGGCCTGAGCAAGGGCAAGCTGGTGTGGTTGGTGGTGTTCGAGAGCTTCTTCCTCGCCGCCCTCGCCGCCACCATAGGCCTGGTACTGGGAGGCCTCGCCGACTGGTACCTCGTCGCCTACGGCCTGGACTTCTCCGGCTCCATGCCCGACGGCTTCTCCTGGGAGGGCGTCATGCTCGACCCGGTCATGAAGGGCGCGGTCCACGCCGACGGCATCGTGATCACCGTGGTCGCGGTCTTCCTCGTCTCGGTCCTGTCGTCCCTGTGGCCCGCCTGGCGAGCTACTCGGCTGCAACCCGTCACCGCCATCAGGGAGGAGTAGTCATGCGCATGTTCAAGCTCGCGCTGCGCAACCTCTTCCGCAACAAGCGCCGCACCGCGCTGACCGTGGCGGCCATCGCCTTCGGCCTGACGATGATGATCTGGACGGTGAACTTCCAGAAGGGCGGCTACGGCCAGATGATCCGCGCGGGCATCAGCTCCATGGCGGGCCACGTGGTCGTGCAGGCCAGGGGTTACCAGGAGGAGAAGGAGGTCACCCTGCTGGTCCAGGGGGCCAGCGGTATCGCCGACCAGCTCCAGGCCGAGTTCCCCGACGCGGTGATCGCCTCGCGCATCACCATGGGCGGCCTGCTCACCTCCACCAGCACGTCCACCGGCGCCGGCCTCGCCGGAATCCAGCCCCGCGCCGAGGAGCAGGTCCAGGACCTGCACACCAAGGTCGTCGAGGGCGAGTGGCTCGGCGACGACGACCGCGAGATCCTCATCGGCCAAGCCATGGCCGATGCCCTGGACGTGGAGCTCGGCGACAAGGTCGTCTTCATGGGCCAGAACGGCACCGACGAGGTGCAGAGCCGCATGTTCCGCATCCGCGGCATCTTCCGCACCGGCGCCGCGGCCGTGGACGGCCGCATGGTCATCGCCCACCTCGTCGCTGCCCAGGAGCTCATGGCCGCCGAGGACGTGGCCCACCAGGTCACCGTGCACCTGTCCGAAC
This sequence comes from uncultured Rickettsiales bacterium, assembly GCA_964558555.1. Taxonomy (GTDB): domain Bacteria; phylum Myxococcota_A; class UBA796; order UBA9615; family CAYRNR01; genus CAYRNR01. The sequence goes on along the minus strand of CAZLEO010000067.1, from coordinate 18,786 downwards.
CCGGGGAGTCCTTCGCCGCCGCCGATCGTGCCGAGGAGCTGGTCGGCCGCGACGATCTCGAGGTGCTCAACTGGAAGGAAGCCCTGCCCGAGATCGCCGGCATGATCCAGATGGACCGCGCCAGCGGCGATTTCATGCTGGGCATCATCGGCCTCATCGTCGCCTTCGGCGTGCTCAACACCCTGCTGATGAGCGTGCTGGAGCGCACCCGCGAGTTCGGCGTGATGCTCTCCCTGGGCATGAAACCCCGGCAGCTGTTCAGCCTGGTGCTCCTCGAGGGCCTGGCGCTGGGGGGGCTCGGCGCCATCGTCGGCCTCGGCCTCGGGTTGTTGGCCTCGCTACAGGCTGTCCATCAGGGCATCGACTACGCCGCGTTCACCGGTACCGAGGCCATGGAGATGGAGGGCATCGTCATGGACACGGTGATGAAGGGCGACTGGGACCCCGTCCGCATGGGCATCTACCTCGTCGCCGCCGTGATCTTCTGCGTCCTCGCCGCCGTCTACCCCGCCTGGAGCATCAGCCGCCTGCAGCCGGTCACGGCGATGCGGCATCACTGAGATAGAGCCCGTGCGCTCTGGCTTCCCTGTTTCGATCCTGGCGATGCTCGCGTTCGTCACCGGGTCAGGCCGAAATCCACGTGGTAGTGCTCGTCGTGCCGAACCCAGGCCTCGCTGCGCATGAAGGGGACGTGCATGCCCACGCGGCCGGTGGGATCGGCAGCGGTCACGAGGGGGATGTACTCCGGGGCGATGATGACGCGGTCGATGGCGAGGCCGTGGTCTGCGGCTGCGTCGTGCAGCGCGTTCAGGTGTGTGGCGATCGCGGCGAAGTCGATGGTCCGGTGTCCGAGGGTTCCGTTCTCGTCGAACTCGAGGTCGTAGCCGAACCGGGTGTGGAGCCGGGTGGGGAACCGCCTCGGCTCCCCTTCGTCGCCGAGCAGCGGCACCATGAAGTCCACGCACAGGCCGTTGCGGTGCGTGCGGTGGGGAGGGAAGGGGCCGCCCGAGGGCCAGCCGGTCTCTCCGTAGACGAACCGGTGGCCCACTCCCTCCTCGTCGAGGTGATCGTAGGCGGCCAGGACGACGTCGCGGACGGCGTGGTGCACCGTGTTGCGGCCGATCAGGGCCGCCAGTCGTGAGTAGGCGCGGTAGTTCGCCCCGGCGGTGGGCAGGCGCTTGCCGTGCTCGAGGGAACCCGCGGCGGTGGTGCCGTGGCTGACGCTCGGAGCGTCGCCCTCGAAAAGCCGGATCACGTCGTTGCCGAGCCAGACCGTCGCGACGAGTCCGGCTGAAAGCGCAGCGGCGACCTGCGCCAGTCGTCTCAGCGCCCGCTTCATCGATTCCCTGCCCGCCGCAGCCGCCACAGCACGAAGCCGTTCCACATCACCCACCCGTACAGCAGCACCGTCACCGCGGGCCAGACCACGAAGAACAGCAGCGCGGCGGCCGCGGGGCGCGTCATGGAGACCTCGGAGAAGGGGGTTCCACACAAGGAACGCCTGTCGCCCCGTGCTCATTCCCCTTGACATCCAGGCGTGCGGAATGAATATTCATTCCTATAGGCGATCCGACGGACGGAGCACGACATGGACAAACGCCAGGACATCCTCGACGCGGCGCTGAGGCTGTTCGCCCAGCGTGGGTACCACGGGACGACGGTCCCCTCGGTGGCGGACAAGGCAGGGGTAGGGGCGGGGACCATCTACCGGCACTTCGAGAGCAAGGAGGCCCTGGGCAACACCCTGTATCAGGAGTGGAAGACCCAGCTGGGCGAGTCGATCCTCGAAGGCTTCCCGTTCGATGCGTCGGTGCGCGAGCAGTGTCGCACCTGGTACGACCGGCAGATGGCGTTCATCCTGGAGTTCCCCGACGCGGCCGCCTACATGAACCTGCACCACCACGCGTCCTACCTGGACGACGAGAGCCTGGCTCTGGAGGAGCTGCACGCCGGCATCGGCACGCAGCTGATCGAGCGGGGGCAGGCGGAGTTCGTGCTGCGCAAGGGCCCGCCCATGCTGCTGCTGGCGCTGGTGTACGGCGCCATCGTCGGCCTGGCTCGCGCGAGCTGGGAGGGGCGCATCGAGCTGACGCCCGAGGTGCTGGAATCGGCCGAGCAGGCCTGCTGGGAACTCATCCGAGCCTGATCACGGAAGGGAGGACGTCATGGTCGCAGCCACAATCGAGAACGGAACGAATATTCATTCCGGACCGGGGAAGAAGTCGGGCACTCCCCACGACTCCGCCAGGCTCTCGGTGCTGAACATCCAGCGCACGTGCGTGCACGACGGCCCGGGTATCCGCACCACCGTGTTCTTCCAGGGCTGTCCCATGCGCTGCGTGTGGTGCCAGAACCCGGAGGCCCAGCCGTTCGTGGCCTCGGACGCCGAGGGCACCGGCCGCACGGTCGGCGAGCTCCTGGAGATCGTGGACCGTGACGCGGAGTACTACCGCAACACCCACGGCGGGCTGACCCTCAGCGGTGGCGAGCCCCTGGCCCAGGAGCGCGCCGACCTCCTCGCCTTCCTCGAGTCGGCCAAGGCCCGCGGCCTGCACGTCGCGGTGGAGACTGCCGGGGACGTGCCCTGGTCCGCTTTCGAGGCGTGCCTGCCCCATGTGGATCTGTTCCTGTTCGACCTCAAGGCGGTGGGGGACGAGTTGCTGCACCGCCGGCTCACCGGCACCGACGGCCGCCGCGTCGTGGAGAACCTCGTGCGCCTCGCCCGGACCGGCGCGGAGATCCAGGTCCGCATGTGCGTGGTGCCCGGCTACAACGACACCCCCGAGAACCTCGAGGCCGTCGCGGCCCTGCTGAGGTCCCTGGGCCGCCCCACCCTCGAGCTGATGCGCTACTACGACCTGCACGAGGACAAGGCCCGCCGCCTCGACGTGGCGCAGCCGCCGCTGCACATCGGCACCGATCGCAGCGCCGCCGCCCTGGCCGCGGCCTGCGATGCCTTCACCACCCTGGGCATCGAGGCCTTCAGCATCGGCACGGACGTGGCTCGGCGGTCGCCGTCGTTCTCCCGCCGCGTGCACGACATCCAGCGCGACATCCGCGAGGCCGGCTATGCCGTATGCCTCGAGTCCGCCGGCATCAAGACCGACTACTACCGGGAACACGGCTTCACCGAGCCGCTGGCTGTGCAGCGCGCCAGCCTGCTGCGACACGTGCTCAACCACAAGCAGCTGACCGTGTACCCGGGCGAGCTGCTGGTGGGCAACTTCACGTCCAAGCGCGTCGGCGGCGCTGTCTGGGTGGAGTACTTCGGCACGGCCATCGTGGCCAACCTGTGGAAGATCGACCAGCAGGAGCCGGTGCCGTTCCACATCTCGTTGCGGGACAAGATCAAGTTCTTCACCCGCCTGGCTCCGTACTGGGCCAGCCGCGGCCTGCTCACCCACGCGTTCCCCTCGCCGCTGGAGCTGGGGCAGTTCATCGCCCGCACCCTGGAGAAGCGGTCGGGGTTCAACAACAACCTCGCGGGCATCGCCCACTACATCGTCAACTGCGAGCACCTGCTCGAACACGGCACGCGCGGCATCGCCGAGCTGGCGCGCGCCAAGGCGGCGGAACACGGTGACGAGGCCTTCCTCGAGGGCGCGCTGATCGCCCTGAAAGCGCTGGAGGAGTTCGCGCAGCGGTACGCCGAGCACCTGCGGGACCTCGCCGCGGCCGCGGCCGACCCCAACCGCCGCGCCGAGCTGAGCAAGCTGGCGCAGATCTGCAGCCGCGTGCCGCGCAACCCGGCTCGCACCTTCCACGAGGCGCTGCAGGCCATCCTGCTGCTGCAGATCGCCCTGTGCACCGAGTCGTTCGAGAACGCCATCTCGCTGGGGCGCCTCGACCAGACGCTCTACCCCTACTACCAGGCCGACCTCGCCGCCGGTCGTATCGACTACGAGGCCGCCAAGGAGCTCGTGGCCTGCTTCGTGCTCAAGATCGACGAGGTGATCTTCCTCAACGACGGCGACACCGGCTTCGAGATGGGCAAGCTCTTCGAGAGCCTGTCGCCGGTCGAGACGGTGACCGTCGGCGGCGTGGACGGCGACGGCAACGACATCACCAACGACGTCACCTACATGGTCCTCGACGCGTGCGAGCTGCGGCCCATCGGCGTGAACATGGCCGCGCGCATCCACCGCGACAGCCCGCCCGAGTACGTCGAGCGCATCGCCGAGGTCTACCTCAACGGCTCGCCCATGCCGGCGCTGTACAACGACGAGGCCTACATCCCGGCGCTGCGTAACGAGTACGACACCTCCGAGGCCGACGCGCGCAACTACTCCATCGTCGGTTGCGTCGAGCCGGTGGCGTCGAACGACCACTTCGCCAACACCGACAGCGCCAACGTCAACGTGGTCATGCCGTTCTTGCAGGCGCTCAACGGCGAGACCCGACCCCTGTGGCGCTACGGCGAGCTCGCCTACCCCGACAAGCGGTGGCGTCGCGCGCTGCGCGCCCGGCTCGGCAAGCCCACCGCCGGCGCCCGGGCCCGCCTCCGCCGCGCCCGCAAGCGGGTCGAGAAGCGCCTGCGCACCGGCCCGCGCGACCTGCCGGCCACCATGGACCAGCTCATGGAGCGGTTCAGCGAGCGGCTGGTCGAGCTGGTGCGGGACGTGCTGGCCGACCAGCAGCGCATCGAGAAGGCCCTCTCCGAGCGCCTGACCACCCCACTGGCCTCCACCCTGTACCCGGGCTGCCTCGACAGCGGCAAGGACGTGTACGAGGGCGGCACCAGCATCAACTCCAGCGGCATTCAGGCCGTGGGCGTGACCGACGTGGCCGACTCCCTCGCCGCCCTGGACCAGCTGGTCTTCCGCGAGAAGCGGTACACCCTCGTGCAGGTGCTCGAGGCCATGGACGCCGACTTCAAGGGCAAGCGCCACCAGCAGCTGTACGAGGACCTGCTCGCCGTGCCCAAGTTCGGCGACGACTCCGCGTCCGAGGCCCACGAGTGGGTCAACCGCGTGCTGGGTGTGTACACCGACGCCCTGCGCGCCACCGACCACCCCAACCGCGACGGCAAGTACGTGGCCGGCTACTACGGCCTCAACGTGAACATGGTCTACGGCCGCAAGACACCGGCGATACCGTCGGGCCGGCGCTACGGCACGCCGCTGGCCAACTCCATCTGCCCCCACTTCGGCATGCAGATGGTGGACCTGTCGTCCGCCCTCAACGCCGTGGCCAGGGTGGACTTCCCCCGCTACGCCCCCAACGGCACGACCCTGACGTCCACCATCGACAGCGGCCTGTTCCCCGGTGAGGAGGGCAAGCGCAACCTCGCCGGCATGATCCGCGGCTTCTTCAATCAGGGCGGCATGCAGTTCCAGCCCAACCTCATCGACCGCGAGATCCTGCTCGACGCCTACAACAACCCGGGCAAGCACAAGGACCTGGTGGTGCGTATCGCCGGCTACTGCGCCTACTTCGACGACCTGTCCGACGAGTTGAAGCGGGAGATCCTGGACCGCTCGTACTACACGCACTGAAACAGTCAACCCTGACTTTTTTTCTTGACCTCCCTCCGTCGCGTCGATAACAGTCACCGTTGACTGTTATGGCAAGCAACGGAACAAACGGCGGTCGGCAGGAGGAGCGGAGCGCGGCGACGCGGGCGAAGCTGCTCGAGGCGACCTTCGAGTGCCTGGTGGATCAGGGGTACGCGCGGACGTCGACCCCCGAGATCCTGCGCCGGTGCGGCGTCTCGCGCGGCGCCATGCTCCACCACTACCCCACGCGTGCGGATCTCGTCGCGGCGGCGGTGGACTACGTGCTGCAGCGGCAGCTCGACGAGTTCGAGGCGGCGTTCGGTGTGCTGCCCCCGGAGACCGACCGCGCGTCCTGGGCGGTGGAGCAGCTGTGGACCTCGTTCTCCTCGTCGAGCCACTACGCGTGGCTGGAGCTGGTGATGGCGTCGAGGACGGACGAGGCGCTGCGGGGCAAGATGCGCGAGGTCATCGCGCGGTTCGAGGACGGAGTCCGGCGGCTGTACCGGGACATCTTCCCGCGGTCGGGATCCATCGACGAGATCTACAAGCGCACGCCGCAGTTCACCTTTGCGGTGCTCACCGGGCTGTCCGTCGCCCGCATCTACCAGGACGAGGAGCGCATCGACAAGGGCGTCGATTCGCTCAAGCAGCTGGCCACGCTGGTGGACGGCGTCTACCGCGGCGGGATGACCACCCTGCCGGGGTCGGGGGACTGAGGGAGGAACCATGGGGATTCGAATTCTGCTGGGGATCGCGGTGCTGTGGGCGGCGGGGTGCTCATCCGAGTGGCAAGGGGGCCCGTCCGGCCCGCAGGCGCCGGGGGACGACGACGCGGCCGCCGATGACGACGACGATGCGTCTCCCGTCGGTGACGACGACGACGCGGTCGGCGACGACGACGCGGGCGGTGACGACGACGCGGTGGGGGACGACGACGACACGGTCGCCACCGGGGACGACGACGACACGGTCGCCACCGGGGACGACGACGACACCGCGCTGACCGTGAGCGAGTGCTATGCCAGCGCCTTCGTCAACACGCCACCCATGGGCCCGGACTACGACCAGTTCGGCCCGGACGTGGGCAGCCACTGTTACGGCACGGACCACCAGGAGATCGTCGGCGTGGAGCGGGTGGTCTTCGTCGGCGACTCGGTGACCACGGGGACGCCGCCCTGGCTGCCCACCGACTACTACCGGGCCAAGCTGGCCGACGAGCTGGCGGTCCAGTTCGCCCTGGACCCGCCCAACGTGCTGTGGGACATGGTCAACGTCTTCGACGGCACCCCCCTGGTGATGGAGTCCGGCGACTTTGCCGCGTGCTCCGAGTGGGGCGCCCGCACCGACGACCTGATGCGCGACGGCTCCCAGATCGAGGACTGCATCCCCGAGGACGAGCGGGACAAGACCACCCTGGTGATCATGACCATCGGCGGCAACGACATCGCCAACATCACCCAGGACGGCCTCGACGGCGTGCCCTACACCGATATCTGGAACGACGTGTACGACTTCACCGACCTGCTGCGCGAGACGGTCGAGTGGTTCTTCGATCCCCCCGACCGCTTCCCCAACGGCGTGTACGTGGTGTTCGCCAACATGTTCGAGTTCACCGACGGCACGGGCGACACCGACGCCTGCCCGGCCGCGGCGCTGGCCGGCTTCGGGGCGCCCTGGGACGACCCCGACGAGCTCGCCGACATGGTCATCTACGCCAATGAGGCGTACATGTCGATCGCCGTGGACCACGGCGTGGACATGATCTTCGCGCTGGAGGAGTTTTGTGGCCACGGCTTCAACGCCGACGACCCGGCCGCGCCCTGCTATCGCGGCCCAGGCACCCAGCAGTGGTTCGATCTGACCTGCATCCACCCCAACCCAGACGGCCACGACCAGCTCACCGACATGTTCCTCGACGTGGTGCTGGAGTAGCCCGGCGACCGGCTCGATCGGATACCCTCCGGGCATGGTGGAAGAACGGCGCGATCAGTACGTCGAACGGGTCGAGACCCTGGCCGGGTTCGGCCACCGGGGATCGGGCTCGAGCCTGGAAGCCATGGCCGCGGGGTACATCTCCCGCCAGTGGGGCGCCAGCGGGCTCGATCCGCAGATCCAGCCGTTCCGCGGCGCGCGGTCCCTGGGCCTGCGCATCGGGGTGCACGTGCTCATCGCCTGGGCCGGCGCGCTGCTGCTGTGGAGCCATCCCCTGGTCGCCGGCGCGATCGGCGTCGCGGCGCTGATCAGCGTGGGGGTGGAGCACACCTTCGGGATCGCCCTGCTGGGGCGGTTCCTCATCGGCGCTCCATCCCAGAACGTGGTGGCGACGGTGCCTGCTCGGGGCGGTCCCCCGCGCAAGCGCGTGGTGCTGGTGGGCCACTACGACTCCCAGCGCACCGGCTGGATCTGGAACGAGGGCCTGCTCTCCCCCATCGCGCGGCTGCTGACCCGGGCCCCCTGACCGCTGAAGTCGCCCCTGTTCCCCGTGATGGCCACCATGCTCGCCCAGCCCGTGGTCGCGCGGCTGCTGGTGATCTACCCCGAGGCGGGGTGGGTGGACGGGCTCGGCATCACCATCGTGGTGCTGCACACCATCGCGACGGTGCTGCTGTTCCAGTGGGGGATGGGGCCGTACGTGCCGGGCGCAGCAGACAACGCGTCCGGGACCGCGGCGGTGATGGCCCTGGCCGAGGCGTGGCAGGACGATCCCGTGGACGACGTGGAGCTCGTCGCGGCGTGTGTCGGCTGCGAGGAGGTGGGGCTGCTGGGCACCCAGGCCTGGATCCGTGCCAGCCGCGCGGCCATGGCGACCACGCCGACGTGGTTCGTCAACTTCGACACCCTGGCCCACGGCAAGGTGCGCATCCTCGGCGGCGAGTACGCGCTGGTCGGCGTCCCTGCGCTCTACGACCGCCGCGTGCTGGAGCTGGCCGTGGACGCGGCAGCCGAGCTGGGCCTGCCCGACGCGGGCCCTCACACCCTGCCCGTGGCCACCGACGGCCTGGCCTTTGCCCTGCGGGGCATCCCCGGCGTCACCCTCACCAGCTTCCGCGACGACGGCCACATGCCCAACTACCACCAGCTCGGCGACACCGCCGAGAACATGGACTTCGACGTGGCCTGGGACGGCGTGCGGCTGGGGTGGGGGGTGTTGCGGCGGCTGGCGGACGAACCGTAGCCCCTCAGCGGTCGAGGATGTCGCGGACCTTTCGCGTCAGCTCGGCTGCGGTGAACGGCTTGGCGATGAACTGGACCTCGTCGCCGCTCGCGCGGGCTTCCAGGAGATCGTGGGTGTAGCCGGACATGAACAGCACCTCCACGCCCGGGTAGACCTCGGCCATCCGATCCGCCACCGCCGGCCCTTTCATCCGCGGCATCACCACGTCGGTCAGAAGGAGGTCGACCCCGCCGTCGATCTGCTCGGACAGCAACAACGCCTCCCCACCGTTGGCGGCGGTGTGCACCTGGTGGCCGGCCTCGGTGAGGATCAACCCCGCGAGGTTGCGCACGGCGTCGTCGTCCTCGACCACCAGGATGGTCCCTGACCCTCGTGCGAACGTCTCGTCCTCGGCGGCCGTGGATCCGGCTCGCGCGGTCTCGTCCACGCTGGGGAGCAGGATGTGGAACGTCGTGCCCTCGCCGGGCGCGCTCTCGGCGCGGATCGTGCCGCCGCACTGGGCCACGGTGCCGTAGACCGTGGACAGTCCGAGTCCGGTGCCCTTGCCCGGCTCCTTGGTGGTGAAGAAGGGCTCGAAGATCTGGGCCTGCGTCCGCTCGTCCATGCCCACGCCGGTGTCGGCGACCGACAGCCTCACATGGAGGCCCGGCTCCAGATCGCCGATGCGCTGCGCGTCGTCGCGGTCCAGTACGTCGCGCGCGAGACCCAGGGTGAGCTTGCCCCCGTCGGGCATGGCGTCCCGGGCGTTGAGGGCGAGGTTCATGATCACCTGCTCGAGTCGTCCTCGGTCCCCCAGGATGCTGCAGGGCTCCGTACCCAGGGCGCAGACGATGTCCACATCCTCGCCGATGGTCCTGGCCAGGATGCGCTCCATCCGCGAGACCACGTCGCGCAGGTCCAGCGGCTCGAGTTCGAGTTCTTGCTTGCGGCTGAAGGCCAGCAGCTGGCGGGTGAGGGAGGCCGCCTGCTGGCCGGCGTCCGCCACGTGCTGCAGATCGGTGCGGACGGGGTCCCCGTCGTGGGTCCTCGCCATGGCGATGTCGGTGAACCCGATGATCACCGAGAGCAGGTTGTTGAAGTCGTGCGCCACGCCTCCGGCGAGCCGGCCGATGGCCTCCATCCGGTGCGCCACGGCGAGCTCCGACTCCAGCCGCCGTCGCTCCTCTTCGGCGCGTTTTCGCTCGCTGACGTCGGTGAAGAAACCCACGTTCACGGGACGGTCGGCGATCAACGAGGGCCGGGTCGAGATGTCGGCGTGGAACACCGTGCCGTCCTTGCGCAGACAGGGCAGGTCCGAGGCGAGCTGCTTCTCGCCGCGTGCCTGCGCCTCGAATGCGGCGATCACCTCGGGGAGGGCCTCGGCGGGGTGGATGTGGCTGATGGGGAGCTCGCACAGCTCGTCGCGCGTGTAGCCGAACATCTCGCAGGCCGAGGCGTTGGCGAACTGGAGCACCCGGGTCTCCAGATCGGCCACCAGGATGCCCTCGGCCGCGCCCTCGAACAGCTCGCGGTACCTCTGCTCGGAGTCGGCCAGCTGCGCCGCAGCTTTCTCCCGCTCCGCGGCCTGGCCCTCGCGCAGCAGCCGCGCATAGCCGGCCTGGGAGATGACCAGGGCCATCTCGCCCAGGAACGCCGTGATCACCTTCAGCCGCTGTTCGTCGAGCACCGGCACTTCCTCGACGGCGGCGAGGTACTCCACCTCGTCGATGCCGAAGTCGGCGGCCTGGCGTCGAAACGCGTCGAGATCCGGCTCGCCCAGGAAGACCTGACCCGTGGCGAGGGTCGCGATGTGTGCCCCCTCGACGACGATCGGCGTGGCGCAATCCACCAGCCCGTTGTCGCAGGGATCGATCACCAGCTGGCCGGGCTCGGCGAGCTGGCCCACGAGCCGGCGGTTGCTCCGCTCACAGGCCTCCTGCGCGGCAGGGCATTCGCGGTGGTAGCGCGTGCAGATGTCCCGCCATCCCGTCGCGATCAGGATGTTCATCCCGGGGTGGTCGAGCAGCCCGATGGTGAACCCCGTGGCCTCGGTGAACCGCTCGAACAGGTTCGCGAGCTGTTCGAGATCCACCAGATCCTCGATGCCGTAGCGTCGCGCCAGCGAAGAGGGAGCTTCTTTTCCGACCGTGTCCATGGGGTCTCCCCGTGCGCGGTCCAGCGCCGCGAAGGCGACAGTCTAGGAGAGCACGCCGGGGAAAGCGATCGCGGGAGGTCAGGCCGGCCCGACGGCGGTCACCACGCGGTACACATCGTCGCGATCCTCGATGTGGATGTCCTCGTATCCGGCGTCGCCGAGGTCGCTGAGCAGCTCGTCGCGCGTGTGGAACAGGGGCGCGCGCTCACCCTGGGCGAGGAAGAGGCCGAGGCGTCCGCCCGGACGCAGCACGCGGCGCATCTCCGCGAGGACGGCGCTGCGCTCGCTGCGCGAGAAGTGGGGGAGCACGAACGAGCTCACCACCGCGTCGTACGAACCGTTGCGGTAGGGCAGCTGGCGGGCGTCACCCCAGGTGAGCCCCACGTTGGGCCGCCGGAGGCGCGCCATCTTGAGGGCGGCGCGGGCCAGCATGGAGCCGGAGTAGTCGAGGCCGGTCCAGCGAGATGCGCGCGTGGCAGCGATCTCCGGCAGCAGCCCGGTGCCGACGCCCACGTCCAGGACGCGGTCGCCGTCGCGCACGGCCTTGTCGAGCATCCTGCGCGCGTTGCGGCGGAACGCCGGGTCCAGGCGGATGGACCCGTCGTAGAACCGCGACCACAGGGCGTACAGCCATCGCACGTAGGCGTGGCTGCCCGCGCCGAGGATCGAGATGGACGTGGATCGCATGTAGACGTGTCTCAACCAGGTACGCATGGTTCACCTCCCGTGATCGTGCTGGGTCGGCTCGCGGACGTGGGCCATGGCGTCGGCGAGGATGTGGGCCACGTGACGGTCCACCAGCCGGTAGACCACGCGCTTGCCGTCGCGGTCGCCGGTGACGAGGCGGGCGTCGCGCAGCCGGCGAAGCTGGTGGGACAGGGCGCTCTGCTCGACGCCGAGGTGGTCCTGCAGCTCGCCGACGGGGAGGGGGCCGCGCCGGTGAAGCGTGAGCAGGACCTGCAACCGGATGGGGTGGGCCATGGCCAGCAGGAGGTCCACGGTGGACTGGACGGGGTCGTCTGTGTTCCGTTCGCTCATGGAGCAAATATGAGCATCTTCTCATATGATGTCAAGATCATATTTCCGGGAGCCGGCGACCGGCCGACTTCCTTGACTCCCGCGCCCGGGCGTGGCACCCGATGGGCATGAGTTCCCACGCGAAACAATGGCTCCTCGCGGCGTGCCTGTTGGTCCCGTTGCTCCTCGTGGTCTGCAAGCGAGACGATCCACGAGAGGCCGAGCCCACCACCGAGCAGGCCACGGTTACGGTCCCGGATCCGGTGGAAGACACGGCCACGTGGCGCGTCACCGGACGCGAGGGCGAGCCGCGCCGGTCCGGCCCCCCCGACATCATCGTGGTCATCCTCGATACGGTGCGCGCGGACCACGTCGGCGCGTACGGATACGAGTTCCCTACCACGCCGGCGCTGGATCGCCTGGCCCGGCAGGGCGCGCGCTTCGAGCAGCACATCAGCACGTCGCCGTGGACCCGCCCGGCCATGACGACCATCCGCACGGGGCTGTATCCGCGCAGCGCGGGCGTATTCGAGGAGCAGTACGACCGCCTGCCCGACGACGTGGTCACCCTGCAAGAGGTCCTCGACGACAATGGCTACGTGACGCTGGGCGTGACCACCAATCCCAACATCAACACCGTGTTCGGCTTCGACCAGGGCTTCGACGACTACGCCGACTCGACGATCCGCTTCAGCTGGATGGACCGCAGCCAGGGAGGGGTGGGCATGAAGAAGGGCGCCGAGGTGGAGAGCGCCGAGGCCACCACCGACCGGGCGCTGGACATGCTGGACCGTCACGCCGGGGCGCTGGCCGAGGCGCCGTTCTTCCTCGAGGTGCTCTACATCGATCCGCACCACCCCTACGTGGTGCATCCGGGCTACACCGAGCACCTCGAGGGCTCGAAGTCCAAGCGCTACGACGGCGAGATCCGCTACTCGGACGTGCAGATGGGCCGGATGTTCGAGGAGATGGACGCGCGCGGCCTGCTCGACAACGCGCTGGTGGTGGTCACCTCGGACCACGGCGAGGGGCTGACCGATCACAACAAGGTGTACTGGTCCAAGACCCACGGTCGGGTGCTGTACGACACCAACCTGCGCGTGCCGCTGGTCATCGCCCACGAGTCGGTCAAGGCCGGCCACGCGGTGGACGCGATGACGTCCCACATCGACCTGGTCCCCACGCTGCTGGACCTGGCGGGCCTCGCCGAGGCCGAACCCGCCGGGCTGCCCGGCAAGAGTATGCGCCAGCTGGCCGCGGACGCGCCCGGCGCCACGGGCCACGACCAGGTCTTCGCCACCACCGACTACAAGCGCACCCTCAAGGCCGGCATTCGCACGCCCTCGGCCAAGTACGTGCGCAATGACGACGCCGCCCGCTACCGCCACGACGGCGCCTACGAGGGCAGCGGTGAGATCCACGAGCGGACGCTCAAGCACCTGGAGGACCTGCCCGACGAGGAGCTGTACGTGTTTCCGATGAAGAAACCGGAGCAGCCGCCGCGGTCCGCGCTCGACAAGCAGTCCGAGCTGGCCGACGAGCTCCGCGCGGCCCTCGAGGCCTGGGAGCGCGACACCCCCGCCCGTCTGCCCATCGGGCGCTCCCCCGACGACGTGATCACCCAGGGCGACGGCACCGAGGTGCCGTCGGTTCCCCCGTCCGACGATCCCACCGCGGACATGCCGCCGGAGGTCCTCGAGCAGCTGCGGGCGCTGGGGTATCTGGGCGACTAGGGCGCTTCGACCCGAACAGGAATCCCGTCCAGGACCGACGTCCCCGAGACCTCGTCGTAGAGGCGCTCGTCAGTGACGTCGTTCATGCTCTCGCCCGCGTGTTCGGCCGCCACGCTCAGCTTGGCCCCTTCGCGGTGGTGCCCCCAGCCGAACGGCAGGCTGACCGTGCCGGGCATCATGACTTCGGTGATCTCCACGGGCACGGTGATCGAGCCCACCCGCGAGCGCAGCTGCGCGCGGTCTGCCACGCCGGCAGCGGATGCGTCGTCGGGGTGGATCTGCAGCGTGCACCGTGGCTTGCCGGCGACGAGCTTGGGTGCGTTGTGCAGCCACGAGTTCATGCTGCGCAGGGTGCGGCGGCTGACCAGCTGGAGGGGGTGGTCGGCGGGGGAGGGGGCGTCGAGGGCCTCGCGCAGCCGGTCGAGGTCCGCGGTGAATGCGTCCGGGTAGAGGTCCACCTTGCCGTCGGTGGTGCCGAGCGCGGCTGGACATCGGGGTTGCAGGGGGCCGAGATCCAGTCCGTGGCGGGCCGCCTTGACCCGGTCCAGCGTGATCGGCTGGGGGCCCAGCCGCAACAGGGTGGCGAGGAGCCACTCGGAATCGGCGGCGCGGCGGAAGATCCCCAGGCCTGCGGCGGTCGCGCGGCTCGAGCCTCCACGTCGTCGCAAGAGCCCCGCGAGCACGTCCACGAGGATGGCCATGTCGTCCGGTCGCCCCGGCTCCGGCGGGACGATGGGCGGGGCGTAGCGCGCGACGTTGCGCACGCCCATGGACAGCTCCAGCACCGGGTAGTGCGCGATCTCCAGGGGGCCGATGGGAGGGATGATCACGTCGGCGAGGCGGGTGGTCTCGTTGAGGTAGAGGTCGACGCAGGCGAGGAAGTCGAGGCTGCTCAGGGCCTGTTCCACGCGGCGGCCGTTGGGATTGGAGAGCGCGGGGTTGCCGGCGAAGAGCAGCATCCCGCGCATCTGTCCCTTGCCCGGCGTCTCGATCTCGTCGGCCAGGGCGGCGACCGGGAGCTCGCCGTTGAACTCGGGCAGCCCGCCCACCCGGCTGTGCCAGCGGCCGAAGTCGCCGGTCTGCCCGATGCGGCCGGTAAGCCCGGCCAGGTCCACCGCCGGGGTGGGGAACATGGCGCCGCCGGGGCGATCGAGGTTGCCGGTGAGCACGTTGATCGCGTCGATCAGCCAGGTGCTGACGCAGCCGAAGGTCTGGGTGCTCGTGCCCATGCGGCCGTACCACACGGCGCTGTCGGCCTCGCCGAACTCCCGCGCCAGCTGCTCGACGGCGCCGGCGGGCAGCCCCGTCTGCTCGGCCGTCACCTCTGGTGGGAACTCGCGAGCGAGCGCCAGCAGGTCGTCCACGCCGGTCGCCATCTCCCGCGCCTGCGGGGCCACCAGGTCCAGCCGATCCAGTTCGTGGATCACCGACAGCAACAGCAGCGCATCGGATCCCGGCCGCACGAAGTGGTGGAGATCGGCCAGGGCCGCCGTCTCGGTGCGGCGAGGATCGATCACCACGATCCGCCCGCTGCGCTCGCGGATGGCCTCGAGGCGTCGCTTCGTGTCCGGCGCGGTCATGGCGCTGCCGTGGGACACCGCCGGGTTGGCGCCCATGATCACCAGCAGGTCGGTGCGCTCGATGTCCGGGATGGGCAGCAGCGCCTGGTTTCCGTACAGCTGCAGCGAGGCGAGCATGCGCGGGTGCGCGTCCACGGAGTTGGACGAGAACACGTTGCGGCTGCCAAGCAGCTTGAGCCACAGGGCCGCGGCGAACATGGCCTTGTAGTCGTGGCCCGTCGGATTGCCGTAGTAGAAGCCGAACGCGTCCGGGCCGTGCTCGCGCTGCAGCGCTGCGGCGCGGTCGGCCACGAGGTCGATCGCCTCGGTGAACGAGGTCCCACGCCACCCATCGCCGTCGCGGATCAGCGGCTTCTTCAAGCGATCCGGGTCGTGGTGCACCTGGCCCTGGGCGAGGCCCTTGGGGCAGGCGTGCCCCCGGCTGAACACGTCGTCGGGGTCGCCGCGAACCGAGAGGATACGGTCCCCGTCCACCTCGAAGCGCAGGCCGCAGCACGCGTCGCAGAAGGTGCAGATCCCGAAGCGGGTCCGAGCGCTCACGACACACCCTCCGTGGTCGCCGGCCAGCCACGCGCCAGCCTGACCAGACTCTCGAACGCCGGACCGTGCGCGAACCCTGGAGGATCGATGAACATCTGCACGAAGAGCCCATCCAGCGCGGCCACCACGACCGCAGCGTCCCCCTCGGACATGGGCCGGCCGTCCAGCCGCACGTGGTCCACGAAGGCCTGACGGAACTCGCAGTACATCTCGGCGATCCGCGGCCGCAGGGCGCCGTCTCGCGCGGATCCGAACAGCACCGCGAACAGCACCGTGTTCGCCTCCGGCCTGGCCTGCAGGAATGCGGCGTACGACTCGACGAACCGCGGCAGCACCTCGCGCAGATCGCGCCCGCCACCGAGCTCGCCGACCATGTCCTCGCGCAGCGTCGCGAACCAGCGATCCACCACCTCGAGGTACAGCTGCTCCTTGCTGCCGAAGTGCCACAGAACGCTGCTCTTGGCGACGCCGGCCGACCGCGCGATCCGCTCCAGGCCGATGGTCGCGGCCGGTTCGGCGGCCATGAGTTCGGCTGCCGCATCGATCAACCGCTGGCGTGTGCGTGCTCCGCGCTTGTTCATGGTCGTCTCCTCCTCTGAACAACGAAATTGTACTGACCGGTCAGTACAATTACAAGACAAAGCGCATAAAAGTGGTATCGTGCCCGTCACCCGGAGACGCAGCGATGGGCTGCGGCGCCCGGACAACCTGCTGCGGAGTCCCGATGAAGCACCTGATCTGCCTCGCCATGCTGTCGCTGATGCTCCTGCCCGCCTGCGGCGGCGAGTTCGGAGCCTTCGAGAAGGCCAAGTCCGCCAACACGTCGGAGGGCTACCGGGAGTTCCTGACCCAGTACCCCGACGGGGTGAACGCCGAGACCGCCAGGGGGCTGCTCGACTCCCTCGACTGGGACCTCGCCGCCGAGGCGGACACGTCCGTGGCGTATGACCAGTACGTGGCGGAGCACCCGGAGGGCGAGCACGTGGAGGAGGCCCGCGGCCAGGCCGCGACCCTGGCGTGGCGCGAGGCCGAGGAGGCCGGGACCCGCGAGGCGATCGAGGCCTTCCTGGCCCGCGGGGACGAGGGGGCGCTGAAGAAGACCGCCGAGGACCGCCTGGCGCTGATGGACCTGCTGCCCACGCAGCTGGAGATCGGCGAGACCACCCTGGCCGAGAACGGCTCCGACGGCTGGACCGTGTCGTGCCCCGTCAAGAACATCGGCAGCAAGGCCGTGGAGGTCGCCCGCTTCCGCATCACCTGGATCGCCGAGGGCGGCGAGAAGCGGACCAAGCGGCTGTGGTTCGTCGCCCGCGAACCCAAGAACGCCAACGGCGCCAAGGACCGCATGGATCCCAAGGACCTGGTCGCGCCGCTGCGCCCGGGCAAATCACGGTCCTTCGACTTCACCTTCGGCAAGACCGAGGTGGTCGAGGGCTGGGTCCCCGACGCCGCGCACACGGCGCTCGAACTCGTACAACTCGAACTGGGGGAATAGGGCGTGAGGGCCCGTGTCGCCCCATGGGAAGGGAGAGGACATGAACAGCTTGAAGGGCACGCAGACCGAGAAGAACCTGCTCCTCGCATTCGCGGGGGAGTCACAGGCGCGTAACCGCTACACCTACTTCGCCTCCGCGGCGCGCAAGGAGGGGTTCGTCCAGATTTCTGCCATCTTCGCGGAGACCGCCGAGCAGGAGAAGGCGCACGCCAAGCGCTTCTTCAAGTTCCTCGAAGGTGGCGACGTGGAGGTCACGGCCGCGTTCCCGGCCGGCGTGATCGGCACCACCGCCGAGAACCTGCTGGCCTCGGCGGACGGCGAGAACCACGAGTGGACGGACCTGTACCCGAGCTTCGCCGCCGTGGCGCGCGAGGAGGGCTTCGAGGCCGTCGCCATGACCTTCGAGGCCATCTCCGTGGCCGAGAAGCAGCACGAGAAGCAGTACCGCGACCTGCTGGCCAACGTGGAGGCGGGGTCTGTCTTCAAGAAGGACGAGGCCCAGACCTGGCGCTGCCGCAACTGCGGCTACGTGCACGAAGGTGAGGAGGCCCCGCAGGCCTGCCCCGCGTGCGTCCATCCCCAGGCGCACTTCGAGGTGCTGGGCGAGAATTACTAGCTAGCTGACGAACTGCGTCGTCGCCTCGGCCACCCACGCGTACTTCTTCTTCACGTCCGCCAGCGCGGACTGGGCCGAGTCTGCGAGCTCGCGGTAGTTGTCCTTGTCCATCCGCTGGGCCTTGTCACCGCCGGGCCAAAGGCGCCACGAGTCGTTGTCGATGACGTCGCCGAGGTAGATCTCGTCGCGGCCCTCGGCGCGGTACAGCCCGAACTCGATCTTGAAGTCCACCAGCGTCACGCCGATCTGCGCCCAGGCCTTCTCCAGGGTCTCGAAGACGCGGATGGCGGTCTCGCGCTGGTAGGGCATGTAGTGGCCCTCGAACTGCTCGCGTGTGCCGCCGGCGATGATGTCCGCGGGGGTGAGGTTCTCGTACTGCTCCTCGCCCACGGGGCGCTTGGGGTGGTGTAGCTCGAAGTGGCCCTCGTCCTTCCACAACATCAGCGGGTCGTGGCGGTCGTCGTCCTTGAAGAAGAACTCGACGCGGAGATCCTCGAAGATCGTGCCCTCGGGCGTGACCTTGTCGCGCTTGAGGTACGAGCCGGTGGCGATGCGGCGGACCACCACCTCGATGGGCAGCATCTCCAGGTTCAGCGCGCGGAACGTGCGATCGTCCACGGAGTCCACGAAGTGGGAGTCCACGCCCGCCTGTTTCAGCAGCTTGAAGCAGTTGACCGTGGTGGCCGTGGCCAGCACGTCCTTGCCCTCGATGACGTCACGCTTGGCGCCGTCGCCGGCGGTGATGTCGGGCTTGCCCTCGATCAGCACGCGGTTGGGGTCGTCGGGATCGAGCCAGATGGTCTTGGTCTTGCCTTCGGCGATCTTGTGCCTGGCCATGGGAACGTCTCCTCGAGCGAGATGGCGGATCCGGGGTCCACCTCGAGTTACGAACATGGGCGAAGGGGTCGAACGCGGGACAGTCTGATCACCCCGGCGTGGGGGGTCAAGGGGGTGGATCCAGACAGGACGATTTCGGCGGGATCACAGCGACCCGAGGTGGG
>CAZLEO010000066.1:0-35455 GCA_964558555.1 uncultured Rickettsiales bacterium | reverse complement strand
GAGGAGCGGTCGCGCGAGGCGCCGCAGGCGCCAATGCGCGACGCGCTCCTAGGCCGCTGCACGAACGCCGACGCGTGCTCGTTCACCGCCACGACCCGGCTGTCCGACCCCACCGCCAGCACCGGGAACCGGAACTTGTCCAGGAACCCCTCCAGATCCTGCCCCTCCCACTGCGCGTCGAAGTGATCGAAGCACTCGTCACACATGCCGTGGCTGATGGCATCGTCGTCGAGGGGCTCGGCCTCCCCGAAGAAGCTGCGGCAGTAGGAACACTGCAATCTCATGGCCCACCTCCCAGATCCCGATTCTAGGCCGGACCCGCCCTCGACACACGCCCGGCTGCGGCCCGGCTGCGGTTTGCCCGCGCGCGCTTGCGCGTACGCGTGGGACCCCATAGGCTTCGCGCGAGCTTTCCACGCCAACCATGCTCGCCGAGGACCGTCCATGAGCCCGCGCGCCATCGCATTCGACAACGATCGATACCTGTCCGAGCAGTCCGCGGCCATCCGCGAGCGGATCGGTCAGTTCGACAACAAGCTGTACCTCGAGTTCGGCGGCAAGCTGATGTTCGACTACCACGCGTCGCGGGTCCTGCCGGGGTTCGATCCGAACGTGAAGATGCGCCTGCTGCAGAAGCTCGCCGACTCCGCCGAGATCATCCTGTGCATCTACGCCGGCGACATCGAGCGCAACAAGATGCGCGCCGACTTCGGCATCACCTACGACGCCGACACCTTCAAGCTCATCGACGACCTGCGCGAGTGGGGCCTGGAGGTGCGGGCGGTGGTGATCACCCGCTTCGAGGACCAGCCCGCGGCGTGCGCGTTCCACAAGAAGCTCCAGAGCCGCGGCGTGCCGGTCTACCTGCACCGCCCCATCGAGGGTTACCCCACGGACGTGGATCGTGTGGTCAGCGACGACGGCTACGGCGCCAACCCCTACATCGAGACCACCAAACCCCTGGTAGTGGTCAACGCGCCCGGGCCCAACAGCGGCAAGATGGCCACCTGCCTGTCGCAGGTCTACCACGAGAACCTGCGCGGCATCCGCGCCGGGTACGCCAAGTTCGAGACGTTCCCCATCTGGAACCTGCCCCTGCGCCACCCGGTCAACGCCGCGTACGAGGCCGCCACCGCCGATCTCGGCGACGTGAACCTCATCGATCCGTTCCACCTGGAGGCCTACGGCGAGCGTGCCGTGAACTACAACCGCGACGTGGCCGCCTTCCCCCTGCTGCGGCGCATCCTCGAGCGCATCACCGGCGACTCCATGTACCAGTCCCCCACGGACATGGGCGTCAACCGCGCCGGCTACGCCATCGTCGACGACGACGCGGCCCAGCACGCGGGCAAGCGCGAGATCATGCGGCGCTACTTCCGCTACGCCTGCGACGTGGCCCTGGGCCAGGAGGAGCCGGCCTCGGTCCAGCGCATCGAGATGCTGCTGGAGGAGTTCGAGCTCAAGCCCGAGCACCGCGTCTGCGTCCTGCCCTCCCGTGAGGCGGCGAACGAGGCCCGCAGCAAGGACGACAAGGGGCACCGGGGCGTGTACAGCGGCGCCGCCATCCAGCTGCCCGACGGGCGCATCGTCACGGGCAAGAACTCACCGCTGCTGCACGCCGCGTCAGCCCTGGTGCTCAACGCCATCAAGGAACTCGCCGGCATCCCGTCTCGCCTCGACCTGCTCAGCCCGGGCGTCATCGACGCCATCGGCACCATGCGCAAGGACGTGCTCGGCGGCGACTCCCTGAGCCTCAACCTCGAGGAGACGCTCATCGCCCTGGCCACCTCCACCACCACCAACCCCGTGGCCCAGGAGGCCGTGGCCCAGCTCGGCGCCCTCGCCGGCTGCGAGATGCACATGACCCACCTGCCCACCCCGGGCGACGAGAAGGGCCTGCGCAGCCTCGGCGTGCACCTCAGCTGCGATCCCAACTTCGCGACGAATAAGCTGTTCGTGTCCTAGCCCTCCGAGCAGAGCGGGGCCGTCAGGTCGAAGTCGACGGTCACCTCGGGGCCGTAGGTGGTCTGCCGGAGCACCAGACCGCTGGCGTGCGCGCCCCAGGTGCTCTCCCCGAGGTCCTCGACCCCGATCTCGCCCTCGGCGAGTATCCACGTCTGTGCCGGGTAGCTGCTGGTGTACCCGGCGTCGATGGCGAGGTAGTCCTCCCAGGTCTGCACCTGGCTGCAGTCGCCATACGTGCTGGCGATCCACTCGGACCAGTCGCGGGTGCCGAAGTACAGGTAGAGCGTCTCGGGTGGCTGCGCCTCGGACAGCCCCACCGAGACCGTCATCAGCGTGCACGAGCCCGGGGGGTAGATCGCCTCCTGGGTCGGCAGCAGGTGCTCCTGGTACGCGACCATGGCCGCGCAGCTCCCGGGACCGTCCTCGGCTGCGTAGGCCGCGTCGTAGGCCGCCCAGAGGGACTCCAGCACGGGATCGCCGTAGTCGGCGTGGGCGGACCAGAACTTGGTGCAGTGGTCGTCCACGGTGGACGCGACGATGTAGCTCGCCGACTTGCCCACGAGCATCCAGTAGACCGACGCCAGGGACCCGCAGGGCTCGCCCCCCGCGACGGTGAGCACGTCTTGAGCGACGTCGTCGTCGCCGGTGTCGTCGTCGGCAGCTCCGGAGTCGTCGTCGTCCGCCACGTCGTCGTCGTCGCCGGCCGAGGGGCAGCCGGTGAGCAGGAGCCCTCCCGCCGCCAGGGCCAGGAGAATCGAGCGCGCCATGTTGATCCCTCCAGCTCCCAGACTAGCAGAGGCCCGGATCGACCGACACCGACACCGCCGTGACCCTGGTCGCGGGAATACGACGACCTCTCCACAGGTAATCCCTACGGGAGGTACGAATCATGGGACGCTGGACAGGCATCCATCCAAACGGCCCGACCATGACCAACGCGCGCAAGCGCGAGGCCGTCGAGGACCGCATCCGCCAGCGGCGACGCGATCAACGGCCGGACGCCGCCATCCTCGACGACGATCCCTACCCCATCGAGCCGCTGGTCTGCCCCCGCTGCGGCCAGTTCTTCGTGCTGGTGAACCGCTGCCCCGACTGCGACGCGCTGCTGGTGGAGGAGAAGTACGCGGCGCTGGCGTCCGAGGGGAAGCCCGCGAGCCCTGCGAAGGGGCGGCTGATGGCCCTGGCGGTCGCCGCGGCGCTCACCATCGGGGGCGGGCTGCTCATGTACTGGATCGGCACGACCTGATCCGCGGCCACGTCTTTTCACCCCACCCGCGCACCCCGCTCACGCGCGCGCAGACTTGATCCGCATCCCCTGTCGAGGTATCAGCCCCCCTGCACCCCACCGACGGGACGAACCATGCTCAAGAGACTGCACCCCCTGCGTATCCCGGCCTGGACTGCCGCAGCCGTGCTGCTGGCGACCGCCCTGGGCTGCGCCAACGACGACTACATGGCCCTCTACGCCACCGAGCCCAAGGCCCCCTCCCTCGACTGGGATGCCATCGAGGACCTGGACCACATGGGCGCGGTGATCGTCGACGAGGGCACGAACTTCTGCGTGTACTCGGAGAACGCCACCCGCATGGAGCTGGCGCTGTTCGAGGATCCGGAGTCGACCCAGCCCGCCCAGCAGTTCCTCATGGAGCGCTACGGCGACGTGTGGAACCTGTACGTGGAGGGCATCGGCGTGGGCCAGCACTACGGGTACATCGCCTGGGGGCCCAACTGGGACTACTCCGAGGAGTTCTACCCCCACTCGGTGATCGGCTTCACCGCGGACGCGGACGCCCACGGCAACCGGTTCAACCCCAACAAGCTGCTCACCGACCCCTACGCCAAGGCGTACCACCGGGGTCACGACTGGTACGCCGGGTCCGTGGCCAGCGGGCCGTGGCGGGACCAGTCCACCTACGCCGCGGGCGCCAAGTCGGTGATCGTCCAGTCCGACTACGAGTGGAGTGAGTCCGAGGAGCAGTGGCGCCAGCAGCGGGAAGAGAACGGCGTGCACGCGGCCAACGAGCTGATCATCTACGAGGTGCACGTCAAGGGCTTCACCCAGAACAGCGCCTCGGGGGTGGACCACCCGGGCACCTACCGCGGCTTCGGCGAGAAGGCCGACTACCTCGCCGATCTCGGCGTCACCGCCGTCGAGCTGCTGCCAATCCACCAGAAGGAGGCCTCCCTGGGGGGCTACTGGGGCTACTCCAACCTGTCGTACTTCGCCCCGGAGCTGAGCTACTCCGACAGCTACCAGCGCACGGGCGAGCCCTACGAGGTGATCGACGAGTTCAAGGAGATGGTCGACAACCTGCACGCGGCGGGCATCGAGGTGATCCTCGACGTGGTCTACAACCACACCGGCGAGGGCGGCCTGTGGGAGGACCGCTTCTGCTTCGGCACCGACCCGGAGACCGACTGCTACGACGTGCAGTGGGAGGAGGTCACCTCCCTGTACTCGTATCGCGGCCTGGACAACCAGTCCTACTACTACGTGCACGAGGACGGGCACCACTTCATCGACCACACCGGCGTGGGGGGCGACTTCCGCGCCAACTACCGCCCGGGCAAGCGGCTGATCCTCGACTCCCTGCGCTGGTACGTGGACGAGCTACACGTGGACGGGTTCCGCTTCGACCTCGCCGCCGTGCTCGGTCAGGACCCCAACAACCCCGACACGTGGAACCCCGGCAACTCGTTGCTGCAGGAGATCGCCGACGACCCGACGATCCAGAAGTACAACACCCGCCTCATCGCCGAGCCGTGGCCGTGGGGCAGCCACTCCAACTACACCGGCAACAACGGCCACTACCTGGGCGACTACCCCTCGTCGAGCACCGACCCGGACATCGCCTTTGCCGAGTGGAACGGCGGCTTCCGCGACTGGTGGCGGCGTTTCGTCAACAACGTGGGCAACCACGAGGGGTACTACGACCTCGACGAGCGCGAGTACTGGGAGTCCATCAACGGCGGCGAGGCGGTCACGGGATCGTCGTCGCTGTTCGGGGACGACGGCCGCGGGCCGCAGCACTCGATCAACTTCCTGACGGTGCACGACGGCTACACCCTGTACGACCTGTTCAGCTACAACGAGCCGCGCAACGCCTGCTCGCCGGTCAACCCCATCTGCTGCGACCAGCCCTTCTCCGTGTGGTGCGAGTGGCAGTACCACGCCGCCCACGGCTACGGCGAGTTCGACTGGGGCATGGACAACGAGCCGCTCAAGCGCCAGCAGATGCGCAACGCATTCGTGGGGCTGTTCATCTCCCACGGCACGCCGCTGATGCTCGGCGGCGACGAGTGGATGCGCACCCAGTTCGGCAACACCAACGCCTACTCGCTGCAATCGGACAACGACGCCAACTGGTTCCGCTGGGGCGAGTGGACCAACGACTCGGCCACCAAGCGCCACCGGATGCACGACTTCGTGCGCGACCTGATCCAGTTCCGCAAGGACTACGGTGCAGCCCTGGCCCCGGCCTCGTACGACGCGGTGAACGTGGACTGGCGCAGCCCCTACGACACCCACACGTCCGGCTCGGCCGACTGGTCATCCCGCAGCGTGCTGGTGTTGTACGAGCCCACGCAGGGCAACCGCGTGGCCGCGTTGATCAACATGGAGGAGTTCGACATCGACTTCGGCGTGCCGCCGGGCTCCTGGTACAAGGTCATCGACACCCAGTCGTGGTACGACACGCCGGGCAGCTCCGACGAGAGCGGCGGCTGGTTCGAGGAGCACCCGGACGTGAACCCGTACAGCTCGCGCAACATCGATCTGGACGCGGACAACGAGGTCGACGACGACACCTACACCGTCAAGGCCCGGACCATCGTGGTCTTCGTCGAGAAGTGAAGGGGGTGACGACCATGCGACGACTCATCCCGATCACCCTGCTGGCCGCCCTGCTGCTGCCGGCCCACGCCAGCGCCGTCAGCGCGGACGTGGCCGGGTACTTCCGCATCTCCACCCGCCCCGACTTCCAGGGCGGTGACGGCAAGCTCGGCTACTGGAACCTGCACGGCCGCCTGCTCAACGAGGGCCCCTACGGCGCCCTGGAGCTGCGCCTGGACCTGCTCGAGCCCACCGGCACCAGCACCGACGTGTGGACGTCGATCCACACCAAGGTCGAAGGCGGCTCCATCGGCAACGCCACACACAGCGACGGCACCCTGGCGGACATCCGGCTGTCCGAGCTGTACGTGCAGGCGGGCAACATCCTCATCCCCAACGTGACGTGGCAGGTGGGCACCCTGGACACCTACTTCGGCACCCTGGGCCTGTACGACATGTGGCCCGCGCGGATCTTCTACGAGACCGTCGGCCTGTCCGCCCGCTTCGCCAAGGGCCCCGTGGACTTCATGCTCGGCGTGGGCGACTCCGGCTTCAACCTCAACAAGGGCCGCTACAACACCATCCTGACCCTGGGCGGCACCTTCCGGGTCAGCGCGGCCAAGCACTTCGAGCTGGGCGTGGGCGGCACGTACCTGATCGAGCCCAGCGTCACCGGCAACGTCAACGGGCCGTACCAGACCCCCGACGTGGAGTACGAGGACTACATCCGCGGCGAGGTAGTGGAGTCGTGGGTCCAGGACAACCCCGACCGCGAGGACTACTTCCCCGATCCCGTCGGCCGCTCCGCCGCATCCTTCAAGGCCATCGGCTACCTCGGCTTCGGCGGGTTCGGCCCCCTGCGCTGGAACAGCCTGTACGTCAACGTGCTGCGGCTCCACCCCGACTCCCACTACACCGAGACGTACAACGGCGACGAGTACACCGTCTACATCACCGACCTGACCAACGACCGCTACCAGTTCAACCTCGGCAACGAGATGCAACTCCAGCTGGTGCCGCGCCGCCTCGACCTGGCCTGGGGGCTGGTGTTCGGCCAGTACTGGGACACGGACAACGAGATCGCCCCGTCCGACCACGACCGCCAGTTCATCTCCACGGTGCTGCGCGCCCAGGTGTACCTCACCCGCACCCTGCACTTCCTCGCCGAGGGCACCGCCGCGCGGGAGATCTCCACCGAGGGCAACCGCTACCGCGAGCACTCCGACAGCATCTTCGCCAACACCGCCGGCATGCCCGACACCGAGGGCCTGGAGTACGGCGACACGGACACCCGCCACACCTTCCAGGGCAAGTTCGGCTTCGTGCTCAACCCCCTGGGCCCCGGCATCTTCGTGCGCCCCTCCCTGCGCATCCTGTACGGCTTCCAGTACAGCAACCAGAACAACGCGTTCGGCAACAACTTCGTCGAGACCCTCGACCAGTTCAACGAGTTCGGCAACGTGGAGCAGCACTGGCACCACGTCATCGCCCTGGAGACGGAAGTATGGTTCTGAGAAACACCTGCGTCTTCGCGGCTGTCGTGCTGATGACGTCGGCCGTCTCGTGTATCCCCAAGGACAAGGGCATCCAGGCCCCGTCGCCCCTGGACGTGGTGGTGGTGGCCGCGGTCTCCTACCCCGACCAGCCCGAGATCACGGGCGTGCCCGATGACGTGACCGCGGTCATCGTCGAGGTCCTCCAGGGCCACAACCTGACGCCGGAGCTGCTCGACGAGGCCGACTTCGCCGAGGTGTTCGCCGCCAAGCGCCGCACCCTGCACCGCGTCGGTTACCTGTCCGAGCACCACTCCGCCGCCGACCTGCTGCTGCTGGTGGAGACCCAGCCGCGCTACTTCTCGCTGCTGTCGGGTCGGTACCGCTGGACCGTGGACGCCACCTTGTCGCTGGTGCCGCCAGGTAACCCCGACGAGGCCGTGACCACCGAGGTGAGCTTCCCCATCTTCATGGAGTTCCACCACGAGCAGGAGGAAGAGGTGCTGCTGGCCGCCGCCCCCGTGCTGGAGCGGCACCTGGGTCACCTGCTCGACGAGTACCTCGGGGGGCTGTGATCTCGCGGTCGGGCGTCAGGGCGTCACGGCGACGCGAGCTGTAGTGGCCGGCCTGGCCGACCTGCTCCGGCGAGGTTCCGGCGAGGTTCCGGCGAGGTTCTCCGGCGAGGTTCCACCCGATTCACAGGGACTCACAGACCGGATTTCGGTCACCCCGTCCGATTTTCGGTCGGTCTTTTGTTCTCCGCACTCGAGGACGTCCGAACGACAAAACGAAAACCGAATTGATTTCGGTCACTTGACTATCAGAATCCGACTGGCACGGCCTTTGCGAGTCACTCGGGCATGAGCAGACCCATCAGACATGTCCCCCCCGGCGCGGTCGTGGAGATCACAACCCGTGCAATCCAAGGCCGCTACCTCTTGCGACCATCACCAGCGCTCACCTCGATACTCCTGGGAATCATCGGCCGCGCTGCCGCCCGATACGGCATCCCCGTGCACGCGTTCTTCGTCGCGTCCAACCACTACCACCTGATCATCACCGTTCCAGACGTGCGCCTGCTCGCGAGGTTCATGTGCTATCTGAACAGCAACGCAGCCCGGGAAGTCGGCCGCATGTTCAGGTGGAAGGAGAAGGTCTGGGGTCGGCGCTATCGCCACATCGAGATCCTCGACGAGGGCGCCCAGGTCGAGCGGCTCGAGTACATCCTGGAGCAGGGGTGCAAGGAAGGCCTGATCGCCGATCCCAGGGAATGGCCAGGAGCCACCTGCGTCCACGCCCTGCTCGACGGCACTCCGCTGACCGGAATCTGGTACGACCGCACCGCGGAGTGGTACGCGAGACGACGAAGGGAAGACTTCGACGAGGACAAGTACGCCGAGAAGGTCGAGTTCGAGTTGACCCCGATGCCGTGCTGGGCGGATGTCGAGCCCGTGGAGCGCCGCTGCCGAGTCCTGGCGATGGTCGAGAACATCGTCGAGAAGACCCGCAAGACCAACCAGGCGAAGCGTCGTCGCCCGCTCGGTGTTGTCAAGATCCTGGCCCAGCACCCCCACGATCACCCTGAGGCAATCAAGAAGAGTCCTGCGCCACCGTGCCACACCACTGAACGCGAACGCTGGATCCGCTTCGTCCAGGAGAAGCGCGCGCTCGGAGAGGAGTATCGAGCAGCGGCTGAACGGTGGCTCGACGGGATCAAGGACGTGGTGTTCCCCTCGGATTGCTTTCCACCCCCGCTGGTCTTCATTCGAATGTCCGAGGCCGCGCTCGCGCCCTCGTAGTGCGGTTGCTGTCGTCGTCGTCACTGAGTTCTGAACCACAGTTCCCACGACTCCCCTCAATCCAGGCACTGGTGCGTCCAAGATCTCCAACGACCTGAGGCGACGGGAACCGAATGAAAGGGATCTTCCAGGTGCCGCTGTGATTCGCGTGGCACCTTTTCGGGAACCGAATGAAAGGGATCTTCCAGGTGCCGCTGTGATTCGCGTGGCACCTTTTCGGTGGGTGCCGCTGTGATTCGCGTGGCACCTTTTCGGGCACCTTTTCGGGGCACCTTTTCGGGGGGCGGGGGCTGCCCTCACGACGGCACTGTTCGCCGTGCTATCCTCCGACGTGAGGGGGAGGAGGGGTGGTTCCGTGAAGCGATCATGGCTGCTAGTACTGGTCTCGCTGTTCCTGGGAACCTCTGCCTGCTCCGGGGCCGGCGAGGAGCCGGACGACGACGTCGGGGATGATGACGTCGTTGACGATGACGACGATGACTCTGCTGCTGGTGACGACGACGCCGATTCGTTCGATCCTCAGATCGCCGAAGCCCTGGATGCCGCTCTCGAGGCAGTAGCAGTGCAGTACGAGTCCCCCGGGATCGCTGCGGCGATCCTCACCGGCGATGGGCGCCTGTGGGCAGGTGCCAGCGGTGTGGCCGACGTGGGGGACCAGACCCCCCTGCAGACCGACGACGCATTCAAGATCGCCTCGGTGACCAAGACGTTCACCGCCGCCGTCGTGCTGCAGCTGGTCGGCGAGGGAACGCTGACGATCGAGGACACGCTCGAGCAGTGGTACCCCGACTTCGAACGGGGCGAGGAGATCACGCTGCGCCACCTGCTGATGCACACGTCCGGTATCGCCGACTACAGCCAGACGGCCGGCTTTGCCGCCGATCCCGACGGGCCGTGGACCGACGAGCAACTCGTGGAGCTGGTCGCGGACCAGGGCCTGCTGTTCGATCCCGGTGTCAGCTACTTCTACTCCAACACCAACTACGTGCTGCTCAGCCTCGCGATCGAGACGGCCACGGCCGACGCCTGGCGTTCACAGTTCGAACACCGGCTGCTGTCGCCGCTATCGCTGGACGACACGCGCGTGCCGGGCCCGGACGAGGACTGGGGCGAGATCGTCTCGGGATACATCGGGGACGAGGACTACACCGACTACGGTCACCCCAGCGGCGGCGGCGCGGCCGGTTCGATGGTCTCCAACGTCAACGACGTCGCCACCTGGAGCCTGCAGTACTTCGGCCGGGACGTCCTCCAACCCTCCGAGGCCGCGCTGCTCGTCGAGGACCCCTACGACTTCGGTTCCTATGCCTACGGCCTCGGCCTGCTGATCATCGACGACGACATGGGTACCCAGTGGGGACACACGGGAGGCTCGCCCGGCTACTCGGCATGGGCGGGTTACCGGCCGGGCGAGGACATGGCGATCGCGGTCCTCGCCAACAGCTGGTGGGTGGACCCCGATACCGGCGCCATGGACTACGACTGGGCCTACAACGCCGGCCAGGCTCTCTGGGAGACTATCCTGCCCCGATGACGTGCGGCGCCGCACCGCGCGGCACGATTCACGGCCCGGCGCCGACCGCTCCCTTCGCCACCTCGCGCCAGCTACCGCGCCGCATCCACAACACCGCGAACACCGCGCCCGATACCAGCAGGTAGACCGCCACGGGCAATACGCCCGTCTCCTGGAGGATCAACTCGTCCCCGGCGCCCAGCAGCTTGGGCATGATGGTCTGCGAGACGCCGTTGTGGATGGAGTGGAACAGGCACGCCACCCAGATGCTGCGCAGGCGATACGTGTAGAAGGTCCACAGCGGGGTCGCGCCCAGCTTGAGGCCCAGGAAGAGGGCCACGGAGAGCGCCACGGACGACGACAGGGTGTACCCCGCGAACAGGATGAACGGGATGTGGAAGAGCCACTCCACCGCGATGACGATGAGCAGCGAGGCCCGGACGCCGGCCTGGTCCAGGCGGGGCTGCAGGTAGCCTCTCCAGCCGAGCTCCTCACCGAGGCTGCCGAAGAGCCCGAAGAGCATCAGCAGGGGAACGTTGAGGGCCAGGTTCGCCGCGATCTGCTGCGCCCCGTGCCAGGTGGGCGCGCCGCGCTCGAAGCCCAGGACCGCGGCCAGGGCATAGGCCGCACCGTAGATCAGGAAGACGGCCAGGAGCGGGACCGCGACCACGCCGATCCGCGGTCGTCCCCATTGCCTCAGCGGCAGCGGCGGCGACCAACCGCGATCGACCGTCCGGGTCGCGACGAGCCTCGCCCCGTACGGTATCCACATGCCCAGGAGGACGAGAATTCCACCCGCGGCGCTGCCGACATCGAGCCGGAAGAACCAAAAAGCGACGGCCAGCAGGGTCACGGCGCCCAGCGCCACCGTGCTGTAGACAACCGCTCCGAGCCGTGGTTTCGGCATCGTGCCCCCTCGTGCCGGGCGTCCTCGCGCCGGAGGAGCCACCCATCCGGTGTCTCCCCAGCCTACCTCACATCCCCGGCGCCGCCTTCGTGCCCTCGGCGATGGAGCGCTACTTCTCGCCGCTGTCCGGACGCTACCGCAGGACCGTGGACGCCACCCTGTCGATGGTGCCGCCGGGCAGCCCGGACGGAGCGGCGCCTGGGCCACTTGCTCGACGAGTACTTCGGGGGACTGTGATTCGCGTCAGGCCTGCTTCTTGCTCAGCTGCTTGAGCTTGCGCAGCAGCGTGTTGCGCCCGATCCCCAGCAGCCGCGCCGTCGCGCTGCGGTTGCCGCCCATCGCCTCGAGCACGTGGGCGATGTAGTCCAGCTCCACGTCGCGCAGGGACCGCAGGTCGGTGATGAAGACGTCGCCCGAGCCGCGAGGCTCCTCCTCCTGGGTGGCGAACAGCGGGAACGAAGAGGTGATGGGCAGGTGTTGCGGGCCGATCACGTCCCCGGGCGCCAGCACCACGGCGGACTCGATGCTGTTGAGCAGCTCGCGCACGTTGCCCGGCCAGTCGTGGGCGTGCAGGGTCTTCACCGCCACCGGCGACAGCGTGAGGTCCTGACGTTCGTGGCGATCACAGGCCTCGGCGAGGAAGTGCTCGATGAGGCGACACAGGTCGGCGGGCCCGCGGTCGCGCAGGGGCGGCACCACGATCTCCACCACCCGCACGCGGTAGTACAGGTCCTGCCGGAATGCGCCCGTTGCGACGGCCTCCTCCAGGTTCTGGTTGGTGGCGCACACGAACCGCACGTCAGCGCGCCGGGGTTGGGTCCCGCCGATGCGCAGGTAGGTCTTGTCCTGCAGCAGCCGCAGCAGCTTGACCTGGACACCCCGGGACAGCTCCCCGACCTCATCGAGGAACAGCGTGCCCCCCTCGGCCACCTCCACCTTGCCCTCGGCGTCGCCGTCGGCGCTGGTGTAGGCGCCCTTCTCGTGGCCGAACAGCTCGTTCTCGATCAGGGACTCCGGCAGCGCCGCGCAGTCCACCTTGACGAACGGCGCGTCGCGGCGCCGCGAGTTGTAGTGGATCGCCTGGGCGAACAGCTCCTTGCCCGACCCGCTCTCCCCGCGCAGCAAGACCGTGACGTCGGTGCGCGCGGCGCGATCGGTGCGGTCGTACACGTCCAGCATCACCGGCGATTCGCCGATGATGTTGTTGAACTTGAACGCCAGCGCCTGGGACTGGCCCGGCACGAGCTGGTGGTGCAGGCTCGACGCCTCGAGCAGCCCACCCACCTGCCCGGCGAGCCGCTGGACCCGCTCGATATCCTGGGCGTCGAAGTCGCCGCCGACCTTGTTGAGCGCCTCGAGAACGGCGATGACGTTGAATCGCGAGTCGCGCACGGGCGCGGCCAGCAGGCACCGGGTCTGGTACCCCGTGGCCTCGTCGACCCGCTGGGTCGCCGGAGTCGGCCGCTCGCCCACCTTGAGGTGCTGCACGCGGCCTGAGCGGGCCACCTCGCCGGCGATCCCCTCGCCCAGACGCAGGCGGATCTCGGCGATCTCGGAGCGTTCGGCCACACGACTGACCAGGCGCTTGCTGGCATGCTCGACGAGGTACAGGGTGCTCCGATCGGCGCCCAGGCGTTTCGTCACCTCGTTGACCACCTCCAGCAAGATGGCGTCCAGGTCCTCGGGGCGATCTTCCAGGCGGGCTCTGAGCTCGCTCATCCAGGGGTCGGTCACTCTTCCTCCATCGTCGTGCTCCCGACTCGACCGCCCTCATCTCTCATGCCCCATGGCCCCTCTGCCGGACTCCAGCTCCAGTACCGCTGGATCCCCATGTCGCAGGGGCCGTCTCCCTCGAACCACACGCTCCCGTCCGCGGCCATGCGCGCGATGACCGACAGGGTCCGGTACCGCTCGACCGGGCTCGTCGCCACCACCTCTCCGAGACTCGTCGCCCGCATCATCCTGCCGAGCACTGCCGCCGCCTCACCGGACAGCTCGCGAGGGTCGACCATGGCGCGCACCCGTGTCTGGGGTGACCGCCGCAGGCGCCCGAGCACGTCCCCCACCTCCCGCCGCCACGACGCCACGTAGGCCAGCATCGACTCCGGCAGCGCGCCCGGGGCGGACGGGGGCAACAGCAGGCTGCCCAGCCTGAGGAACTCGATGAACTGCCAGGGGGTGGCGCAGGCCATGTAGAAGTTGTCGCGGAATCGCTCCAGCAGGACGTGGTGCAGTGACACCGGGGCCACCAGACCGAACTCGTCGAGCGCCTCGTGCAGGGGCAGGTCGTCGCACGTCAGGGCCAGGGCGAGCTCCGCGGGGTCGAGCACGCCCGCGCTGACGAGGCGGCGGGCCAGCAGCCACGCTTCGGCCATGCTGTAGCAGCCCACGATCCGACCCTGGCGCAGGTGGAATTCGACGTCGGTCTCGCCGCTCCCCCGCAGGAACAGCACGCCGGTCTCGTCCGCGTCCCCGAGCTGGCGCAGAACGCGGTCGATCACCCCTGTGGGGGCGAGCTGCTGACCGTCCCCCCAGAACCGGATATCCACCGGACCTCCTGCTCGTCGCCGACGCGGCGACTTGCACGCGTGCTAGGCTCCCTTACACAGGATGGCAGCAAGTTCCGTGCCGTCGAAGAAAACGTTCGCGCAGGTCGTACGTGCCCGGGAGCTGTTCCAGAACGGAACACTCTCGGGCGCAATCTCCGGCATTCGGTGTATCGAATTCGAACACTCGTTCGATCGGTGCCCCCCGTCGCCGCCCCCAAGCAAACCTGCCATCCGCGGGTGGACGCCGCCGAGGGGACCGGGTAGAGGTTGGGTATGGTGGCCGAGCCGAGCAACGACAGGACCCACGACCGTACCGGGAAGCGGCCGGAGATGTACGCCGTGACCGGGCGGCCCATCATGCACAGCCTCAGCCCATCGCTGTGGGAGGCGGCCTTCGACGCCGTCGGGCTGGACGCCATCTACTCCCGGCTGGCCGTGGACGACGCCGAGGAGGCGTTGCGGCTGGCCCGCGAGATCGGCTTCCGTGGCATCAACGTCACCTCCCCCCTCAAGGAAGTGGTGGTGCCCCTGCTGGACTACTGCGACGAGGCGGCGCAGCGCATCGGCGCGGTCAACGCCATCACCTTCCGCGACGAGGGCACGTCCGGTTTCAACACGGATCCCGTGGGCGTGGAGGCCATGTGGCGTGCGCGGCTGACGTCCCTGCGCGGCAAGCACGTGGCCATCCTCGGCGCGGGCGGGGCGGCCTGCGCGGCCGCCTTCGCGCTGGTGCGCGGGGGCGCCCAGGACGTGGTGCTGATCAACCGCACCGCCGAGCGAGCCTGCCGGGCCGCGGCCGCCCTGGGCACGCGCGCGGCCACCTGGTCCGAGGCGCCCGAGGAGTTCGAGGACGCCGACATCATCTTCTCGTGCCTGCCCACCGTGGTCGCCCCGGTGGAGTCCGACTGGCTGCGCCCGGGCAAGCTGATCCTGGACGCCAACTACAAGTCTCCGGCCCTGGCCGAGGTCGCCCACGCCGGAGAATGCGAGTACGGCGGCGGGAGGAAGTGGCTGCTGGGGCAGGCCGAGGCCGGCTTCCGCGTGCTG
Source organism: uncultured Rickettsiales bacterium (assembly GCA_964558555.1). Lineage (GTDB taxonomy): Bacteria > Myxococcota_A > UBA796 > UBA9615 > CAYRNR01 > CAYRNR01. The sequence continues at coordinate 20,350 of CAZLEO010000066.1, read as the reverse complement.
ACCGGGCGCGAGCCGCCGCGGGCGCGGATGGCCCAGGCCATGGCCGAGGCCGCCATCCCCGAGCCTCCCGCGCGGGTCGTGCTCGCCGGCATGATGGGCACCGGCAAGTCCACGGCAGGACGGCAACTCGCACGGGAACTCGACATCCCCTTCCTGGACACGGACGAGATGGTCGAGCGCAAGGCGGGGATGTCCGTGGCCGAGATCTTCGGCTCCCTCGGCGAGGCCCGCTTCCGGCAGATGGAGGCCACCGCCGTGGCCCAGGCCCTCGCCGAGCCCCGGGCCGTGGTCGCCCTGGGGGGCGGCGCCCTGCTGCGCGCCGACTCCCGGCAGCGGGTCCGCGAGCGCTCCACCACGGTGTGGCTCTGGGCCACCCCCGAGGTCTGCGCGGCCCGCGCCCACGTGGACCGCACCACACGTCCCCTGCTCGCGGGTCAGGACCCTACCCGGGCCCTGCGCGAGCTACTCGATGACCGGTTGCACACATACGCCCGATCCGCGGATCTAATCCTGGACACGGGCCACCGCTCGGACGAGCAGGTGGCCGCAAAGATCGCCGATGAAATCCATCAGACCTGGCCCGGTTGACGGCGTCGTCGCCGCCCCGCCCTCCAAGAGCGTGGTCCAGCGCGTGGCCGCCATCGCCACCCTGACCCAGGGCCCCGTCGCCCTGGGATCGCGCAGCTTCTGCGACGACGCGCTGGCCTCGATCCGGGTCGCCCGCGGCCTGGGTACGCGCGTGACGGCACTGGACGGCGGAGTGGTGCTGCAAGGCGGTGGCGCGCCCACCGGGGACCGCCTGGTCTGTGGCGAGGCGGGCACCTCGCTGCGCATCTTCACCGCCGTGGCCGCGGCCTTCGACGCCGAGGTCCTCCTCACGGCGTCGGGCACCCTGCAGCAGCGGCCGATGGACATGCTGGAGGCTCCCCTCAAGGCCCTGGGCGCGACCTGCGTCAGCAGCGGCGGGCGGCCGCCCATGTTCGTGCGCGGCCCCATCCGCGGCGGACACGCCATGGTGGACGCGCGGGAGACCTCCCAGCACGTGTCCGGCCTCCTCATCACCCTGCCGGTCTGCGAGGCCGACACGGATCTCGAGATCCAGGGGCTGCGGAGCGCACCCTACGTCCGCCTGACCCTGCAGCTGCTGGGGCGGTTCGGTGTCCGGGTCGAGGCCGCGGACGACCTGAGCCACGTCCACGTCCCCGGGAGCCAGGCCTACCGCCCCAACAACCTCACCGCCGAGGGGGACTGGTCCGGCGCCACCTTCCCCCTCGTGGCCGGCGCCCTGGCGGGCCACGTCTCCGTGACCGGGCTGGACGTCGACTCGGCCCAGGCCGACCGCCGCATCCTCGAGGCCCTGCACCTGGCGGGCGCGGACGTGTCGGCGAGCGAGCACGCGGTCATCGTCCGCCGCGCCGACCTGCGGGCCTTCGAGTTCGACGCCACCGACTGCCCCGACCTGTTCCCCCCCCTGGTGGCCCTGGCGGTCCACGCCGAGGGCACGTCTCGCATCCACGGCTGCACCCGCCTGCGCCACAAGGAGAGCGACCGCGCCGCCGTCCTGGCCGGGGAGTTCTCCGGCCTCGGCGCGCGCATCACCGTCGACGACGACGTCATGGAGGTACGCGGCGGCCCGCTCGGCGGCGGCACCGTGGACAGCCACGGTGATCACCGCATCGCCATGGCCGCTGCCGTGGCCGCCCTCGCAGCGGCGGCCTCCGTGGACGTGGTCGGGCCCGAATGCGTGGCCAAGTCCTACCCCGAGTTCTTCGTGGACCTCGCCGGCCTGCGCGCGGAGATGACGTGACGTCCGTGGCCCTGGTGGTGGGCACCCGCCCCGAGGCGATCAAGATGGCGCCGGTGTACACGGCGCTGCGCCACGCCGACGGTCTGGATCCGGTGTGGGTGTCCACGGCCCAGCACCGTCAACTCCTCGACCAGGTGCTCGACGTCTTCGGCATCACGCCGGATGTGGATCTGGACCTCATGCGACCGGATCAGTCGCTGGGAGACCTGACGGCGGCCGTGGTCCGCGGCGTGCAGGCCGCGCTCGCCGACCTGCGGCCGGACGCGGTGCTGGTGCACGGCGACACCACGACGTGCCTCGGCTCCACGCTGGCGGCGTTCTACGAGGGCGTGCCCGTGGGGCACGTGGAGGCGGGCCTGCGCACCTACCGCCTCGACGCGCCGTGGCCCGAGGAGATGAACCGCCGGCTGACGGATCCCATCTGCCGCTGGTGCTTCGCGCCCACCGAGGGCGCCGCGGACAACCTGCGCTCGGAGCGCATCCCCCACGACACCATCCACGTGACGGGCAACACCGTGGTGGACGCCCTGCTCGCGGCCCAACGCCAGGTTCGCGCGAACCCGCCGGACGTGCCGGGCGTACCCGCCGAGGTGCTTCAGGGCCGGCGCCTGGTGCTGGTGACCGGCCACCGCCGGGAGAGCTTCGGCCGCCCCCTCGAACAGCTGTGCGGAGCCCTGGAAGACATCGCCGCGGCCCACACGGACGTGGTGGTCGTCTACCCGGTCCACCTCAACCCCCACGTGAAGGGGCCGGTGCACGACATCCTCGGCGGGCACGACCGCGTCCTGCTCGTCGAGCCGCTGCAGTACCTGCAGTTCGTGGCGCTGATGGACCGCTGCGAGATCATCGTCACCGACTCCGGTGGCATCCAGGAGGAGGCGCCCTCCCTGGGCAAGCCCGTGCTGGTGACCCGGGCGGTGACCGAACGGCCCGAGGCCGTGCAGGCGGGGTGCGCGAAGCTGGTGGGCACGGATCGCGCGGTGGTGGCGGCCGAGGCGTCGCGCCTGCTCGACGACGACGACGCCTACGCCGCCATGGCCGCCCCGAACAACCCCTACGGCGACGGACGCGCCGCCGGCCGCATCCGGGACGTGCTGGTCGGCGCCCTGTGCCGCTGACGAGACCCGCGACGATGAGACCGATCCTGCTGCTGATGGCGCTGATGCTGCTGTGGCTGCCCCGCCCCGCCGGCGCGACCGATCCCTGGCGGCCCGCCCCGCCCCCCGACGACGACCTGATCTACTTCGTCATGGTGGACCGCTTCGCCAACGGCGATGCAGGCAACGACGGCGACATCGATCCGGCGGATCCGCAGGCCTTCCACGGCGGCGACATCCGCGGCGTCATCGACCACCTCGACCACCTGCAGGCCCTGGGTGTGCGCACGGTCTGGCTGTCGCCGGTGTTCGACTCGCGCACCGACAAGTTCTTCGAGTGGGGCGCCTTTCACGGCTACTGGGTGGAGGACTTCGGCGCCATCGAGCCGCGCTTCGGCACCGCGCAGGAGCTGCGCCAGCTCGCCGACGAGCTGCACGCGCGCGACATGCGGTTGCTGCTGGACGTGGTGTTCAACCACGTGGCCATGGACGCAACCCTCACCCGCACCCACCCCGAGTGGTTCCACCCCACCTGCGACATCGTCGACTGGAACGATCCGGACCAGCTCACCGACTGCCGCGTGCACGGCCTGCCCGACCTGAACCAGGAGAGCGAGGTGGTCTACCAGCACCTGCTGCAGACCTCCCTGCGCTGGATCGACGAGGTGCACCCCGACGGATTCCGCATCGACGCGGTGCGCCACATGCGCCCGGAGTTCCTCGCGCGACTGTCCGCCGACCTCCGCGCCCACGCCGGCGACGGCTTCCAGCTGCTGGCCGAGGACTTCCAGGGCGACGCGCTGAGCCTGTCGCGGTCCTTCCGCGCCGGCGGCTTCTCGGCCATGTTCGACTTCCCGCTGCACTACGCCATGCTCGACGTGTACTGCCAGCAGCGGCCCGTGGGGCGCATCGCCGCAACCCTCTCGGCGGACCGCGAGTACGACGACCCCGGCCGCCTCGTGCCGTTCCTGGACAACCACGACCTGCCCCGGGTGTCGTCCCTGTGCCACGAGGATCCCGAGGCCGTGCGCCAGGCGCTGACCTTCCTGCTGACCACCCGCGGCACCCCCAGCCTCATCTACGGCACCGAGGTGGGCATGGAGGGGATCGAGGAGCCGCTCAACCGCGGCGACATGCGCTTCGAGGACCACCCCTTCGGCGAGCAGATCCGCGCGCTGACCGCCCTGCGGCGGGACCACCCGGCCCTGAGGCGCGGCGTCGCACGGCTGCTGGCCCTGGACGGGGACTTCATGGCCTACGCCCGGGCCACGGACGAGCAGGCCGTGGTCGTGCTCGTCAACCGGGGCCCCACGCCGGTGCAGTGGAAGACACCGCCCGAGCTGGCCGTCGCGGCCGGGGCCGAGGACCTGCTGGACGACCGCCCCGTCCCCGCCGACGTCCTGATCTCGCCGCCCGGGTCCATCCGCCTGATCGCCCTGGACCCACCCGAAGGGGGCGACTTCGCCGCCCTCGCCGCGGCCCCTTCCGAACCCACACATCGCACCGTGAGGGTCCACCTCCACGGCCTCGATCCCGCCGAGGGCACCCAGCTTCGCGTCGTGGGCAACGGGCCGGCCCTGGGCAACTGGAATCCGCCCGACGGCCACGGCCCCATGACCCCGGCGGACGGCGGCTTCGTCCAGGAGCTGATCCTCCGCGTCGGCGAGGTCATGGAGTTCAAGGCCGTGCAGCTGAAGGCCGACGGCAACGTGGCGTGGCAAGACGGCGAGAACCACTACCTGCTGGTCACCCCCGGAGCGGAGCCCATCGACGTGAACCTCACCTGGTGACCCCCATCGCGCATGAAAAAAGTACCCGCTGCGCGCGAGGATGCGTCATAACCAGGGAGGAGCGATGGCAGGAAACACCACCACGACCGTGACCGCCGAGGAGACGCGCGCGCTGGCCAGAGCCGCCGTTTCCGGCGACTTGATGGCGCGCGACGAGCTCGCGCGCGTCGTCCTGCCCAGGGTCCGTCGGACCGTGATGATGTCCTACGGCTTCGGTTCGGACCAGGACGACCTGGTGCAGACGGCCATGGCCAAGATCTTCACCCGCCTCGACAGCTACCGCGGCGAGTCGAGCTTCTTCGTGTGGGCCGACCGCGTCACCATCAACGTGGTGCGCGACCATTTCCGGCGCCAGCGCTGGACCTGGCTGCCTTGGTTCGAGGACGAGCTGCCGCCCGACGACGGCACGCCGCGGGTCACTCCGGAATCGGAGGTGGCGAGGGCCGAGCTGCTGGGACGCCTGTCCGAGCACTTCGGCAAGCTCAAGCCGGGGCAGCGGTTGCCCCTGGTCCTCCACCTGGTCCACGGCTACACGGTGGCCGAGGTGGCGGCGATCATGGACATCAAGCTCGAGGCCACGCGCAAGCGGCTCCTGAGGGGAAAACGGGAGCTGGTGCGCCGCGTGAGCAAGGACCCTGCCTGCAAGCTGGTCCTGCTCGAGGGGGAACGATGAGTATGTTCGACTGCAGGGGTGCGCGGCGTCTCCTCGACGCCGTGGACCCGCTGACGACCGAGCAGCAGCAGGTGCTGGAAGTGCACCTCGCCTGCTGCGACGACTGCCGCGAGCGCAGCGAGCTGCTCGCGGGGTTGCAGCGGGCGATCAGCGAGACACCGCTGCCACCGCTGGAACCCATGCTGGAGCGTCGCCTGCTCACCGGCAAGGCGCCGGTGAGGCCGCCGCAGGCCGAACCGCACCGTCGGTCCTGGCTCGGCGCGGCCGCCCTGGCCACCACCTGCGGCGCCGCCGCGGCCTGGCTGGTCTTCCAGCTGATCGCGCCCACGACCCACGTCGAGCCCGACCACCTCCCCGCGCCCGCCCAGGTCGCGGTCGAGGTCCCTGCGCAGCTGCCGGCCGAGCCGGCCCTCACCTGCGCGGCGCCTGGCACGGCCCTGTGGCTCGCGGACGACGCGGACGTGGTGGAGCATCACAACGATCGGAACGGGGCGCACTTCCACCTGGACCGAGGGCGGGTGGTGGCCGAGGTCGGCGACAACGACCCGGGCTACCGCTTCGTCGTCGAAACCCCCTCGGTCCTGGTGGAGGCCCTCGGCACCATCTTCTCCGTGGAGGTCGGATCGGACGGCCGTGAGCTGGTGCGGGTGACCGAGGGGCTGGTCGAGGTGTTCGACGCGACCAGCCGCCAGCGGGTGGGCCGGGTGAGCGCTGGCCAGGAGATGGTCGTGGGCGAGGCCCTCCCCGAGGCCGTCTCCTGGGAGATCCTGGAGCAGGACCTCGACGTGCTGGACCTGCCCGAACTGCAGGCCGACGGCACCATGGCTCTACCCGAGCCGGAAGACCCCGTCGAGGCGATCGTGGAGTCCCCGTCCGATGCCGACGAGCCCGCCCTGCTCGAGGAGGCGGTCGCGGTTGCCGACATGCGGGACACGGATGATAATCTGGCGCTCCTGACGAGCCTCGCCCACGCCCACCAGCGGGCCGGGGAGTACCGGAGCGCATGCAGCGTCTACCAGCGCATCATCGACACCTACCCGGACAGCTCGGCGGCGCGCAACGGCCTGGTGACCCTGGGCCAGATCGAGCTCAGCGCCCTGGACCAGCCCGTGCAGGCGCTGCAGCGGTTCGACCGCTACCTGACCCAGGCGCCGTCCGGTGTGCTCGCCGAGGAGGCGCGCATCGGGCGGGTGCGGGCGCTGACCCAGCTGGGTCAGGCGCCGGAGGTGATCCTCGAGACCACCGAGTTCATCCACCACCACGCGGAGAGCTCGGCGCGCGCCGAGATGCTGCGGCTGCGTGGGGATGCCCACCGGGCCAGCGGCGACTTCGAGCGCGCGGCCCTGGACTACGAGGAGCTCCTCGCGCGCTGGCCCTCCTCGCCGCAGGCGGACTTCGCGCAGGCCGGCCTCGCCGCCTGCACCGGTCAGTGATCACGCCACCCCGGCCGCAGGCGCGCCCTGCTCACCTTCGACCCACGACAGCCGTGATGCTGTGCCTGATCGGCCTGTTCGTGGCGCTGACCGCGTCCCCCGCGCACGCGACAAGCATCCGCCGCGTGGTCCTCGGCGTGCCCACGGGCGTCCTGGACCAGGCCAGCCAGGCCCAGCTGCTGCTCGCGGTCCAGGCCCACGTCTCATCCCTCGGCGTCATCGTCGAGATCGCGTCGGTCGAGGGCTCCCTCGACGGCGCCGTGGCCATGGCCCAGGCCACGGAGAAGTCCGCCCTGTGCGTGGCCTGGTTGTCCCCCGAGCTCGACCACCTGACCCTGATGACGCCGACGCTGGGGGAGCAGGTCCGCGTCCGGGAGCTCCCCAAGGAGGGGGACGGCTGGCTGGCCAAGTGTGACGTGGTGGCGACCCTGCTGCACTCGGAGCTGGCGACGCTGATCGGCCCCGTCTCGGTCCCGACGGAGTCGGGCGTGACCGCGCCGCCGGTCGCGGAGCCGCCACCTCGCAAGCGCGTGCCCGTGGCCATGTTGCTGTCGGTGCGGTGGGCCCCCTTCATCCTCTCGTCCGAGGGCCCCTTCCTGCAGGGGGTGGCCGTGGGCGCGGGTGTGGAGATCGCCCGCCGGGTGACCGTGACCGCGGGCATGGGTGTGGTCCAGCCCGTGGACCTGGAGGTGGGCGAGGCGCGCCTGGGGCGCTGGCCTGGCCGCGTGGCCGTGTCCCTGTTGCTGCCGCGCGACAACCTCGAACTCGAGCTCGAACTGGGGGTTCTGCTGGACGTGTGGCGGGTGCTCGAGCTGGGCTACGCGCCCGCCGAGGAGGGCGCCGGCGACACCCACCTGGACGCGGCCGTGGCCGCGGCCGGGCGCGTGCGGTACCGCGTGACGCCGTGGCTGGCGCCCTTCATCGAGGTGGGCGCCGACATCTACGCACAGCGCCGGACCTTCGCACTGTACGACACCACACTGCTCGCCCGAGATCCCGCCCTGCTGCGCCTGGGTGTGGGCGTGACCTTCCTGATGGAGGCCCGATGAGCCGCACGATCCTCGCCGCGCTCACCGGCCTGCTGCTGCTGCTGGGCTGCCCCGAAGTGGTGGTCCAGCTCGCGCCGACCGGCCCGGGCGACGACGACGACGACTCCGCCGCGCCCCCCCTCGACGTGGACGGCGACGGCTTCACCGTCATGGCCGGCGACTGCGACGACAACGATCCCCTCACCCACCCCGGCGCCGAGGAGCTCTGCGACGGCGTGGACAACGACTGCGACGGTCAGCAGACGCCGGAGGACGTGGACGCCGACGGAGACGGCTATCCCCCCTGCATGGGCGACTGCGACGACGAGGACCCCGCGGTGAACCCCGGCGTCGCCGAGATCCCCTACGACGGCATCGACAACAACTGCACCGAAGGCGACTACACCGACGTGGACGGAGACGGCCACGACTGGCAGGGGGTGGACGGCGGCGACGACTGCGACGACGAGGACGCCACGGTCTACCCGGGCGCGCCCGAGACCGCCGGCGACGGCGTGGACTCCAACTGCGACGGCCTCGACGACATCCCGCTGGGCGACTACTGCTACCTCGACGACAACACCCTGACGGTGCCCGGCGGGTCCGAGTACACCCTGTCGAGCTGGTCCGACGCGTCGGACGGCCCGGCCGGGGCCGACCACTACTACGACGACATCGAGTTCGAGGCCGAGGCCGGCTGGACCATCACCATCTCCATGAACGACGAGACCTGGTCGCTGGACCCGTACCTGTACCTGCTGGACGGAGACTGCCAGGTCATCGCCGAGGACGACGACAGCGGCGACGACGAGGACGACGCGCGGCTGGAATTCGAGGTGCTCGAGGCAGGCGTCTACACCATCGTCGCCACGTCGTCGGGCCCCTGGGAGACCGGCGGATACGAGATCCGGCTCGACTGGTGAGCGCCCTCACCCCACCTCGGGCATCAGCGCCCACTTGATCACCCACGATCCCGTGTCCGGGAGCCGGCTGAGGCAGACGATGCCGCCGTTCTGGAAGCGGAACACGGGGGTCTCCGCGCTGCCGGTGACCAGGTACGAACACAGCCGACCCATGAACGGCAGGTGCCCCACCAGCATCAGGTTGGACTCGCCCGCGAGGCTCTTCGAGAACGCGGCCACGTCACCCATGGGCTCCAGCCCGGCGATCTCCACCACCCCCCGGGAGGGCTCGAGGTGGCGCGCGAGGATCTCCGCGGTCTGGCGCGCGCGCCGCTTGCCGCTGTGACAGATGCGGCGCACCTGCACGTCGTAACCGGCCGCCACCTCGGCGATGCGGGTCGCGTCGGCGACCCCCTGCTCGGACAGGGGGCGCCGGGGATCCTGGTCACCGGTCAACGCCAGGGCGTGCTGCACGAGGTACAGGGGCATGGTGGCTCTCCTCGGCTCCCCCGCGGTTGTCATTGCGCGGGGGACAGGATAGCGTCCACGCGCCGCACCGGGGGAGACAAGGTGGGATTCGTGACGCAGCGCTGCTCGTTCGTCGGACCCGCCGCCCTCGCCGCGCTGTGGCTCGCGGGCTGCGAGGCGCCCACCGAGACGACGCCCCCCCTCGACCCCACCGTGGAACCCAACGAGGTCAACGTCCTGTCTTGCGTGGTCCGCTGGACCACCGAGGTCCCGTCCACGTCGCGCGTGGAGTTCGGCGAGGGGGGGGAGCTGGCGTACTTCGTCGAGGACGAGTCACCGACCACGGACCACGAGGTCGCGGTGTTCGGCCTGCACGGCGGGGTCGCCTACGGTCTGCAGGCCGTCTCCGTGGACGACGAGGGCGTCGAGCGGCGCAGCGAGCCCCTCGAGTACGAGACCGGGTCGCCGCCGGACTTCGGGATCGAGTTCGAGCTGACCGAGCTGCGCGAGGACCTCGTCCAGCCCGGCTGGACCCTGACCAACCTGGTGGTGGACGGCATCCTCTCCCCCTCCGTGGCCGTGGCCCTGGACCTGGACGGACGCCTGGTGTGGTACCACGAGATGGGCGACCAGCCCGCCCTGGCCGACGTGGACGTCACGCTGACGCAGGCGGGGCGCGTGCTCATCGGCGGCGACCTGGCCCCCGGGCTCGGCCCGGTGGAGGTGGACTTCGGCGGCCGCGTGCACTGGGAGGGGACACCCCAGCCCGACGTGTTCCTCGCCCCGGGCGCCAGCCACCACACCTACCGCGAGATCGACAACGGCAACCACCTCACCCTGGTGTTCGACGAGGTGGGCAGCGTGGTCACCGACGTGATCGAGGAGCGCTCCCCCGACGGCGAGGTGGTGTGGTCGTGGGACTCCACCGACTGGATCCCCGGCGCATCCGAGGAACACATCCACGGCAACATGGCGCTGATGGACGGGGACGCGGTCTGGTTCAACTCCCTGGTCAACGCCACCCTGTACAAGATCGACCGCACCTCCGGCGAGCTGGTATGGGCGCTGGGCGATGGTGGCGATCTCGCGTTCGAGGGGGAGCACGACGAGCCCTGGGTGGAGGTCGCCCACGCGCCCGAGCTGCAGCCCGACGGCACGGTCCTGCTGTACGACAACGGCATCTATCCCCAGCGGCCTTACTCGCGCGTGTTGCAGTACGCCGTGGACGAGGAGGCCGGGACCGCTTCCATCGTCTGGGAGTACCCCGGGGACCTCGCCGACGATCCCTGGTTCACGTCGTTCTGGGGCGACGCGGACCGGCTCGACAACGGCAACACCCTGATCACCGCGGGCACGGTCCTGGAGTTCGACACCACCAGCACCCTGTTCGAGGTCACCGAGGACGGCCGCAAGGCCTGGCAGGTGATGGTCCACTCCGCCACGGAGGGGGGCTACGCAGGTAACTACGCTGCCGAGCGTATCGACGTGCCGCTGGGGGTCCTCTGAGGCGACATCTGGAGGATCAGGAGTCGTCCCACTCGAAGGCGATGGGCAGGATCTTGCGGGCCTTGATGACCACGTGGATGGTCTGCTCGTAGCCGTCGCTCGAGCGCACGAGCCGCACCTCGCGATCCCCCGCCGGCAGCTCGATGCCCTTGGCCGTCTCCAGGGTCGTGCCGACGAACTCGCCGTCCACGTACACGCGCGCTGCGGGGTAGGCGTTGAGGCGCAGGGCCCCGAGCTGGGCCGGGCCGGGGGGATCGTCCTGGACCGGCGGGGGTTCGGGGGTGGGCGGCTCGGGCGTGGCGGGCTCGGGCGTGGCGGGCTCGGGACGGTCCGACGATTCGGTGGCGGGCTCAGGCGGCGCCGGGGTGGGCTGCTCCTGCGCCGGATCGACCTCTGGCGTCGCCGGCTCGAGGACCTCCGGCGTCACCTCCTCCGCCACCTCGGCGGGCGTGATCGTCTCGTCCTCTTCCACGCGGATATCGCCGCGGTCGGGCGCGGCGGTGATGAGCTCCGGCTGCGGATCGTGGGTACCCAGCTGCGCCAGCTCGGTCGGCAGCTCCTGGTCGCCGGTCTGCCACAGCCGGACCATGGCCAGCAGGACCACCCCCACCAGCAGGGCCAGCAGGGGGAACAGCAGCAGCGCATAGATCCAGCCGGACATGCCGCCCTCCTCCTCGGCCGCCGGGGCGGGCTCGGTGGGGGTGGCTTGCGGCACCGGGGCGGCGAACGGATCCGGGATCGATTCAGTCGTCGCGCCAGGCGTGGGCGTGGGCGCGGGCGCTGCAGGGACCGCATCCGCTGGCGTGGCCCGCGGGACCGCGTCCGTGGGAGTGGCCTGCGGGACCGCCGCCGAGACCACCGGATCGGTGACGGCCTCGGTCTCCGCGCTGGGCATGACCATGGTCTCGCGCTCGTCCGGCACCAGGGGCAGCGGATCCAGATCGGCGACGCTGAGCTCCTCGCCGGCCTCCTGGGCCCAGGAAAGGGCCGCCTCCTCGGGCGTGACCAGGACGCCGGAGCGATCCAGCTGCTGGGGGCCGAGGTGGTCCATGGTCACCAGCGAGACCGGGCCGGACCCACGACCGCGCATGCGCGCCAGCTCGTTCCGCGACACCTTGGCCCGCGGGTCCGACAGCAGCGACCGCAGGTACGACGCCGTGGCCACCGTCAGCGGCTGGGCCTGGCGCAGGGCGCGCAGGGACGCCGCCACCTCGGCCATGGAGGCGTAGCGGTCCTCGGGATCGGGCTGGCGCAGCCGCAGCATGATCTCGCCGAGGCCCGGGATGACGGCGTCGGCCTCGTCCACCCGGTGCTCGGGCGGCGTGTTGACCACGGACAGCAACTCCGCGGCCATGGTGTCCGCGCGGATCAGCGGCTCGCCCACGGTCACGAAGAACAGCAGCGCGCCAAACGCGAACTGGTCCGCCGCCGGGGTCAGCTGCCGCGCGAAGGCCTGCTCCGGCGCCATGTACGCGGCCGTGCCGCGGGTCATGCCCGTGGCGGTCTTGGGGCCGGAGCTGTCCAGGGCCTTGGCGATGCCGAAGTCGAGGATCTTGGAGACGCCGTTGCCGTCCACGAGCACGTTGCTGGGCTTGAGGTCGCGGTGGACCATGCCCACCGTCCGGCCCTGGGCGTCGGTGAGGGTGTGCACGTGGAACAGGCCGTCGGCCACCTGGGCCATCAGATCCAGCGACACCGCCGCGGGCAGCCGCACGCCGGCCTTGGCCGTCATCCAGGTCAGCGCCTCGAGGGTCAGGCCCTCCACCAGCTCCATGACCATGTAGTACTGGGGCTCGCCCCGCACGTCGTAGTCGTAGGCCAGCTCGTACACCCGCACCACGTTGTGGTGGTGGATCAGCGAGCAGATGCGCGCCTCTTCGCGCAGCGATTCCAGGAAGCCGGGATCCTCGTGGGTGAGATTGGAATGCAGGCACTTCAGCGCGACCAGTGAGCGATCCTCGCCCACCGACTCGGCCTTGTACACGACGGCGAAGCCGCCCGAGCCCAGCTCCTCCAGGAGCCGGTATCGTCCCAGCTGTTCCATGATCGCGACGGCTCCGGCGATGACTCCGCGGTCGGGTCAGATGCCGAAGCCGAAGCCAATTCTCGCATGAACGAGGCCGCGCCGGTCGAGGATTCCGCCGTCCACGGCGATGCGAATCACCATGTGCTTCATTGGGCGCAGGTCCACGCCCACCGTGGCGGAGCCCCCGAGCATGGCCGTGGGCTTGCCCGCGACCTCCTCCTTGATGCCGCCGCGGAAGGACACCCCGAGGAACGGGTGCGCCTTCATCGCCAGCGGCCCCAGGCGGAGCCTGAAGCCGGTGTGGAAGATGGGTACGGTCCGCCGATCCTGGAACTCGGTCAGCGGGAACGCCGCGTCGCCGCCCAGCGCAAAGGACAGCCGCCCGTACAGCAAGATGGTGCAGTCCGCCCCGGCCGTGACGTAGGGGAAGGAGTCGAAGTGGGCCACGCCCCCCATCAGGGCGAAGCGGAAGTGGTCGTCCCGCTGTGAGAAGGCGTCGTCGGGCCGCGGACGCGTCGTGCCGCCAGCCCCGGCCTCGTCATCCATCCAGCGCGCCTGCCGGTCCAGAGAGTCCCACACGACCGCGCCGTCGCCGCCGTCCCAGAACAGGGCCTGGTCGATGCGCATGGGGTGGTACAGGGCCTCACCCAGGGCCGCTGCGAGGGGCAGCACGTAGGGATCGTCGGGGAACTCCAGCCTCACCTGCACGCCGAGGGGGGTGCTCACCACCAGGGGCTCGCGCACGTCCTCGAGCACGCCGGACCGCCAGCGTCCGTCCGCGGTCTGCCACTGGATCAGACCCAGGCCGTCCAGGGATAGCTCCGGCTCCTCGGACTGGCCGTCGACGAGCACGGTCATCTCCGCGGGCACGCGCAGCCGTACACCGATCACGTCGCGGCCGCGCGCCTGCTCCTCCTTGAGCCAGGTGTTGATCTTGCCCGGCAGGTTCTCGTCCGGGCTCAGGGAGGGCTCGACGGCCACGGCGGTGCGCATGGCCCAGCGCGCCGACTCGTCCTCGCCCAGGAACGCCAGGGCGGCGGCCTTGTAGTAGAAGATGTCCGCGATCTCGGGGGAGCTGACGGGCTCTTCCAGGCACGGCAGCTCGTCCACCAGCTCGTCGAGCACGTCCACCGCGGTCTCGGCGTCGAGGCCGGTCATCAGCCGCAGCGCCTCGTCCACCACGTCGTCGATGACCGGGGACGTCCCCCCCGGGCAGTCCTGGTTCAGGCGGGCGCCGGCCACGACCAGGGGCACCTGCTCACCCACGAATGACCACGTCAGGGGCAGGACCTCGCCGCTGTCCTCGGGCAGGTCGTCGGGGAACTCCAGGGGTACGCCGTCGTCGCCCACCGGCGTGATCACGCCGATGCGGGCGTGGGCCGGGGACGCGACCAGGGCCAGCGCGCACAGGGCTGCCGGGCAGATCCACCCCACGAATCCCTGTGTCGTCGTCGTGCCGTGCATGATGTCGGTCTTCGTGCTCCTCACCACCCCGTGCGGTGGATCAAGCTAAACCCGCCGGTGCCCGGGTGTCCAGCGCCGGCCCCGCCTCGACGAGATCCCGGGGAAACTTGGCACCGCGGTCGGTGTCGAGGATAGTGAGGATGAGGAAACGACGTCCATGAACGCGCGATCCCATCGCTGGCTCCCCATCGCGGCCCTCGTCGCGGTCGTCGTGTACCTGGGCCCCGCCTGGGCCGGCTACGACCTCGACACGCGCACCGCGGGCAGCGCCTCGACCATGAGCGGTCGGGTCTACGCGCTGGCCGTGTTCATCTCCACGCCGGACGCGCCGTGGGACCCGGTGGCCAAGGACCGCATGCTGTTCAAGCAGGAGATCGCCTGCAAGTGGATGGTCGGCCAGGCGCAGCGCCAGGACGTGGATCTGGAGTTCGAACGCGGCGTACTCGGCGAGAAGTCCGACATCGTCATCGACGAGATCGTGCAAGGCGACGGCTCCGGGGACGAGCCGGTGGACCTGGTCTCGAAGGTCCTGAGCAAGGCCGGCTACTCGGATCCGCAGGCCATGCACGAGTGGGCCGCCAAGTACAAGGACTGCGACCACGTGGTCGTGCTGCTGTACGCCAACGTCTCCGGCATCGGCTACTCCATGTCCTTTGCCGACGGCATGAGCCGCGAGATGTACTTCCTCGAGGGCGCGATGCTCTACCGCGAGTACCCCGACGGCAACGAGCTCGCCCCCGCCTCCATCGCCCACGAGACCCTGCACCTGTTCGGCGCGTGGGACCTGTACGAGACCTTCGAGCAGGGCGCCGACCGCGCGCGCAAGGCCGCCCAGCTGTTCGGCGACGACATCATGCACCGCACCTCGTACGACATCGACGAGCTGGAGGTGGGGCCGCTGAGCGGGTGGCGCATCGGCTGGACCGACGATCCCGAGACCTACTTCGAGTGGTTCCGCACGCCGGGGGGGCAGTACTCTCCGATCCCGGCAGCGCCGTAGATCCCTAGTCCCCCGCCCGCTCGTACATCCGATCGAGGTTGGCCGTCTCCCCCTTCCAGGCGTACAGCCGGAAGATGGCGGCCAGCAGGGGGATCAACATGCCGAACAGGGCG
Organism: uncultured Rickettsiales bacterium; assembly: GCA_964558555.1. Lineage (GTDB taxonomy): Bacteria > Myxococcota_A > UBA796 > UBA9615 > CAYRNR01 > CAYRNR01. Next base: position 5,043 of record CAZLEO010000066.1, on the reverse strand, counting down.
ATGAGCACCAGCCCGGACGGGTAGGCGAACAGCACGTTGCACCACGACACGCTGAAGTAGATGCCCATGCCGCCCAGGGTGATCAGCTTCTGCACGTTGGTGATCGGCGAGGTCTCGAGCTTCACGTCCAGCTCCGCGAGCTGGGGCAGGACCGTGGCCTTGCGGATGGCCTGGCGCAGGATCGATCCCTCCGAGGGGAACAGGTTGAGGTCGTCGGGCACCGCGTGGGACCACGCCAGCTGGAACTCCTCGGAGCGCTTCTGCCTCGCCCGCTGCTCCCACTTCACGATCCACCAGCGCTTGGCGAACCCGTACAGCAGGAACACCAGCCCTGACGTCAACAGCCAGCCGTAGAAGTTGGAGAACGGGATGCAGAAGTACCAGCCCTGCTGATAGTAGAACCCCACCTTGTCGCGCAGCACAGTCGGTACGGCAGCGTCGCCGACCTTCCAGGCCTTGCCGCCCTGCGCGGCCCACCACAGGTCGTCGTGGCTGTCCACGGGCACGGCGGCGGCACACGCATCCTGGCAATCCTGATCGCAACACTCGCGCTCACAGGCGAGCTTCCAGTTGTCGCGGCCCTTGATCTCCTTGCACAGGTGGAGCAGCGAGGCCTTGGGCGCCGGCGACCCGCCCGAAGGCGCCTGTTCGGCCTCGGCCACCACCCCTTCGGCCTCGGAGATCAGCTCCTCGCAGGCGTCCTCGAGGACGCCGTCGCTGGCCGCGGTCTCGCACTGGGCCGCGCACAGGGTGACGAAGCGGGTCAGCCTCGACTCACGGTCGCACAGGGACATGTCCACGTCCCCGCCGGCCTTTTTCTGTCGCTTGCGGCACTGCCCGCGGGTCTCGGGTCGGGTGCACGCGGCCTTGCAGTCGCGCGTGCACAGGAGGTCGGCGGACCGCTCCTCACACGTTCCGCGCCAGCAGGTGTCCGAGTACCGCCACGTCCACGCGGACTCGTAGTTGACCATGTGCGGGTCCAGCGCCAGGTCCCACACGGTGACCACCCCGGCGCCCACTGCGGCGATCAGGAAGATCTTGGGGATGGACGTCGAGCCCGTGCGTGGGTGCCCGTCCACCAGCAGGTTGGCGATGATCAGGCTGGGGTAGATCATCGTGAACCAGGCCAGCGGCACGGTCCACGGGATGGTCCACAGGATCTTCGCGCCCACGCGGTCGGTGTTGTAGACGTACTCGCCGAAGGGGAAGCCCGAGTAGGTGCTGATCAGCTCGGCCAGCGTGCACACGACCAGGCTCAGCGGCAGGAACACCACCATCCGCCGCCAGCCCATGCGCCAGAAGCTGTGCGCCACCGCGGCCACGAAGAAGATCGGCACCACCACGGTGAACGGCAGGGGTGCCTTGAAGAACAGCCCCCGCAGCGGCATGCCCAAGGCGATGACCAGGCACGCCACCGCAAAGGCAGCCAGCCCCTTGTAGGTGATCTTCTTCTGCTCGGTGGTCATGTTCACGAAGGCCATGTCGCGATCCTAACGCGGCCAGGGCCCTCAAGATCCACTGCAGAACGCCGATAACCCAGGGAGAGAGCCGGAAGCGTCTGTTCTGGGGTGTGTGTCTGGTTGCCGCGTTCACGGCAATCCCGCCCTGAAACGCAGACGCAAGGCCAATAACCAGCTCCCTGCACACGGTGGTGTGTGGGGCACGATCCGCCTGACGAGGGGCAACGAGGCCCGCGTGGACGCCGTGGTGCGCCCGCGCAGCCCCGACGACAGCCCTCGATCGGGCGGGATCGACCATCCGTACGCGGGCATCGCCGCGCGAACGGAGGGATCTGTGTGAACCCCGATCAGGGGCGCAGGGCCGACCTGCGCGCCGAGGGCGCCCGTGCGCCCGGAGGAGAGGCCGACGAGCGTCGTGAAGCCGTAGCCCAGTGAACTGCCGCGGCGTGGGATCCGATCCCACGTCGACGGTGCGAATCCTTGTCGGACCGCCGAGCCGCGACCGCGCCATGAGGTGCGGGGGCGAGGTCGGCGGTGTGGAGTGCCGTTGAGAGCTGCCTGGTCCGATTCGACCACGCTGAACATCGTGCGCCACATGGCTCGCGCACGATTTTCACGGCAAAAGACCGTGGAGCAGCTCTCCTCCGGCCGCCGCATCAACCGCGCCGCCGACGACGCCGCGGGGCTCGCCATCTCGACCAGCCTCAACTCACGCGTGCGCAGCCTGCGCGTCGCCCGCACCAACGCCGAGACGGCCCAGGAGGCCGTGGACCTCGCCGACGGCGGCATGGCCGAGATCCAGGTCATGCTGATCCGCCTCAAGGAGCTGGCCATGCAGGCCGCGTCCGAGACCGTCAGCGACGCCGAGCGCGCCTACATGCAAGCCGAGGTGACCGAGCTGCTCGGCGCCATCGACTCCACCGCCTGGACCACCACCTACAACGGCATCCCCCTGCTGGCCCAGGCCCACGTGGACGTGGGCTTCATCCTGGACACGTCGGGCTCCATGGGCGGCGAACGCGCCACGTTGCTGGCCGAGATCTCGTCGTTCCGTCAGGCGTTCGTCGACGCGGGCGTGGACGTGGACTTCGGCCTGGCGGCCATGCGGTCCAGCCTCGATCCGGTGGACAACGTCGACAAGGTCGTCGACATCGGCGGGGGCGGGTTCGACGGCGCCCTGGCTGGCCTCCCACTGGCTGGGGGGACCATCGACGCCTGGTCCGCCATGCTCAACGCGTCCGGCGCCGACGACTTCAACGGCGACAACGACGACTTCACCTGGCGCGATGACGTGGCCCACCACATCATCGTCATCACCGACACCGGCCGCGAGATAGAGGTCATCCCCGGCGACCCGACTCAGGCCGAGGTGGCCGCCGAGATCGCTGCCGCCGGCGTGGTCGTGCACGTCATCGCCCCGGTCAACCAGGCTGGCGGCTATTCGGAGATCACCACCCAGACGGGCGGAAGCATCCACGTCATCGGCGACGGCAGCGGCAGCGGCATCCCCGCCGCGCTCGACACCATCTCCAACAACCTCACCGGCGGCGACGATCTGCTCGCCGGCGAGCCCATCGAGGTCCAGGTGGGCATCCACGCCACCGAGCACGACAAGATCGACATCGGCCTCGCCGCCGACGCCACCGTGGTCGGCCTCGGCCTCAGCGGCGCCAACGTGGCCACCCGCTCCAACGCCGTGACCACCCTGGACAACCTCGACACCGCCATCGCCTCCGCGTCGTCGGTCCGCGCCGAGATCGGCGCCGCCCAGCGCCGCCTGGACCACGTGATCAACTACCAGTCCGACGCCATCGAGAACGAGACCGCCGCCCAGGCCCGCATCGAGGACCTCGACTACGCCCAGGCCTCCATGGACATGGCCATCTCCGACATCCTCTCGTCCGCCTCCACCCGCATGCTCTTCGAGCACCTCGACATGAAGCGCGACATGATCCTCAGCCTGTACAACCAGGAGTCACAGCCCAAACGGGATCGCGGCGGCGGTCACCTCAACGCGAGCATGTGATGATCGAGCCGATCGATCCGCCTTCCGGATCGCTGTCGCCGGTCATGGGGGTCGAGTGCTCGAACCGATCCGGAATTCGGATCGTCTTGCCAGGTCTCGCGGGGGTGGCTCTAGACGACAGGTGATATCCTCGGCACCGGGAGAGGATTCCTGTGCAGAGGGTCTACGTATTCGTCGCGCTCGTCGTGCTCGTCGTCGCCGCGAGCTGCCCTTCCGAGGACGACCTCCGCTCTCCGTGCACCAAGGACAACAACCTCCTCGGCGAACCCGACATCGCGGAGGTCCGGGCGTGCGACGAACTCCACGGCTTCCTGCGCGCCTACGACCAGGGCTGGCTCGAGCGCCTCGACCTGCCCGCGCTGCAGGGCGCCCACGCCACGATCAACCTCACCTCCAACGACTCCCTGGACTCCATCGACCTACCCCGGCTCACCTTCGGTTCGCGGGACATCACCGTCCACAACAACGACGCCCTGGTCGACGTCCACGCGCCCGAGCTCTCGGTGGTGGGCGACGGCCTGAACATCCTCGGCAACGACGCGCTGACCGCCCTCGATTTCGGCGGTCTGGAGGCCGTCGGCGAGGGTGATCTCTTCGACGGTCTTCACATCGTGGGCAACGACTCCTTGATCGATGTGGACCTGCCCAGGCTCACGACGGTCGGGCGCCTCGAGGTCTGGAACAACGACGCGCTGACCGCCCTCGACCTCCCCGGGTTGACCGTCGCCGAGGCGCTGGACATCGGCCCCAGCACTGCGCTGGCGAGCATCGATCTCCCCAGCCTGACCTCGGTGCGCTCGATCCACCTCGACGAGAACGATGCGTTGACAGACCTCGACGGGCTGTCCGGGGTCGACCGGATCGAATGGGGTCTGTACATCCGTTCCAACCCCTCCCTGTCGAGCCTGGACGGGCTGTCCCGGGTCACCTCCCTCGGCTCCAGCCTCGAAATAGAGGACAACGACGCGCTGCCGGACGTCGCCGGGCTGGCCAACATCACAGCGGTGGGCTGGGGGGTGGAGATCGCGGACAACGACGCGCTGACCGCCCTCGTGCTACCCATCCTCGGCGAGGTGGGCGAGGAACTCTTCATCACGGGCAATGACTCCCTCAGCACGATCGACCTGGGGAGCCTGGAGAGGATCGGCCAGGGCCTGCTGATCAGCGACAACCCGGCCCTGACCGACCTCGACGGCTTCACCAGCCTCACGACGGTGCAATGGAACCTGTCCATCCGCTCCAACGATTCCCTGACCAGCATCGCGGGGCTGACGAACCTCGAGACCGTGGGGCTCGACCTGTACATCCAGAACAACCCGTGCCTCGACCAGGCCGAGGCAGAGAACATCGCCGCGGCCATCGACGTCGCTGGAAACACCTCCGTCTTCGGCAACGGCGGCGGCGAGGATTGTCCCTGAGGGGGGCCCTGTGATTCGCCTGGCACCGTGCGGGGGCACCGTGCGGGCACCGTGCGGGCAGCACCGTGCGGGGGTGATTCGCCTGGCACCGTGCGGGCACCGTGCGGGCCCACCCACCATCGCTATGGATTTGACATCG
>CAZLEO010000065.1:0-35540 GCA_964558555.1 uncultured Rickettsiales bacterium | reverse complement strand
CTGATGCTGGGGGAGCTGGGCCTGGACGGGGTGATGCGGCCTGTGCCGGGGGTGCTGGCGGCGGCGCTGGCGGCGAGGGAGGTGGGGCTGCGGGGGATCGTGGTGCCGCGGGCGAACCGGGCGGAGGCGGAGCTGGTGTCCGGGCTGCAGGTGGTGGGCGCGCGGACGCTGGCGCAGGTGGTGGCGTTCCTCAACGGGGTGGATGACCTGGAGTGGGACAGGGAAGGGGAGGGGGAGCAGGACGATACGGCGGGGCCGGTGCAGTGGTTTTTCCAGGAGCCGGACCTGAGCGAGGTGCGGGGGCTGGAGTGGCCGCGGCTGGCGCTGGAAGTGGCGGCGGCGGGCGGCCACAACCTGATGTTCGTGGGGCCGCCGGGTACAGGGAAGTCGATGCTCGCGCGGCGGCTGCCGACGATCCTGCCGTCGCTGACGCGGGAAGAGGCGCTGGAGGTGACGCGGATACACAGCGTGGGGGGGATCCTGCCGCTGGACACGGGGCTGGTGGCGAGCCGGCCGTTTCGGTCGCCGCATCACACGGTGACGGCGCAGGCGCTGGCCGGGGGTGGGGTACCGATCCGGCCGGGGGAGATCACGCTGGCGCACCTGGGGGTGCTGTACCTGGACGAGATGCCGGAGTTCCCGAGGTCGGCCCTGGAAGTGCTGCGGCAGCCGCTGGAGGACCAGCAGGTGTCGGTGGCGAGGGCGTCGCAGCGGGTGACGTTCCCGGCAGACTTTCAATTGGTTGCGACGGCCAACCCGTGCCCGTGCGGGTTCGCCTGGGACCGCCACCGGGCCTGCCAGTGCAACCCGCACCAGGTGCAGATGTACCAGGCACGGATGAGCGGGCCGTTGCTGGACCGGATCGACATCTTCGGTGAGGTGCCGCGGATCTCCTACGAGAAGCTGGGGGCGGAGCAGGGCGGGGAGTCGTCGGCCGCGGTGCGCCACCGGGTGGAGGCGGCGCGGGAGCGTCAGCTGCACCGGCTGGGTGGACGGCCCAACGGGATGCGGTCGAACGCGCGGCTGACCAAGGCGGACATGGAGAAGCACTGCCGGCTGGACCGGGCGAGCCGGGCGCTGCTGCGCGAGGCAGTGGACGAGGGGTTCCTGTCACCGCGGGCGCACGACCGGGTGTTGCGTGTGGCGCGCACGCTGGCGGACCTGCAGGACCTCGAGTCGATCGCGGATGAGCACGTAAGCCACGCCATCGACCTGAGGGTGGGGGCCCACCCCCTGGAGAACCAACGAGCCCAGGCGTTCGCGCTGGACGTCGGGTGCGAACCATCCCCCGAGGAGGGGGATCAGCGGCCGGTCGCGGCCGGAGAGGAACGATCATGAGTCAACTGAAACAGGGTGGCGGCCTGAAGGGCGCGCTGGATGCCATCGAGCGCACCTACGGGGCGGGCACGGTGATGCGCCTGGGGGACCGGGCGAACCTGGTGGTGGACACGGTGTCCACGGGGTGCCTGTCCCTGGACGTGGCGCTGGGGATCGGCGGGCTGCCGCGGGGGCGGATCGTCGAGGTCTTCGGGCCGGAGTCGTCGGGCAAGACCACGCTGACGCTGCAGGCGCTGGCCGAGGCGCAGAAGGCGGGCGGCACGTGTGCGTTCGTGGACGCGGAGCACGCGCTGGATGCGAAGTACGCGCGCAAGCTCGGCGTACAGACCGACGACCTGCTGGTGAGCCAGCCTGACTGCGGTGAGCAGGCGCTGGAGATCGTGGACCTGCTCACGCGCAGCAACGGCATCGACCTGATCGTGGTGGACTCGGTGGCCGCGCTCACCCCGCGCGCGGAGCTCGAAGGGGACATGGGCGACAAGCACGTGGGACTGCAGGCGCGGCTGATGAGCCAGGCGCTGCGCAAGATCACCGCCAACGTGTCGCGGACGGGCACGCTGGTGCTGTTCATCAACCAGCTGCGCCAGAAGATCGGCGTGACGTTCGGCAGCGGCGAGGTGACCACGGGGGGCAACGCGCTGAAGTTCTACTCGTCGGTGCGCATCGAGATCCGCCGGATCGGGGCCATCAAGAAGGAAACCAACGTGATCGGCAACCGCACCCGGATCAAGGTGGTCAAGAACAAGATGGCGCCGCCGTTTCGCGAGGTGCTGGTGGACATCCACTACGGCCAGGGCATCTCGGCGGGGGCCGACCTGTTGGATCTGGGCCTGGAGATCGGGCAGGTGGCCAAGAGCGGTTCGTGGTTCTCGGCCGGCAGCGAGCGGCTGGGTCAGGGCAAGGACGCTGCGTGGAAGGCGCTGCTGGAGCGGCCGGTTCTCTGCGAGGCCATCCGCACCGAGGTCCTGCATGCGGCCGGGATCGAGCAGGAGCCGTCGCCGGCGTCGTCACAGGAAAAGCAGCCGAGCAACGGCGGCGGCGCGCCCAGGCAGTCCTCCCTGCCCGCGGCAGAGGCGGGGGCGCCGGCATGAGCACCGAGGTGTTCTTCAGCTACTTGCCTCGCGACCCGCGCAGCGTGCGCGCGGGGCCCAGACAGCGCGGCCTGATCATGCTCGAGGCGCACGACGGGGGAGACTCGAAGGTGGCGGTGATCGACATCCCGCCCGAGGTGCTGGCCAACCTGACCGCGGTCGCCGCCCTGGCCGGGCACGGCCTGCTCGACGAGATCCTGCGCCGCCTCACCTACCCGCGGCCCGTCGCGTGGAACGGGCGAACGGTCCGCTGACTCAGTCGCCGGCCACCTCCTCGGCCTCGCGCTTGACCCACTGGGTGGCCTCGTGCAGGCCGCGCTTGGTGGCGATCTCCTGGATGAACTCCGGCACGTTGCCCTTCACCTGGAGCTCGACGGAGTAGTACAGACGCGTCCAGCCCTCCTTGGTGGGGTGGTCCTCGACGAACCAGTAGCCCACCGAGTCGTCGAAGTCGCTGAGCCTGGTGTAGTCCAGCGTCCAGGTCATGTACCCCTGGTCGGGCCGGTACACGTGGTCGATGTAGTACTCGAAGTTGAAGCCGAACCCCTTGAGCACGAACCGCACCTTGATGCGGTCGCCGGCCTGCTCGTAGATCTCACATTCGGACACGTAGTTGACCCAGTTCGGGTAACGGTCGTACGAGACGATGCGGCTCCACACCACCCGTGGGCTGGCCTCGATGTCCTGGATGGCGAGCCCACGTCCCGCGCCCGCGGCCTCCTGGATCGGCACCATCACGGACTTGCCCTTGGCCAGCCGCGCGAGGTCCTTGTCGGACAGCTCGATGACTGGCGGCGTGCCCTCGTATGGGGTGAGGACGCCCTGGTGGTCGTGGGGCTGGTTCGCGTCCGCTGCCAGTGCGGCGGCGGGCAGCAGGGCACAGATCAACGTGGCGATGAGCACTTTCATGGTCCGGCAGACTATCCGCCGTCCCGGGTCCCCGCAACGACACATCGGCCCGGCCGGGTGGATCTCCGAATCCGGCCGGGTACACTGAATCCATGCACAGTCCCTTCCGGAGGCGCGGTTCCTCCCTGCTGATCGCGGCCCTGCTGGCGGCGGTAACGCCGGCGCTGATGGGCGCCCGCAACAAGGTCCCCCGCGACAAGGCGCTGTCCCGGCCCACCCAGCGCGCCGTGAACGGGGCCGTGGCCCTTTCCTCCCGCGTCTCGGCTGAGTGGGCCGCCCTGGAGCAGCGCTACGACGCCGGGGAGGTCGACCTCGACGAGCTCGCCGAGCTGCGGGTGTACTGGGCCGCCCACGACACGACCCGCTTCGCGGCCTCCACGTGGACCCTGCGCCTGATGAACGAGGACCTCGACGCCCTCACCGCCGTGCGCCTGCCGTCCGCCTTGCTGGAGGGCGAGTTCGAGGCCGTGGACGAGATCCTCGGCGCGTATGCCGGCGCCGTCTCCGATCCCCCGCCCGAGCTCCTTCTCCTCCACGCCACCGCCCTGTGGGGGCTCGAGGTCGAGGCCAGCGCTACGGCCTTCTTCGGGCGGGCGCAGTCGAGCGACTCGGTGTTCGCCTACTACGGCGCGACCCTGGAAGAGTGGCTGCGGGGCCGCGCCGAGCAGATCCGTACCGGCTCCACCGACGAGGCCTTCGTGCCCGAGGACCTCGCCAAGGCCGAGTCCCTGCGCCACGACCTGAACAACCGCGGCCAGCTCGGCCGCCTCGTCGTGGCATTCCTCAAGGGCGGCCAGGCCCCGTCGGGTGGGTACACCCCCGAGGGACTTGTCGCCCCCGAGCTGGTCGCCGAGCTCTTCGACACGCGCCGCCTCGAGCTGCACTACTGCTACGAGCACGCCGGCGGCGAGGCCGGGCTCGGCCCGGGGACCGTCACCATCGACATGGACGTGGATCCCTTCGGACGCGTGAAGTACTGCTCGGTCCAGCCCGCGTCCATGCTCAAGGAGCGGTCCCTGTGGGAATGCGCCTGCGAGCAGGCCTCCACCTTGCAGTTCCCCCTGCCCGAGGGACCGGGCAAGGCCACCGTCCGCCACCGCCTGCAGCTCCCCCTCGGGAAGTGACCCGGGTCACGCCCCCTTGCGCGCCCGCACGCAGTGGGCGGCCCCGAAGCTGAACGCCCCGACCGACACCTCGTCGCAGCCGAGCTCCTTCAGCATCTGCCCCAGCTGCTCCACCTTCACGTGCGCCTCGATGCTCCGGCCCAGGTAGCGGTAGGCGTCCGCGTCGGTGAACGGCGCCACCACCCACGGCACCACGTGCCCCAGCCACGCCTTCTGCGCCGCGCCCACCCAGCGGTGCGTCGGCGGGAACGAGTCCAGCACCAGCAGCGTGCCCCCCGGCGCCAGGACCCGCAGCATCTCCGCCAGCGCCGGCCGCAGGTCCGCGAAGTTGCGCGTCGTGTAGAACGTCGTCACCACCTGGTAATGGCCGTCGGGACGATCGATGGCCGCCGCGTCGCCGCAAAAATACGTCGTCTGTCCGTCCAGCTCTCGCGCCCGCTTCAGCATGGCCTCGGACGGGTCCATGCCCTCCACGGTCACGTCGGGCCGCCGCCCGCGCAGGAAGCGCGGCACCGATCCCGTCCCACACCCCACGTCCAGCAGCCGCGCCGCCGCCGGCAGGTCCAGCCCGGCCAGCGCCCGCCGCCGCCACAGCCCGGTCTGCCCCATGGACACCAGCAGGTTCATGGTGTCGTAGCGCGGCGCGATGCGGTCGAACATGTCCACCACGATGCGGCGCTTGGCTTCGCCGCTGCGGCCGATGGCGTCGGTGGGGCGTTCGTCGTTTCCCATGATCACTCCGGCAGGATCGCCGCCGCCCCCTCGCACGCCGCCAGGGCCTGCGCCAGCGCGTCCGGATCGTCCGCGTCGCCGAACGGCAACGGCCCCACCACCGGCGCGTCCACCCACCGCGCCACCTCGTCGCGATTCGTGGCGCACGACGGGTCCACCTCGCCGCCCGCGATCCGGTTGAGCACCACCGCCGCCACCTCGATATCCAGGCTGCGCAGCACGTGCACCACCAGCCGTGTCTGGTTGATCACCCCCAGCTGGTCCGGCGCCACCACCAGCACGGGCAGGCCGCATCGCCGCGCCAGCTCGGCCGCATCGCCGCCCTCCCACAGGGGCGACAGCAGCCCGCCCGCCCCCTCCACCAGCGTCAGGTCGAACCGCGGTCGCATGGCCGCGATGTGCGCCTCCCACGTTGCCACGTCCAGCGTCACTCCCTCCTCCCGCGCCGCCACCGGGGGCGCCAGCGGCGCCTCGAGCCACGTGGGGCACACCTCCCGCAGCTCCTGGACCTTCCCCGCCGCCCGCCACAGCATCGTGCCGTCGGCCGGCGCCTCCTCCACACCGCTCTCCACGGGCTTGTACGCCCCGACCCGCAGCCCTCGCGCCCGCCACGCCGCGGCCAGCGCCGATCCCACCACGGTCTTGCCCACCCCCGTGTCCGTACCCGTGACCAGCAACGCCGCCGGGGTCCTCATCCGCGCATCTCCTCGGCCCGCGCCGCCGTGACCGCCTCGACGCTCGCGTACAGCGCCCCGCACAGCAGGTCCAGCTCGTCGTCCGACACCACCAGCGGCGGCATCAGCACCACCACGTCCCCCAGCGGCCGGATCAGCACCCCGTGGGCCCGCGCGGCCATGCACACCGCCGCGCCCGTCTGCATCACCGGGTCGAAGCCCGCCTTGGTTGCCGGATCCAGCACCACCTCCACCCCGGCCATCAGCCCCTGCTGGCGTATGTCGCCCACGTGGGGCAGCTCCTCGAGAGGTGCCAGCCGCTTCGCAAAGTGCGCCGCAGCCTCTCTCACTCGCGGCAAGAACCCCTCCGCCTGCACCAGCTTCAGGCTCGCCACCGCCGCCGCGCACGCCAGCGGATTCCCCGTGTAGCTGTGCCCGTGGAAGAAGGTGCGGTACTGCGTATGCTCGCCCTTGAACGCCTCGTAGATCGCCTCGGTCGCCAGCGTCGCCGCCAGCGGCAGGTACCCACCGCTGAGCCCCTTGGCCACGGCCAGCAGGTCCGGCTCCACCCCGGCGAGATCACACGCGAACATCTCGCCGGTGCGTCCCAGCCCCACCGCCACCTCGTCGGCGATGACCAGCGCGCCGTGCCGCCGCGCGATCTCCGCGGCGCCGCGCATCACCTCGGGCGGGTAGATCCGCATACCCGCCGCCCCCTGCATCACCGGCTCGATCACCAGCGCCGCCACCTCTCCCTCGTGCTCGGCGAACACGTTCTCCAGCGCATCCAGGCACGCCAGGCCGCAGTCCGGCCGCTCGCGCCCCGCCGGGCAGCGGTAGCAGTAGAAACCCATGGACCGCGCCGTGTGGAACAGCAGCGGCCGGTAGATGCCGTGGAACAGCTCCATGCCCCCCACGCTCACCGAACCGATGGTGTCGCCGTGGTACGCGTCGTCCAGGCACACGAACTTGGTGCGCTTCACCCCGGCCGCGTCCCCGCACTGCTGCCAGTACTGGAACGCCATCTTCAGCGCGATCTCCACCGCCGTGGACCCCGAGTCGCTGTAGAACACCCGCGTCAGCTCGTCCCCCGGTGCGACCTTCACCAGCTCCCGCGCCGCCTCCACCGCCGGCACGTTCGTCGGCCCCAGCAGCGTCGAGTGCGCCACCCTGCCCAGCTGGTCGGTGATGGCCTCGTCGATCTCGGCGCGGCGGTGGCCGTGCAGGTTCACCCACAGGCTGGACACGCCGTCGAGGTACTCCCGCCCGTCCGTGTCGCGCAGCCAGCACCCCAGCGCCTCCTCCACGATCAGCGGGTTGTCCTTCTCGTAGGCCCGCATCTGCGTGAACGGCTTCCACAGCAGGCGCCGGTCGTCGTCGCGCAGGGCCCGCAGCGTCGCCTCGTCGTGCTGCTGCGCGGTCCCCGGGGGGAAGGGGCTGAGATCGGCGGCAGTGGGGAAGTCGAAGGGCGCTGGCATGATCCGCTCCTGCGGCCCCCGCGCGGGGACCGTTCGAAATGGGGCAGACCCTTTTCTACTCCTTTGAGAGCGCGGCGCCCAGAGGCAGGTCCGGCGCGATCTCCCCCAGCACCGACAGCAGCCCCTCGATCTGATCCGTCGTGTGGTCCGCCGACACCGAGAACCGCAGCCGGCTCGTCCCCGGCGGCACGGTCGGCGGGCGGATGGCGCGGACGAAGTATCCACGCTCGAGCAGCCGCGCAGACGCGACGACCGCATCGCGCTCCGCCCCCACCACCGCGGGCACGATGGCCGTGGGCGCCGGGCTCGTGGCCAGCCCCAGCGCACGCACGCCGTTCCACAACATCCGCGCGTTACGCGCGAGCCGCCCCCGCCGCGCGTCGTCCTCCACCATCAGCTGCAACGCCGTGCGCGCCGCGGCACACGAGGCCGGCGGCAGCGCCGTGGTGAACAGCAGGCTGCGCGCGCTCGACACCAGCAGCTCGCGCACGTCCGCGTCGCACAGCGCGAACGCCCCGTGGGACCCCAGCGACTTGCCCAGCGTGCCCATGCGGGCGAACACCCGGTCCGCGATCCCCGCCTCCTCGCACGCCCCCAGCCCCTGCGGCCCGATCGCCCCCACCGAGTGCGCCTCGTCCACCAGCAGCGCCCCATTCGCCGCCTCGGCCGCGTCCGCATACCCCACCAGGTCCACCAGGTCCCCGTCCATGCTGTACAGGCCCTCGGCCACCACCCAGCGCTGGCCGCCACACGGCGCGCCCAGCGCCCGCTCCAGCCCGCCGCGGTCCCCGTGCCCGAACACCTCCACGCCCGCCCGCGACAGCCGACAGCCGTCCACGATACTGGCGTGATTCAGCGCGTCGCTGAACAGCAGGTCGCCCTCGGCGCCCAGGGTCGTGAGGATCGCCAGGTTGGCGTGGTAGCCCGACGAGAACACCAGCGCCGCCTCGGTGCCGAACGCCTCGGCCAGGGCCGCCTCCAGCTCCTCGTGGCATTCGCTGGTGCCCGCGATGAGCCGGCTGCTGCCGCTGCCCGTGCCGTACCGCCGCGTGGCCTCCAGCGCCGCGTCCAGCACGGCCGGGTGACTGCGCAGCCCCAGGTAGTCGTTGGACCCGAACACCACCGCCCGCCGCCCGTCCACCACGGCCTCCACGCCGCTGGCCTCGGTCAGCGCGGTCAGGGAACGCCGCTGGCCCCGCTCATCGATGGCGGCCAGCCGCGCGCGGATGGTGTCGCGCAGGGTCACTCGGTCTCCTCGTCCCCCTCGTCCCCCTCGTCGTCGTCCCGGTCGTCCCGGTCGCCCCCGCTGAACTCGGGATCCGCCGCCACGGCCGTGCGGTACACCCGCTCCAGCGAGTGCTTCTCGCTGTGCAACTCCAGCAGGGTCCAGCCGCCGTCCACCACCGCCCGGAACACGTCCCCGCGCACGTCCCGCTCCGCCGTCAGCGTCACGGTCCGGCCCTCCCCCACGTCCGCCTCGGTCACCCCGTCGATGGCGCCCAGCGCCGCCGCCGCCGCCCCGGCCGCGTCCTCGGCCAGCTCCAGCGACAGCCGCACCCCATCCACGGTCTGGGAGGCCAGCGCCTCGGTGGCTCCCTCCACGCGGATCTGCCCGCCGTCGATGATCACGACCCGATCGCAGGTCGCCTCCACCTGAGACAGGATGTGGCTCGACAGGATCACCGTGCGCTCCGATCCGATCTCCCGGATCAGGTCGCGGATCTCGGCGATCTGGTTGGGGTCCAGGCCGCTGGTGGGCTCGTCGAGGATCAGCGTCGTCGGCCAGTGCAGGATCGCCTGGGCCAGCCCCACCCGCTGGCGGTACCCCTTGGACAGGTGCCCGATGGGCCGGTCCAGCACCTTGGCGATGCCGCACCGCTCCACCGCCCGCGCCTCGTCCTCGGCGCCGGTCCGCCGCACCGCGCCCATGAACTTCAGGTACTGCCGCGGCGTCATCTCCGGGTACAGCGGCGCGCTCTCCGGCAGGTAGCCCACGGTCCGCCGCACGTCCAGCGACCGCGCCACCACGTCCATGCCCTCGATGCGCGCCGTGCCCTCGGTCGGCGTCAACGTCCCGGTCAGGATACGCAGCAGCGTGGTCTTGCCCGCCCCGTTGGGCCCCAGCAGGCCCACGATCTCTCCCCGCTCCACGTGGATATCCACCCCGTCCAGCGCCCGCACGCCCGGGTAGTCCTTGACCAGTCCCTCTGCCTCGATGGCGGTCATCCCCGTCTCCCGCGCAATCCTATCAGTCGACTAAGCAACATCGACTCTGTATACAGGGTTGGAGCGAGATCAACCATGGACGAAACGTTCAAACCCGTCCTCATCGGCGTGGCCGGAGGCACCGGCTCCGGCAAGACCCTGCTGGCACGGACCATCCAGTCGGTCATGGGCGGCCGGCAGGTGGCCCTGATCAACCAGGACGCGTACTACCGCGACCTGATCGACCACGGCGGCAAGGACCCCACCGAGATCGACTACGATCACCCGGACTCCCTCGAGCTCGACCTGCTCGCGCGTCACCTGACGCTGCTGTCCGAGGGCCGCCCGGTGCATCGGCCGGTGTACAACTTCGACACCCACCGCCGCTCCCCCACCCGCATGGTGGTCGAGCCGACCCCCGTGGTCGTGGTCGAGGGCATCCTGGTGCTGCTGGACCCGGAGATCCGCTCCCACCTCGACTTCAAGGTGTTCATCGACGCGGACGCCGACGTGCGGCTGTGCCGCCGCCTCGACCGCGACTGCAAGGAGCGCGGCCGCACCGTGGCCGACGTGCTGGCCCAGTACCGCCGCACGGTCCGCCCCGCCTACCTGCGCTTCATCGAACCCACGCGGCGCTACGCCGACGTGATCATCAACAACAGCGAGGACGAGGCCGGCCGACGCGGCTTCGACCTGGTGGTACGCGAGGTCCGGCGCCGCGCCGGCCTCGGGGAGTGAGGGGAAACGATGCCCGAAACCAAGATGATCCTGGCCCTGGTGGCGGCCCTGGGGCTGCTGCTGTCCGCCTGTCCGGGCAACGGCGACGACGACTCCGGCGCCGGTGACGACGACACCTCGGCCGACCCCTGCACCGCCGGCAGCCCCACCGCGAGCATCGACCAGCCCTCCAACGGGGCCAGCTTCTCCGTGGGCGAGATGATCAACTTCCAGGCCCAGGTCGCCGACGACGCCGACCCGCCCTCGTCCCTGGATGTGGTGTGGATGGACAAGGTGGACGGCGAGGAGACCGAGTTCGCGGCTCCTGCCCCCGACGCCAACGGCGTCATCACCTTCCAGAGCGACGACTTCAGCCAGGGCACCCACATCATCACCCTGATCGTCACCGACTCCGACGGCTGTGAGATGGAGGAGGACACCTCCTTCTCCGTGGGCGTGTGAGCCGATGCTGCACCCCCGCCTCACCCTGCTCTCCCTCTTCGCCTCCCTCACGCTGCTGCTCCCGATGATCGCCGCCTGTCCGGGCAGCTCGGACGACGACGACGGCCCGGAGGACCCCTGCTGCGCCTGCTGGTGCACCCAGTCCGCCACCGAGGTCGTGTACTGCCAGGAGTACTACCCCGTGACCAAGGAGGACACGTCCGAGTCGTGCGACGACGTGTGCGCCCAGGCCTGCGGGGACTGGGTCGGCTGCTCGGACGTGCTGTGCGCCGAGGATCACGACTGCGACGCCGGCGACCCCCTGGGCACCCCCTGCGGGATCGACCGCTGTGACGACACCCGCCCCCACGTGGACGTCATCTACCCCTCCACCAATGCCGAGTTCGGCCTCGACGACGCCGTGCCGTTCCTGGTCTCGGTGACCGACGACGACCCCGACCTCGACGTGCAGTGGACCGACGACCTGTACGGCGAGATCACCGTCATGGACCCGCCCCCCATCACCGCCGCGGACACCTTCGAGTTCGAGCAGACCGGCTTTGGCGAGGGTATCCACATCGTGCGCATCCGCGCGCTGGACGACGACGGCTGCCTCGGCGGCGACGACGTGCCGTTCTCCATGGGCGAACCGCCCATGTAGGCTACAGTAGCTTCCATGCTCGAAGCCTTCGCCAGCCTGCAGTGCTCCGCGCCCTGGAACGGGTGCACCGTGCACTGGTCCGGCCTGGTGTTCCCCTGCTGCTCCATCTGCGAGGACCACGACGCCGCCGACTCCCACTCCGGCAACATGGTGCTGGGTGATCTCCGCAAGGACTCGCTGGTCGACATCCTCAACGGCGAGGCCGCGTGGAACCTGCGCCGCGCCTGGGTCGAGGGCGACCTGTCGCGCACCTGCTGCGCCCACTGCCACGTGACGCGCCAGCACACCTGCAACCCCTACTTCCGCACCGACGCCTTCGCCAAGTACATCGACCGCACCTACCGCACCGAGGGCGGCAAGCTGGTCCAGCAGCGCTTCGAGCCGTTCCCGCTGGACCGCCTCGAAGTGCAGATCAACTCCAGCTGCCAGCTCCGCTGCACGTTCTGCAGCCTCGACTACACCCCCACCGGCGACCCGGACCTCAAGGGCCACGGCCACATCGACGTGGACCTGTTCGAGCGGTTGCTGGACGAGGCGATCGCCCTGGGCGGCGACGGCGCCGAGCTGTACACCCACTGGTCTGGCGAGCCCCTGGTGCACCCCCACAAGGAGCGCATCTACGAGATCGTCGGCGGCCGCCCGTTCTTCGCCGCCACCATCGTCACCAACGGCGTGCTGCTCGACGAGCCGTTCATCGACCACCTGCTGAGCCTACCCCGCCCGCCCATGGTCTACGTGTCCATGCACGCGGCCACCCGCGAGGGGTACGAGGCCACCACGGGCCGCGACCTGTACCCGCGCATCCAGCAAAACGTCGCCATGCTGCTGGAAAAGCGCCGCGCCGCCGGCCGCGAGGACGAGATGGTGGTGTTCATCGGTTACACCGTGGTCGAGCAGAACGTGGGCGAGCTCGAGCGCTTCATCGCCGACTGGCGCGGCATCTTCACCGAGCTGGACCAGCCCCCCACCGTGCAGCTCAACGGCCGTGGCCGCCCCTCGCGCAACACGCTGATCATCGTCGCGGACGGCGTGGACCCGTTCAGCGACGCCATGCGCCGCGGCTTCTGGATCATCGAGGACGCGCGCGGCGACCAGGAGCCGTCCTACGACGACATGGAGCGCTTCGCCGCCACGGACGCCTGGCGCGAGTGGTGGGATCCCTCCAAGGAGTTCATGGACCTCACCGAGCGGGCCGAGCAGTGCGCCATCTACGCCGAGGACGCCCGCTCACGCCGCCGCTTCCGCCACCTGCTCGCGGCGCTGCTGCTGCGCCAGGGCCACTACGAGACCGCCACGCTGGGCAAGGTCAGCGAGCAGACCGCCGGCCGGCTCATGGGCCTGCTCGGTGATCGCACCGCCGGCCGCGACGACCTGCAGTACGTCCGCCGCACCCTCGAGCGTTCACGTGATCTGGATCTGACGTTCTCGCCGATGGCCCGGCGCGAGTTCCGCGCCCGGCTGCGCCTCGACCTGCCCCCCGTGTCCCGCCGCCGCCGGATCAGTCGGCGCTCACCCACAGCACGTCGTGCAGCGCCTCGCAGGCGTGGTTGATCTGCTCGAGATCCACGTCCAGGTGGGTCACCAGCCGCACCCGGTCCGGACCCAGCGCGAAGCACAGCACCCCCTGAGCGTGTAGCGCCTCGACCAGCGCTGGCGCGTTCTCCACCTCGAGGTAGACCATGTTGGTCTGCACCGCCTCCATGTCCACCCGCGCCCCGGCCTCGATGGACGCCTCGGCCAGCAGCCGCGCGTGCGAGTGGTCCTGCGCCAGCCGCTTCACGTTGTGCTTCAGCGCGTAGCGCCCGGCCGCGGCCAGGTACCCCACCTGGCGCATGCCCCCGCCGAACATCTTGCGGAAGCGGTGCGCCCGCTCGATCAGCTCCTTGGACCCGGCCAGCACCGACCCCACCGGCGCGCCCAGCCCCTTGCTCAGGCACAGCGACACCGTGTCGAAGCCGCCGGCGATCCGCGCGGGGGCCACACCCTGCGCCACGGCCGCGTTGATCACGCGCGCCCCGTCGAGGTGGGTGCGGATGCCCCGCTGCTTCGCCAGCGCCAGGTGCGCGTCCAGCACCTCCAGCGGGTACACCGACCCGCCGCCCTCGTTGGACGGGTTCTCCAGGCAGATCAGCTTCGTGTACGGCTGATGCCCGCCGTCGGGCGCGTTGCGGATGGCCGCCTCCACGTCCGCGGGATCGAGGATGCCGCGCCGGGCCTGCAGGGTGCGGATGCACACCCCGGACAGGGCCGCGGGGCCGCCCCCCTCGTGGGCGAAGATGTGGGACTTCAGCTCGACGACGATCTCGTCGCCGGGCTCCGTGTGCGTGCGGATCGCCACCTCGTTGGCCATGGTGCCCGAGGGCACGAACAGGGCCGCCTCCTGACCCAACAGCGCCGCCACCTCTTCTTGCAGCGCGATGGCCTCGGCGTCCTCGCCGAAGACGTCGTCGCCCACCTGGGCCGTCGCCATCGCCTCGAGCATCCCCGCCGCCGGCCGGGTCACCGTATCGCTCCGCAGATCGACAAACTCCATGATCGTGCTCTCCCATCCCTTGACTTGCGCACCCGCGCCCGCGAAGGTGAACCGATTTCCGGCACTGAAGAGCCGAACCCTCCCCCATCGGAGGCGGAAGAATACACCGGAAACGACACCCTGCGGGAGACACCATGGCAGAAGGACGTTTCAAGCTCGGCGCGCACCACCTCGCGCTCGTGGCCATCGCGGTCCTCTCCGGACTGCTGATCTACAACGTGATGCAGCCCAAGTCGGGCGACGGCTTCGGCCCGGCGCACAAGATCAACACGCTGGGACTGCTCACCGACGACGAGGGGGTCCTGGACAACCGCTCGGAGATGGAGGGGGCGCTGGAACTCGCCCGCGCCATCCTCGTCGGCGAGGAGACGTCGGCGGACGACTACGCTGCGCTGGCCGCCTTCGAGGGCCGCCGCGTGTTCGTCACGGCCTACGGCATCACTCGCCCGGCCCTGGTCGGGTCGGGCAAGGGCGACGACCTGTACCACAGCATCGTCGCCGGGGCCGAGCACCTGAGGTCCCAGGGCCGCCTCGACTACGCCAAGAAGGACCCCGCCGAGTTCCGCGTGCGCGTCGACGTGGTCACCCGCACCATCAAGAAGCACTTCAAGGAAGAGGTGTACCTGCCCCCGCGCGAGTCCATCGGCACCTGGGGCATCGTCATGGAGGACGCCACCGGCGAGGTGACCTACCTCACCGCCGCGGAGATCCACGAGCAGGCCATCTACAACAACAAGAAGAAGGGCCTGCCCACGGAGAAGCTCATCGACCGCCTCTCCGACCGCACCAAGAGCGCGTCCCCGATCCTGCCCGACGCCCACTTCTCCCGCGTGTACTGCCGCTCCTACATCGAGGGCCTCGGCGGCGAGGGTATCGTCGAGCTGTACCGCGGCCGCTCCACCCCCAACGACGAGCCCGCCCCCGAGAACCTCGCGCGCTCCTCACGCGCCGCGGCCGACTACATCGCCCGCATCATCGACGACCGCGGCAAGCACAACTACCTGTACCACCCGCACCAGGACCGCGACTCGTCCTCGTACAACATGCTGCGCCACGGCGGCACCACCTACTCGCTGATGCAGGCCTACGACCGCTTCCGCGATCCGGCTTACAAGGAGGCCTCGGAGCGCTCCTTCGAGTACCTGCTCAGCCGCACCCGCCTGGACGAGGACCCCGGCCCCTGGGGCCCCAACTACCGCTACCTCGTCGAGGACCGCAAGGCCAAGCTCGGCGGCTCCGGCCTCGCCCTGGTCGCCATGTGCCAGTACACCGAGGCCACCGGCGACCAGCGCTACATGAAGGAGATGAAGGAGTTCGCCCGGTTCATCGTCAAGATGCAGGCCCCGGAAAACGGCAAGCTCATCAGCTACTTCGACTACGGCCCCACCGCCGACGTGCCCGAAAAGGACAGCATCTACTACCCCGGCGAGGCCCTGTACGGCCTGGGCAAGTTCTATTACATCGACCCCGACCCCCTGTGGATCGACACCGCGGTCAAGGGCGCCGACTGGCTCATCTACGAGCGCGACAAGGGCATCCCCCCGCTCAAGCTCCCCCACGACCACTGGCTGATGATGGCCCTGTCCTACCTGTACGCCCACACCAACGACGAGGGCTACAACACCCACTGCATGAACATCGCCTCGGCCATCGAGGACCGCTTTCGCGGCCGCGACGACAAACTCGCCAAGGAGTACGCCGACTACCTCGGTACCTACTACCGCGTCGCCCGCGTCACCCCCGTGGGCTGCCGCGTCGAGGGCCTCGTCGGCGCCGTGGACCTGTGCAAGCTCGCCGGCAAGGATCACCAGTGGCTGCTCAACATGGCCGCCACCTCCACCGGCTTCTCCATGACCCAGCAGTTCGACCCCATCAACAGCTTCTTCCTGCCCAACCCCCGCAAGGCCCTGGGCGGCCTTCCCGAGGGCATCCTCGAGCACTCCATCCGCAACGACTACGTCCAGCACAACCTCTCGGGCTTCCTCGGCACCGAGCGCCACCTCCTCGCCGAGCAGGGCATCGTCGTCCCCGGCGGGCCCGAGTGGGGCCGCGACGCCGTGGCCAAGGGCATCGTCTTCGAGGGCCTGACCCCGGAGCAGGACCCCGGCTGGCCCTACGCCGGCGAGCCGCTCTACCACATCCCCTACATGGGCGCGCTGGACCCGGCGGCCGTGGCGGCGTTGGTGAAGGCTGAACCGGCAGCGCCCGAAGACGACCCCTCGGACGATGACTCTGCTGTCGCTCCCGGCTCCGACGCTCCCACGGCGGAGCCCCTCGAGTAGCTCACTCCCACGCCCTTCAATTTTTTCTTTCCATTTTCCATGCCCCCCCGTGTCCGTTTAGGGTGAAGGGAGCCCGGAGCGGCTGGCATGCCCGAACAAGCGACCCGAGCCCAGGTGGAGATCCTCTACAACCGATACGGTGCCCTGGTGTACCGCCGGTGTCGGACGATCCTGGGCACCGACGAGGACGCCTGGGACGCGACCCAGGAGGTCTTCTCGCGGGTGATGCGGCACTACGCCAGCTTCCGCGCCGAGGCGTCCCCATCGACCTGGATCCTGCGCATCAGCACCAACCATTGCCTCAACGTGTTGCGCGATCGCCGCGGCCGCCGGTCCAAGCTGGCGGCGGGGCGACAGGATCTCGAGCCGGGAGACCGCGGTGAGCGCGCGTTCAAGGGTGTGGAGCGGTTCGAGCTGATCCGCGCCCTGCTGATGCGCTTCGAGCCCGACATCCAGCGGCTCGTGATCCATCACTACATGGACGGCATGACCCAGCAGGAGGTGGCCGACGTGTGCGGCCTGTCCGTGCCCACGGTGCGCAAGCGACTCAAGCTGTTCGTGCGACGCAGCCGCCGGTATCTGCAGCAGGAGCTGCTGGCCGGCCTGCCGGGCGCGGACAAGGGGGTGACGCCATGAACGGTTCGGACCGCGACCTGGCCCACATTCTGGAGACGCCGTCGCAACCCGAGGGTTGCCCGACCCGCTGGACGCTGCAGCGCTACGCCCTGGACGAGTTGATGGGCGACGAGCGCGAGACCATGGCCATCCACATCGCCTCGTGCGAGCACTGCCGCGCGCACGTGGCCGAGCTGGACGGGTACCACGACGACTTCCTCAGCAAGCGCCCCTTCGCCTCGGTGGAGGCCGAGGTGTCCGAGCGCGCCATGTTCCTGCCCGACGACCCCGAGATCGAGGTGGAGCGAAGCTCCCGACCGCGCTTCAGCCTCGCGGTGGTCTCGGCCCTGGCCGGCGCGACCGTCCTGGCGCTGACGCTGATGTTCGTGCCGCTGGACCGCTTCGTGCCCGAGCCCGCCCACGACGGCCTCAAGGGGGTGACGGACCTCCAGGCGGCCGTGCTGCGCGACGGCTCGGTGGTCCGCGTCACCGACAGCACCCGCCTGCACCCGGGCGACGAGATCCAGTTCCGCGTGGACACGGGCAGCTACGACCACGTGATGGTGCTGGGCATGGACGGCACCGGCGACGTGGCCGTGTACCAGCCCTTCGGCGGCGGCGAGTCCATCGCCGTGAGACGCGGCGCCGGCCGCACCCTGGACACCGCCTTCCAGCTCGACGACGCTCCGGGCCCCGAGGTCTACGTGGCCTTCTTCACCCACGAGCCGGTCTCCTCGAGCGACGCGTCGGATCTGCTGCGCGCCTGGGCCGGTGAAAACGGCGCCCGCGGCCTGGCGGTGCAGGCCCCACAGGCGGCCCTGGGCGGCGCCGTGGAGGTGATGCTGGTGGACAAGGAGGTGCCTTGAGGCGCCGGTCCCCCGCCCCTGGCGCGACCTCCGGTGCCGTGATTGCCGCCCTCGCGATCCTCGTCGCCCTGATTGCGCAGCCCGCCCACGCCGCCACCCGGCGCCTGGCCGTGGTGGCCAGCCAGAACCACGGCGGCGCTGGCGTGCCCACCCTCCGTTACGCCGACGCCGACGCGTTCAAGGTGCGCGACGTGCTCGTGCAGCTGTGCGGCTTCGACTCCGACGCGGTGCGCTTCCTGCCCGGCGCCGGCCGCAACGAGCTCGTCGCAGCGCTGGCAGACGTGGGCAAGCGCGCCCGCGCCCACACCGCCGCCGGCGACTCGGTGCTGCTGCTGGTGTTCTACTCGGGCCACGCCGACCACGACGGCCTGCTGCTGGGCCGCACGCGCCTGTCCTTCGAGGAACTCGACGGCCTCGTGCAGCTGTCCGGCGCCCAGGTCCAGCTGCAGCTCGTGGACGCGTGCCACTCCGGCGAGCTGACCCGCACCAAGGGCGCCACCCCGGTGCCGTCGTTCCTGGTGGACGTGGATGCCTCGCTGGCGTCGAGCGGCCGCGTGATCATCTCCAGCTCGGCCGCGGACGAGTACAGCCAGGAGTCCGACGCCATCGGCGCGTCGTTCTTCACCCACTTCGTGGTCTCGGGGCTGCGCGGCGCGGCCGACTCCGACGGCGACCTGCGCGTGACCCTGGACGAGCTGTATCGCCACCTCTACGACGAGACGCTGTACCACACCGCCGGCACCCGGGCCGGGCCGCAGCACCCCGAGTACGACTTCGATCTCAGCGGCCAGGGCGCCATCGTGCTGGCCGATCTCCAGGTGGCCTCGGCGTCGCTGGTGTTCCCCCCCGACGAGGACGGGCGCTACACGGTCTTCGACCGCCGCCGCCGCGCCTACGTCGGCGAGATCGACGCCCGCGGCGAGCCCGCCCGCCTGGCCCTGGCCCCGGGTGCCTACATCATCCAGCGCCGCGCCCCGGACCACCTGCAGCAGGCCGAGGTGAAGCTGGCGTCGGGGGACAGCATCGACGTGGACGGCCTGGCCATGGCCGAGCAGGCCTACTCCGACGACGCGGCCAAGGGCCTCGCCCTGCGCTGGAAGCGCCGCACCCGCGCCGTGATCCGCGCTGGCGGCGGCGTCCACGCGGTGCTCCAGACCGAGCTGCGTGAGGACTACTTCCCCACCTTGCCGCTGGTCAGCGTGGGCGCGGGGATCGAGTGGCGCGGCAGGCCGCGCACCGAGCTGATCGGCGACGTGAGCTTCGGCCGCGGCGAGTACGACCTGCCCGGCTTCTTCGACCAGCGCGCCACCGAGGCCCACCTGGACGTGGGCGTGTCGTATCGCCTCGTGGAGGACCTGTCCGGCTTCCGCCTGGCCGTGGGGCCGCGCTTCGCCATGCTCACCTACCAGCGCGATCCGCCCGGGGACTTCCTGGCCGGCTTCTCGATGGGCGTGGACGCGGGGATCGGGCTGCGCTTCCACGACAACGTCGGCGTCGCGCTCGACGCGCGCGTCGGCTACCTCCTCAACCACACCGCACTGGAGAATCAGAGCCATGTCCACTTGCAGACGTTGCTCCGGCTCGATCTGGCCCTCTGAGGGGGCCCTGCTGTTGCTCGTGCTGGTCGTCGGTTGCGGCGGCCTGGAGCCCGCTTCGTGGATGGAGCAGGACGAGGCCTTCGTGGTGGCCGTGCCCGACGAGGCGCGCACCCAGATGGGCAAGCCGCGCGCCCTGCAGGCCCGCGACGACGGTGACACCGCCCTGACGTTGCAGGTCCTCGACCCGGTGGTGGACGCCCTCAACGCCATGACGCTGGATCTGCTCGGCGTGCTCGACGAGATCGTCTCGGTCCCGCCCACCGAGCGCACCGAGGACACGCGCCGCTGGGGCCCGAACTACGTGGCCGAGTACGGCATCACCTACCAGCTCGACGTGCGCCTCGAGGGCGACACCTACCTCTACGAGATGCTGCTGGACCTCGGCGACACCGGCGAGGCGACGAACTCGGTGATGGCCGGCAGCTACACGCCGGACGGGGACGCCGCCGGCGCCGGCGGTTTCGACCTGCTCGGCGTGGTGCTCGAGGCGATGCTGCCCGTGTCCGGGGTGAGCGGCACCCTGGCCGTGGATCACCAGGTGGACGGGGCCGCGCTGGGCATCGGCATGGACCTGCGCGGCCTGGAGGCGGACGACATCGACGACCTGCTCGTGCCCGACGTGTACACCTACGGCGAGGCCGCGGACGGCGGTCAGATGTGCTTCCTCGCCGGCGTGGACTGGATGGACGGGGCCGCGAC
The DNA here is from genome assembly GCA_964558555.1 of uncultured Rickettsiales bacterium. Classification (GTDB taxonomy): domain Bacteria; phylum Myxococcota_A; class UBA796; order UBA9615; family CAYRNR01; genus CAYRNR01. The sequence goes on along the minus strand of CAZLEO010000065.1, from coordinate 15,577 downwards.
CGAGCAGCTGCTCGTGCTCTCGCGCTGGGGAGCGGACGGCGCGGGCCGCGCGGACGGGACCCTGTCCGGCGGCGACCTCGCCGATCCCATCGAGATGATCGAGTGCTGGGACGACACCGGCCGCGCCACCTACTGGTGGGACAGCGCCGGGCTGTTCCCCACCACCGGCGATCCCGACGCCTGCGTCCTGCCCGCCGCCACCGTGCCCGGCACCTGTAGCGACGCCTGATCCCCCTGGCCCGACCCGGATCCAGGTGCTATATGCACAGCTCCGAACTGCGGAGCGCACCATGTACCGGGTCAAACAGGACGGCTGGATCTCCTCTTCCCACCAGGTGGCGCAGGGCGACGGCACGCCCGAACCCATCCACGGCCACAACTGGCGTGTGCGCGTGTCCGTGGACGCGGACGAGCTCGACGGCCGCGGCCTCGTGACCGACCTGGACGGGGTGCGTCGCCTCCTTGAAGAGGTGCTCGACCCCCTGGATCACGTCCACCTCAACGACGTGTCCGGGTTCGACCGCGCGTCGGTGTCGGCCGAGCACCTGGCGCGTCACGTGTTCGAGGAGATGGCCGGGCGCATCGACGACGGCCGATGCCGCGTGAGCAAGGTGCGTGTCTGGATGACCGACGCCCGCAGCGCCTCGTACAAGCGCTAGATTCCCGTTCCGGATTTCCGACCTCTGTGACTTTTTGCGTTCACCCTTGCCTTGCGCGCCAACGTTGGTAAAGAATGTCAATGTAGGCGCGGACCAGTTGCTGTAGCAGAAGCAGAAGCGGCCTTCAGCGGCCGCAGCAGAGCAGATGTTGGAGGTGAGCCGTGGGTAGGATGACTCCCGAGACGATCGATCTCCTCGAGATGGCCAAGGACATGGTGTCTGCCGGGCAGTACGACGGTGCTGTCAAGGCGTACGAGGAGGCGCTGCGGGACATGGAGGAGGAGGGCGGCAGCCCCCTGGCGTCCTCCACCCACAACGACATGGCCGTGGCCATGTTCCAGCTCGGCGACCTCGACGGCGCCGCGCACCACATGCTCAAGGCCGTGTTCCTCAACGGCCACTACGCCAAGTGGACCGACTTCTACCTGTCGTTGCTGAGCCTGGCGCAGATCCACCGCGCCCGCGGCGAGCACCGCATGGCCATCACGTGCCGCATCCATGCCGGCAAGATCCGCGCCCACCTGTCCAAGCTCCAGCCCATGAACCGGCTGGAAGAGTCCCGCCTGCGCAGCTTCCAGGAGGTGGTGGACACCTCCATGATGAAGAGCGCGCGCAGCCGCTAGCGCCGCTTCTCAGACCTCTTCGGATTCGTCGTGGACCGCTTGTAGAACGAAAGCGGCCCGAGCCCTTTTATTGCCGAATGTGGGGGGGGGGGACGCACTCGACAATGGGGTAAAGGGCTCGGGCCTCAATCGACGTCGAACACCCCCAAGGAACTTGGTTCGACATCTCGTATGTGATCTGAAGATAACCACCGAATCGGCGATCTGTCAACAGCTTACGCGCTTCTTACGACTACCCCTCGGCGACTCCGCCGTCGTCCACGTCCTCCTGAACGTCGAGATCGTCCAACGCCCACTTGTCGTCGTGGATCTCCACGTCGAACTCGCCGACGATGCTCGCGATCCCGGCGCTGGCCGAGAACGTGTCCGCCTCGAGCATCAGGTCGAAGCTGCCCACCGCGCGGCCGTACTTGTCGTCCTCGCCGGGCATGGACAGCTGCTCCACGATCACGTTGGGGGACGGGTCCTCCACCGTGACCCCCTCGGCCTCGTCGAAGCGCGTGTTGTTGAGCGTCTCGAACAGCTCGCCGCCGATGATCATCCGCGACATGAGCTGGATCTCGTCTTCGGGGATGTCGAACTCCTGGTCGTTCTCGTCCAGCACCGTGTCCCCGTAGTTGGCCCACAGCTCCCTCGGGTAGTCCCACTCGCCCGAGCTCCAGCCGTCCTCGCCGTCGGGCTCGGGCAGGTTGATCAACAGGATCAACCGCACGTCCTCGCTCAGGCCTGCGTAGGAGCTGTCCGGCTCGGAGAGTTCCTCGAACAGGTCCTGGCCCCAGCGGTCCTCCTCGGACTCGCCGTTCCAGGTCTCGTCCTCGAGGTACGACAGGTCCGTGTCCTCGGCCTCGTACAGCCGCCCCGACTCCAGGTGGGCGGTGATCTGCAGGTCGCCGCGCTGGGTGATCAGGGCGTCCACCTCGGTGGTGACGTAGCGCAGGTGCAGCGGCAGGTAGAGCGGCACCTCCGCGAAGATCTCGTCGTACGTGTCGCGCCGCTCCGACGGGAACAGCACGTCCTCGTAGTAGTCGAGGTTGCCGTGGGCCAGGTACAGGTCCAGGTCGGCCTCCACCTGGCCCTCCGTGCACCCGATCCCGCCCAGTACGGTCACGGCGACGATGATGGTGAGCGCTCTCATGGCGTCCTCCCAGTGGGAATCCTGCGGCGTGTACGCATGGATGTCAACGCGCGCGCAGGGGGTACGCGCGCACCATGGATCGGTACAGCGGACGCGCCACGGCCATCCCCAGCGCGGCGGTGTCGACGCGGCCCTTGCGCCACTGAAGGTGCAGGTGCATCTCCGCGGCGATGAGCTTGAGCGCCCAGCGGTAGAAGCCCAGGGACAGGCGACGGCGGTCCTGGCGCTCGGGATCGGGCCAGCCGGACCGCAGGGTGCGCATGCCCGGCAGCCCCATGGCGTCGAGCTCGTGGGCCGACGCCGCGATCTCCGGGTCCTCCAGGGTCAATCCCCACACCGCCGGCTCCACCACCTTGAGCATGTCGATGGTGGCCAGCACGTCCTCGCGCGTCTCGCCCTCCAGGCCGAGGCTGACCAGCATCCCCACCTGGATGCCCATCTCGCGCATCAGCCGCGCGGCGCGGTACACGTCCTCGATCCCGTAGCCGCGGTCGAGCTGGCGCAGCAGGCGCCGCGATCCCGTGCCCACGTCGAAGGTGATGCGGTAGCACCCCGCCTCCTGCATGAACTCCAGCAGGGCGTGGTTGATGTCGCGCACGCGGCCCAGGCACTCGTACTGGGGCGGCGGCCTGGAGTGGTCCATCGCCGCAGCGAGCCGCAGGTGCCAGCCCGGGTCGTGGGTGAACACGTGGTCCACGAAGCGGATGCGCTCGAACTGGAAGCGCTCGCGCAGGTCCGCGATCTCCGCGGCCACCCTGGTCGGCGTGCGGCGGCGGTACTCCGGCGTGTCCGGGATGCCGCGGGACGTCACCATGGTCATCGCGCTGAACCCGTGCGCGACGTGCCATCGGTGCAGGTAGGCTCGCGTCAGCACTGGATCGCGGATCGGTGGCGGGCAGCGGTCCAGATCCAGCAGCTCGGTGGGATCAGGCCCCAGTACGGTCTCGCCGTCCACGCGCACCGCCAGCCCGGGGACCCCCTTCAGGATCTCCGGCTGCAGCGCGAAGTCCGCGGCCTGCAGCCGCGCCAGGGCGTCGTCCATGGCCAGCTCGGCCTCGCCGCAGATCACCGCGTCGGCGCCGTGGTCGAGGTACACGTCGGGGACGGCCGAGGGGTCGTCGCCATACGCGATCACCCAGCACCCCTGGGCGCGCGCCGCCCGCACCAGGCGCCACGCCGTGGACCTCGTCGACGGGTGGCCGAACAGCCCCACCACCCGCGGTCGCGACCGGCTCAGCGCCACGGTGAAGGAGGTCTCGTCGGGCTGCAGTGTGGGATCGAAGAAGTCGGCCGCCCAGCCCTGCTGGCGGACGTACGCGGCAAGCACGGCGGGGCTCAGCGGCGGATACGGCCGCATCAGGTGCTCACGGAACCGATCCTGGCACTGCAGGTACGCGTGGCACGTCAGCAGGTCCAACCGATCGCTCAAGACTCACCTCCGAAGCGGCGTCATCCTACCATCCCCTGTCCCCGATCCGCTCTCGCGACACGTCAAACAAGGGACGAAACGGCCTTCGGGTCGTTTGACGGAGTGTTTTGGCCCCCCCTACAATGGGTGGTTACCTGGATGTCTTTGATGTCTGGGGCTCCGTGGGGTTCGATTCGCCCCCAACCCAAGAGCATCCGAGGAGAGGCTCATGCATCGCAACCGTAGGAACGCGCGTCGCGCGCCCGGCGCGCCCGAGATCGCGCTGGCGATCGTCGCCATCCTGTCGATCGTGGCCGCCCTGGTGCTTCCCGCCGGCGACGCCGCCGCGCAGGCCGCCACCATCACCCTGGGTCGCCCCATCGAGGTGGATCTGATCCCGCCTGGCGTGATCACCGCCGACGGCTCGAACCAGACCCTGGCCTTCGTCATCACAGACGAGATGGGCGGGCTGGCCGAGGAGGTCAAGTTCCGCGGCACGTCCGTGGCCAACGGCCGGCTCAGCGAGTGGGCCAAGGTGGCGCCGGGCATGTGGACGTGCATCTACACCGCCCCGGACAGCTCCCAGATCCGCCAGACCACCCTCAAGGTGAAGGTCAAGGTGGGAGCCAAGTCGGCGGAGAAGGAGTTCATCCTCGGCCTCCAGCCGTCCAGCGTCGCCCGCTTCGCCTTCGAGGCGAGCCCGGCGCAGATCGTGCTCAACCGCGACCCCAACTCGTCTCTGGTGTTCACGGTCTCCGGCCCGGACGGCGGCCCCCTCGACGGCCTGAACCTGCAGGTCAGCGCCAACAGCGGCTCCGTGCAGAACGTCCAGGGCCTCGGCGGCGGCAAGTACCAGGCCCTGTACACGCCGCCCGCCGGTGAGGTCGCGCCCAAGGTCGCGGTGGTCTCCGTCACCGACGCCGAACACCCCGAGACCGCGGTGGGCTTCTTCACCATCCCGCTGGTGGGCAACATCCCCTGGCAGGTCAACACCGGCATGGCCAGCGTCAACGTGCTCATGGACGTGGCGGGCCAGCGCTTCGGGCCGTTCCTGTCCGACGCGGCCGGCATGGCCACGGTGCCGATCCTCGTGCCCCCTGGCGTGTCCACGGCCGCTGCCACGGTGGTGATGCCCGACGGCACGACCACCCCGCCCCAGTCGGTGGACCTGATGGTCCCGCCGTTCAACCGCATCAAGATCGCCCCGCCCGCCGCGTACATGCCCGGCGACGGTACGTCCCAGTTCCCCATCTACGTCTACGCTGTGGACGGTAACGGCACGCCCGATCCGGCGGCCACGGTGCAGCTCGCCGCGAGCGCGGGCGAGGTGTCCGAGGTGCGGCCGCTGGGTGGCGGACTGTACCAGGGCGTGTACACCACGCCGCTGACCGCCGGGAACACCGCCGTGACCCTGACCGCGTCCATCCCGGGCTCGGCCCTGGACGTGGAGACCATCTCCTTCGAGCTCGTGCCGCCCCTGCCGGCGGGCCTGCAGGTGGTCTCGGACCCGGCCGACGTGCCCGCGGGCGACGGATCGCTGGCGCTGACCGGCACGGTCTCGGCCGTGGCCGGTGGGTCCCCCGACCTGTTCGGCGTCAACTTCTTCACCACCGGCGGCGCGGTCCAGGGCGTGACGCCCCAGGGCAACGGCGCCTACACCGGCCAGTACGCCGGCAACTTCGACGGCCGCGTCGTGGTGTCGGCCATGGTCACCCTGCCCGCCCTGCCCCGCACCCCCGAGGCCATCATCGCGTGGCCCGTGGACGACCAGGTCGCCACCAACCAGAAGACCGTGGTCGTGGCCATGGCCGTGGATCGCTACGGCCTGCCCGTGCAGGGCGTGCCCCTGGCCGCGGACGTGCTCGAGGGTGGCGGCAGCGTCACCGGCGGCGGCACCACCGACGCCACCGGCCGCGTGATGTTCGAGTTCAAGGCCGCCCCCCTGGCCGGGCTGTCGCTGGTGCACATCACCGGCGCGGGCATGAGCTTCACCTGCCCCCTGTGGCAGACCCAGTCCCTGGTGGAGGGGTTCGCCTTCCCGCCCGCCGGCGGCGCCACCCAGCGCACCATGCTCGACCGCTGGGCGCCCATCTGCCAGAAGCTGACCTTCGGCGGCTCCGGCCTCGCTGCCAGCGCCGTGGTCGCCACCGCGCCGGTGGTCACCCCCGTGGTCACCAGCGGCGGCACGAGCCCCTGGGGCGCCCCCGTGGAGCCCGTGGTCACGCAGCCTGTGGAGCCGGTGCAGCCCGTGGAGCCGGTCCAGCCGGTCCAGCCGGTCCAGCCTGTGGAGCCGGTGCAGCCGCCTGTGGAGCCGGTCCAGCCTGTGGAGCCGGTGCAGCCCGTGGAGCCGGTGCAGCCCGTGGAGCCGGTCCAGCCGGTCCAGCCGGTAGAGCCCGTGGTCACGCAGCCCGTGACACCCCCGGTCACCACCACCGTGGCCCCGCCCGCCGGCCCGCCCGCGCGCCTCGAGGTGCTGGCCATGCCGGCGACCCTGCCGCGCGACGGCGCGTCCATGTCCAACGTGATCGTGCGGGTGCTCGACGCCCAGAACAACCCGGTCCCGGGCGAACAGGTGGTCATCGTGGCCACCGGCGGCGTGCTGGGCAACAAGGTGGACAACGGCGACGGCACCTTCACCGCCATCCTCACCGCCCCCCGCGGCGGCTCCGAGAACCAGATCAACATCAGCGCCAGCCGCCTCGCCGGCGACCTGTCGGCCTTCACCACCGTCACCCTGACGGCCCCGACGACCACCGCCAAGAAGCCGAAGCAGCCGCGGACCAACGTCACCGCCCCGTCCCCCACGGACGGCAAGTACCGCACCGCGAAGGTGATGTTCCGCTACCCGCTCGCCGGTTATGCCTACGACATGGAGCCGGGCATGTGCGGCGACGACGTGTGCGACTTCTTCCCGGACATGGACGTGGTCGGCGGTGACGCCGGCGGCCTGGTGGGCATCCCCGAGAGCTTCGGCGCCACCGCCGAGTTCTTCCCCATCGAGTACGTGGGCGCCTCGGTCCAGTTCGACCGCTACGGTTACCGCACCGACTACCCCGTGACCAACCAGGACGGCCAGGCCAGCGTCTTCAAGGACGGCATGTACCACATCATGGTCGGCGCCACGGGCCGCCTGCCGCTGCTCAAGAACAACACCGTGGGTCCCCTCGACGTCCTCGCGCACCTCGGCTACCACGCCCAGGACGTGGTGGTGTTCAAGCACCACGGCGCCGAGTCCAACACCTGGACCTGGGAGAACCTGTGGCTGCACGGGTTCCGTCTCGGCGTGGGTGTCCGCTTCCAGATCGTTCCGTGGGCCCAGGTCCACGGCGGCTGGGCCGGCTCCCTGATCAGCTCCGGCCTCGCGGCCAACGAGGTCACCGTGGGCGGCACCTTCCTCGTATGGAAGGGCCTGACCCTGGACGCGCGCTACCAGTACCTGGGCCGCCAGCTCAAGGTGAACAACGGCGCGCCGCCCGAGGGACCGACCTTCCAGGAGGCCCACATCGGTGAGACCTCCCACGGCCTCGTCCTCGGCGCTGGCTGGTCCTTCTGATCGACCCGATCCGCAACATCGCCGCGTCTCTGCTACGGCGCCACCGCGTCGTCGATCCCCGCGCCCACCTCTGGACCGACGACGAGCTGACCGCCTTCGGCCGCCACCTCGGCCTGCGCGCCGATCGCGCCTGCCACGTGGTCGATCTCGGCTGTGGCTGGGGCGCGCTGGGGCTGGCGCTGGCCCTCCGCTACCCCCACATCCGCGTCACCGGCGTGGATCTCGACGAGGAGCTCGTGGCCCTGGGACGCGACGTGGCCCGCGCGGCGGGCATTCACCGCCACATTCGCTGGCACATCGACGACGTGCTCGACCTCGACGCCTGGTCCGACCTCGCCCCGGACGTCGCCGTCTGTCAGGCCCTGCTGGTCCACACCCCCCGGGCCGGCGACTGGCTGCGCGACCTGGCGCTCCACTTACCGTCGGGCACCCCCATCGGCCTCGTCGAGCCCGACCCCGTGATCCGCGCCATGGGCCTGCGCGACTCCGTCACCGACCCCGACCCCGCCTACCGCCGCCACCGCGTCAGCGTCGTCGACGCCGTGTCCCGCGGCGCCCGCTCGCTGAGCGTGGACCGCCGTATCGGCAGCCACCTCGCCGAGGCCCTCACCGCCGCAGGTTTCCACCACGCCGCCACCCGCGAGATCCACCAGCCCCCCGTCCCCGACCCCCACTGGCTCGAGGAGCGCCTCAAGCGCCGCCTCCGCGAGGGCCTCGACCCCATCGACACCCACCTCGCCCTCCAGGCCGGCCTCCACCAGCGCCACCTCGACACCTGGCTCCACCTCCGCCACGAGGCCGACCGCCGCCGCCTCGAAGCCCTGCACGCGGACTCCTACATCCGCCAGGAGTCCGGCTTCTTCATGGCCTGGGGTGTGGTGTAGCGCTCAGCGCTGGATGGTCACCGACCGCAGCATCACGTTCCGGTCCGGCCGGTACTTCACCTCGCTCCCGGCCGGTACCTCGGAGATGGCCTGCGCCACGTCCAGCCCCTCGACCACCGTGCCGAACAGCGTGTGCTTGGTGTCGAGGTGCCGCGCCGGCTCCAGCGTGATGAAGAACTGACTGCCGTTGGTGTCGGGGCCCGAGTTGGCCATGGACACCATGCCCGCCTCGGTGTGGAAGATCTCGTCGGACAGCTCGTCGGGGAACGCGTACCCCGGCCCCCCGAACCCGGTCCCCAGCGGGTCCCCGCACTGCACGATGTACCCCGGGATCACCCGGTGGAACGTCGTGTCGCGGTACAGCGCGACCCCGCTGACCTCCTGCTGGATACGCGGGTCCGTCCAGTCCCGCGTGCCCTCGGCCAGCCCCACGAAGTTGGCCACGGTGCGCGGCGCGATGTTGGGCAGCAGCTCGATGCGGATGTCGCCCAGGTCGGTGTGCAGCACGGCGTGCAGGGTCGAGTCAGGGGCGATGCCGGCCTCGGCGAGGATCTCGTTGACCGCCTTGCGCGCGACCTCCTTCTCGCAGGTGTCGAGCTGGCGCTCCAGATCGTGGATCTGCGCCTCCTGCACGCGCACCTGGGACTCCAGCGTGGCGATCTCGGCCTCGAACTCGTTGGCCTGTTCCTTGAGGTCGGCGTCACAGCCCGCCAGCAGTACGGACAGCAGCAGTATCGACGACCAGCGCATGGCACCTCGCTCCGGGGTTGGCGAGCCCCCAGCATAGGCGCACTGTCCCCCGCCTGGCAACGGCCCCATTGCAGCGACGTGCCCCCTTCGGGTGCCCTGGGGGGGCGGTTCTGCTACGCTTGCGCCAACTTCGGACACGGAGGAGACACACCGTGGAAGGCAGACGGGTCCAGGTTTTCTTGCGCACGCCCCTGTTCCGTGGGCGCTACGGCACCGGCGAGGTCCGCGAGCTCACCGACGACGTCACCGAGGTGATCGGCACGGTCGAGGCCGAGGCCCGCACCGGCCTGCACCTGCGGGTGGAGGCGCTGGGCAACGAGCGCGGCCCCCTCGACGGGCCGCTGCCATTCGCCGAGATCGTGCTGCCCGTGTCCAAGATCGACCATCTGGTCCCGGTGGACGGGGACTGAAGTGGAGAGACTCATGCGAAGACTGGCGACACCAGGCCTGATCGCCCTGTGCGGGCTGGCCCTGGCGGCCTGCGGCTCCAAGGCGAACCTGCACGGCGTGGTCACCGACGTGGACGGCAACCCCATCGGCGACGCGGCCGCCACCATCGAGGGCAGCACGGCCGTGGGCATGTCCGGCGCTGCCGGCGAGTTCAGCGTGTCGTGGATGCCCGGCACCCACAAGGTGGTCGTGGGCAAGGCAGGCTACCTGTCGTGGTCCACCACCGTGGACGCCACCGAGGCCGGCGAGTACGACCTGGGCACCATCCAGCTCCAGCCCACGCCGCCGGACAAGGGCCTGTGGCTGTACGACAGCGGCGCCTTCACGCCGATCCAGCGTGTCGTGCTGGAGAAGGGCGCGCGGGGCAAGGGCCGCACGTACTGCCTGATCGAGGGCTCGCCCGAGCCGACCCAGGTGCCCGCCGGCGCCGTGACCTTCTTCGACTGGTCCCAGCTCGAGCGGCACCTCGTGCGCATGACCGAGGACAAGTGCGGGGGTATCCGCGAGACGTCCAAGTGGATCATCGACGACGACCTCGGCGAGGAGGTCGAGGGACTGTCCGACGACATGAAGCTGCGCTCGGTCACCCTGACCCCGGGCCACTACCTCTACGCGGACTGGACCAACGGCTGGTTCCGCTCCGACGCGTCGTACTTCCAGGTCAAGTAGACCGCCGCGCCCGCGGCCGCGGGCGTGATCCACGGCAGCAGCCAGCTCCAGCCCAGCGACGGCGCCACCGCGCTGATCAGCAGATCCAGCAGCGCCACCCCCACGAACGCGCCCAGCGCGGATGCTGCGGCCATGGCGCGCCCGCGCGCGGCGGCCGTGGCCAGCAGGGACGCCAGCAGGACCAGCAGCCCGGCGGACAGGGGGTGGGCCAGGCGGGCGTGCAGGGTGAAGCGGGCCTCGGGGCGCGGATCGCGCTGCAGCACGGCCAGGTCGTGCTGGGCCAAGGGCAGCAGGCGGCGGCGTATCCCGCCGGGGGTGAGCCCCTCCATCGGGGCGGTCCCGGCGCCGACGGCCTCGTGCGCCGGGTGGGGATCCAGATCCCACGCCTCGCCCTCGGAGAAGCTCCAGGCCTGCCCGTCGTGGACCAGGCCGGCCGCGTCGAGGCGGGCAGTCACGGCGCCGGCGTCGTCCATGCGGAACCAGCTCACGCCGGCCAGCTGGTCACCGGCCGCGGACACCTCGCGCGCCACCAGCAGTCCGTCGTCGAGGCGCCACCAGCGGGGCTGGTCGCCCGTGCCCAGCCGGGCGGTGCCGCCGAGCACGGCCGAGGCCTCGTAGCGCGCGGTGGCCTCCAGCACCCGCGGCAGGCCGTAGCCCTCGAAGGCCAGCAGGCCCAGCGCCAGCACGCCCCCTACCGCCGCGAACGGCACGCGCAGGTGGGCGGGCGCGGCGCCCAGGGCGCGCATGGCGTCCCACTCGCCGCGGTGGCGCAGGGTGGCCACGGCCAGGGCCGCGGACAGCGCCACGATCAGCGGCAGCAGCAGGTGGACGACGGTGAGCTGGCGCAGGCCCAGGTAGGCGGCGGCGGTGGCCGGGTCCAGGCCGCGCGACAGCAACAGCGACGCCCGCTCCAGCCCGTCGAGGCACACCGCGGCGCCCACCACGGCGGCGCCCACGGCCACTGCGGTCGCCAGCAGCTGGCGCAGGACGTAGCGGTGCAGCCGCGGCGTCATCGCGCCCACCTCGCGCGCCACGCCACGGCAGCGGGCACCACCAGCAGCGCGGTGGCCATCCAGGCGGCGGCCACGGGGTTCCAGTGGAGCTGGCGCAGGCCGTGGTCGCCCACGCGCAGCAGCAGGTAGTACGCCAGGCCCACCCCCACGGCGGTGAGCACCCCCCGCGCCACGCCGCGGCCCGACCGCGAGCGCCCCAGCGGCCACGCCAGCAGGGCCAGCAGGGGCACGGCCATGGGGATGGCGATCCGTCGGTGCAGGGCCAGCTGGTGGAAGCGGATCTCCATGCCGCCGGCCCTGCGCTTGGCGATGGTCTCGCGCAGCAGGTCCGGCGCCAGCTCGAACGGCTCGCGGCCGCGGCTGCGCAGCAGGGGCAGGGGCATCTCGACGGTGTAGGTGTCGAAGGTGGCGCGGGCATACCCGTCGTCGAGGCGCAGGTGCAGTTCCCCGTCGGCCAGCCGCGCCACCAGGCGGCCCTCGTCCAGCTCCACGCTGCCGGACCTCGCGATCACCACCTCGTCGCCGCCGGCCGACCACAGCAGCACGTCGCGCAGCCGCCCCTGTTCGTCGCGGCTCGCCGCGTCCAGCACCGTGTCGTCGAAGGCCAGGGACAGTCCGTCACGCCCCTGGTCGAGTTGGGGCCCGGACAGCGCCGCGATCTGCTGCCGCGCCTGGTGTCGGCCCCAGGGTTCGGCCCACGCGCCGGCGAAGTAGGTCACCCCCGCCACCATCACAGCCAGCGCCAGCGTGGGCCACGCCAGCTGCATGGGCGTCGCGCCCAGGCACCGCGCCGCCTCCACCGCCCCGTCGCCCTCCAGCCGCGTCACCGCGGCCACCAGCCCCGCAAAGAACCCCAGCGGCAGGGCCACCGACAGCAGCGGCGTGATCATCGCCCCGGCCAGCGGCGCCAGCAGGGTAGGGGGCAGCGACCTCACGAGCGGATCCGCGGCCATCCGTGCCGCCACCCCCAGCAGCGCGATCCCCAGGATCGTCGCCAGCGCCAGCAGCACCGGCGCGGCCGTCGAACGGATCACCATCATGGAGAGGCGGCGGCTCATCGGACCACTCTACCTCCCCCGTCGCCCCCCTGCACATGGTCGGCGGAGGCTGGAAGTGGTATGATCGGCGATCCCTGAGGGGGCACAGCAAACCGTCCGGTGGTCGTGTCACACAGGGCCGAGGCGTGAAAACATGAGCTTCAAAATCGGCGACAAGGCCGTCTACCCGGCCCACGGTGTGGGCGTGATCGAGGGCATCGAGACACGCGAGATCGCGGGTACCACCCAGACCTTCTACGTGCTCAAGATCATGGAAAACGGCATGACCATCATGGTCCCCACCCGCAACGCCGACAACATCGGCATGCGCGAGGTCATTGCCGGCGACAAGATCGACGCCGTCTTCGACATCCTCAAGGAGCGCGGCGTCAAGCTCGACTCCCAGACCTGGAACCGCCGCTACCGCGAGTACATGGGCAAGATCAAGACAGGCTCCGTCTTCGAGGTCGCCAAGGTCCTCCGCGACCTTTCCATCCTCAAGACCACCAAGAGCCTGAGCTTCGGCGAGCGCAAGATGTTCGACATCGCCAAGTCCCTCCTCGTCAAGGAGCTCTCCGTCGCCCTCGACGACTCCGAAGACGCCATCGAGACCCAGATCATCGACCTCTTCGAGTCCTGAGCGCCCCCGGCCCTCCCCCCCGCCGCACCCCCTCCCGAGTCCGTCTCCACACGCACTTCTCCCCGTGGCAGGCGTCTCTTCACTTGTGAGCTAGTTCAACAGTCAGGAATCGAAGGCAGGGCCATCAGCCCTCGCCACCACCCTCGGCCGGCGCAGCCTCACCCTCGCCCTCGCCCTCCTTGGGCTCGGTGATCACCACGTTACAAACCCCCTCGATGGTCGTGTCCACCCCACCACACACCTTGTGGCGGTGGATCTCGATGAACGTCGGCTTCTCGATGGTCTCGTGGGTCATCTCGAAGGCCCAGTACGTCCACTTCTTGCCCGGCGTGACCGCCACGTCCTGCAGGCTGTCCACCGGCAGGTCGTCGTAGTACACGTCGAAGTTGTACGTGCAGCCCTCTTCCGCGGTCTTCTCGTTCATCTCGGCGTCGATCCACATCCAGTGAACCGGCTTGCCCTCGGGCACCATGGTCCCCTTGGGGCCACGCGGGAACGACTGGTCGCGGTTGGGGTCCGGCTCGGCCTTCTCCCAGGCGATGAGCTCGCCCTGGCGGTTCTCCTCGGGCTTCTCGCGCTTGCGCGCGGGCGGGCAATTCACCATGGAGTACCGGGTCTCCTCGGTGATCAGGTAGGAGCTCTGGCCGCCGACGTTGAAGTCCTCGATCCGCTTGCCCTCGACGTAGGTGGCGTACATGTCGGAGACCTTGAGGCGGCAGCGCTTCTGGTCCACGCGGATGTACAGCATGCCCTCGAGCTTCCAGCCCAGGTCCTTGTTGGTCTTCTTGCGCTCCTCGAGCTCCTTCTCCTCGAAGTCCTGCACGAAGTTGGCCGTGAACAGGGCCTCGGTCTCGCCCTCGTCGACCCACTTGGAGAACTCGTACTCGTACTTCTCGGTCAGCGGCAGCTGCGGGAAGACGCGCCCACCGGTGTGGGTCAGCATCTTCTTGCCGTCCTTCTCGTAGAACTGCATCCGGAAGTCCTTGTCCAGGTACTCCCCCCGGTCCGGCGACGCCTTCTGGGCGATGAACATGCCGCTGAGGTTGTGCAGGTCGATGCTGCATTCCTCCACCGGCGCCACGCCCATGGTGGTCTTCTGCTCGCAGCCGCTGACGACGATGGCCAGCGCCAGCAGCCCGACGGCCGCCACGATCAACATGTGGTTCCGCATGGTTCCTACTCTCCGCACTTGTTCGGTCTATTCTCTACAGAGACGGTGAACGACCCTCATGGCACACGTTCCCCTCTCCCTTTTTCCAGATCCGCCCGACCCTACCAGATGCGGCGATCCCCGGGCAAGGTAGATCGCCCCCGTTTTGCAGAGACGTGCCCCTTGACTTCCTCGTCCCGCCCCACTGGAATGGTCGTCCTTCCAACCCCCCAGGAGATTCCATGCGCACCGACGGCCGCACCCTCGACCAGCCCCGCCCCATGACCTTCCAGCGAGGCTTCATCGGCAACGCCACCGGCTCCGTCCTCGTGGCCACCGGCAACACTCGCGTCATCTGCACCGCCACCCTCGAGGACCGCGTCCCCCGCTGGATGCGCAACCAGGGCCGCGGCTGGGTCACCGCCGAGTACGGCATGCTCCCCGCCTCCACCAACGAGCGCATGCGCCGCGAGGCCGCCAAGGGCAAGCAGTCCGGCCGCACCATGGAGATCCAGCGCCTGATCGGCCGCGCCCTGCGCGCCGTGGTCAACATGCCCGCCCTCGGCGAGCGCTCCATCTACCTCGATTGCGACGTCATCGAGGCCGACGGCGGCACCCGCACCGCCTCCATCTCCGGCGCCTTCGTCGCCATGCTCGAGGCCATGATCATCGCCAAGGAGGGCGGCCTCGTCCCCGAGATCCCCATCCACGACACCGTCGCCGCCGTCTCCTGCGGCGTCGTCGGCGAGCACCCCATGCTCGACCTCAAGTACGACGAGGACTCCACCGCCGAGGTCGACATGAACTTCGTCGTCACCGGCTCCGCCGACCTCATCGAGGTCCAGGGCACCGCCGAAGGCGCCCCCTTCTCCCGCGCCACCCTCGACGCCCTCACCGACCTCGCCCTGTCCGGCTGCGCCGAGATCACCACCTCCCAGCGCGCCCTGTTCCCCGAGCTCGATTTCCCCGCCATCTTCGAGGCCAACCCCCGATGACCACCCGGATCGTCTTCGGCACCCGCAACCCCGGCAAGGTCCGCGAGGTCGCCCGCCTCCTCGCCCCCTACGACGTCGAGGTCACCTCGCTGCTCGATCACCCCGATCTCCCCGACGCCATCGAGGACGCCGACACCTTCCTCGGCAACGCCCTCATCAAGGCCCAGCACATCTGCGACCACCTCGACTGCCTCGCCCTCGCCGACGACTCCGGCCTCGTCGTCGACGCCCTCGACGGCCGCCCCGGCGTCTACTCCGCCCGCTACGGCGGCCCCGGCCTCTCCCAGCCCGCAAAGAACCAAAAACTCCTCGGCGAACTCGCAGACACCCCCGACCCCCAGCGCACCGCCCGCTTCGTCTGCGTCCTCGTCGCCGCCCAGCCCAACGCCCAACCCCGTCACGCCGAAGGCACCTGCGAGGGCCACATCCTCCACACCCCCCGCGGCGACGGCGGCTTCGGCTACGACCCCATCTTCGGCCCCACCGAAACCCCCGGCCTCTCCATGGCCCAGCTCCCCCCCGACCGCAAGAACCACATCTCCCACCGCGGCCGCGCCACCCAATCCCTCCTCCCCCACATCCTCGACCTCCTCGGCATCTCCCCCCAGTAG
>CAZLEO010000064.1:27846-35892 GCA_964558555.1 uncultured Rickettsiales bacterium | reverse complement strand
CGCTCCGGAGCTGTGCGACGGCATCGACAACGACTGCGACGGCATCGACGACGAGGATGTGTACGACGACGTCGACGGCGACGGCGTGGCCGCCTGCGCCGGCGACTGCGACGACGACGATCCCACCATCTTCCCGGGGGCCGAGGAGGTCTGCGACGGCGCGGACAACGACTGCGACGGGTCCATGCTGCCCGCCGAGGACGACCTCGACCTCGACGGCTGGATGGTGTGCGACGGCGACTGCGACGACGGCAACCCGCTGACCTACCCCGGCGCCACCGAGGCGTGCGACGGCAAGGACAACAACTGCAACGGCAACGTGCCGCTGGACGAGTTCGACCGCGACGGCGCCACCTTCTTCGTGGTCGTGGACTGCGACGACGACGACGCCCTGACCTTCCCCGGCGCCACCGAGGTCTGCGACGTGTTCGACAACGACTGCGACGGCGTCGTGCCCGCCGACGAGCTCGACAACGACGGCGACGGCTACATCGGCTGCGAGGAATGCGACGACACGGACGCGGCGCTGAACCCCGCGGACGTGGACGGCGACGGCGTGTCGTCTTGCGACGGCGACTGTGACGACAACGACCCGCTGGTCCTGCCCGGCGGCAACGAGTCGTGCAACGCCGAGGACGATGACTGCGATGGCGAGATCGACGAGGACTTCGACGCCGACGGCGACGGGTACGCCGACGCGGCCAACGTGGCCTGCCAGGGGTCCTACGATCTGGAGGACCTCGACTGCGACGACACCGACGCGTCCATCCACCCCGGCGCGGTGGAGGACGAGAACAACGGCATCGACGACAACTGCAACGGGCTCATCGACGAGTACGCCACGTGCAGCCCGTGGGATCCCTTCGACGTGGCCGGGGCGCAGTGGATCTACCAGTCGGAGTACTACTTCCTCTACAACGGCACCTACTACAGCGACACCGGCACGGAGACCGTGGGCGGCGGCTCCTCGACCACCTTCCAGGGCAACACCGTGTACCAGCGCGACGGCGAGTTCATCGGCATGCAGTATTCGGTGGACTGGAACGGCTACCTGCAGTGCGAGGCCGACGGAGGCATCGACCACGGCACCAACGTCGTCGACCAGGCCGGCCAGATGACCGTGGTGACGTACAACGACCCTGCGGTCCTCTACCTGCCCGTCGATCCCGACGACAACGCCGGCTACACCTGGACCACCACGTACACCCAGTACGTGGACATCAACGCCGGCGGCTTCCAGGCCTACGGCGTCATGTGGAACTGGGAGATCGTCGGCGAGGAGTCCGTGACCGTGCCCGCCGGCACCTTCGACGCCGTGCACATCCACGCCGACTACACGTCCATGGACCCCGCCGGCTCCCACCTCGGCGAGCTCGACACCTACTGGGTCCGCGGCATCGGCCTGGTCAAGTGGGACGAGCAGCGCCCGCTGGAGACCGGCCAGTACATCCTGCGCGAGCTGCAGAGCTACACGGGCGTGTACGCCTGGTAACCCCGAGAGGTCCGTCATGAGGTTCGAAGACAAGGTCGTCTGGATCACCGGTGCGTCCGCCGGCATCGGCCGCGCCATGGCCCTTCAGTTCGCCCGCGAGGGCGCCCACCTCGCCCTGAGCGCCCGCCGAGAGGACCGGCTCGCCGATCTCGTCGCCGAGATCGAGGCGCTGGACCGCCAGGCGCTGGCCGTGCCCTGCGACGTCACCGACGACGCGTCGGTCGCCGCCGCCGTCGCTCGTTGTGTCGATCACTTCGGCCGCCTCGACGTGGCCGTGGCCAACGCGGGCTACGGCGCCACCGGCCCCACCGCCACCCTCGGCGTGGACGCCTGGCGCCGCCAGCTCGACGTGAACGTGCTGGGCGTGGTCTCCACCTATTGCCACGCCTTCCCCCACCTGCTCGAGACGGGCGGGCGCATCGCCCTGATGTCCTCGGTCGCCGCCTTCGTCTTCGGCGCCAAGGCCGCCCCCTACTCCGCCTCCAAGGCCGCCGTCCACGCCATCGGCTCGACGCTGTCCATGGAGCTCAAGGGATCGGGCGTCTCCTGCACCACCATCTACCCCGGCTTCGTCGCGTCCGAGATCGCCCAGATCGACGCCCACGGCGAGTACCACCCCGAGTGGAAGGACCGCCGCCCCGCGCAGCTCATCTGGGACACCGACGCCGCCGCCCGCGTCATCGTCCGCGCCGTGCACAGGCGCAAGCGTGAGTTCATCTTCACCGGCCATGGCAAGCTCGGGGTCTTCGTCGCGCGGCACCTGCCGGGCACGCTGCACTTGTTGCTGTCGCGCGGCGGTGGGCAGGCGTACAAGGAGAAGGCGAAGACGGAACGCGAGGGGGACGGCTAGGGCCCGGGGGCCGAGCGTCCTTCCACCCACGTCCGGGCCCGGCTCAGACAGTCCGCGTGGGCCTCATCGAACGTCTGCTGCGCCTCGACGCGCTCCGGGTCGTCCTCGGCGAGGAAGCGCACGCTCTTGGCGTACAGGATCTTGAGGCCGCCCTGCAACGGGAACTCCAGCGAAGGATCGTTGGCGTGGATCGCCTCGATCGCCGCGCGCATCTCCTGGGAACCGGCGGAGTCGAAGCGTGGATCGGCGATCAGCTCGGCCAGGGCGTCGGCGCCCGCGGGTCCCCGGTCCCCCAGGGCGCGCAGCACGGCGGCGCCCTCGTTGGGGTGGCTTCGCGGGTGGTCGCCCCAGGAATCCCAGACCTGGTCGCGCACGAACGACCAGTCGTCGGGGTGGTGGAGGGCTACCCATTCGCCGAGGTACATCCCGCGGTCGATGGGATGGGTCGCGGCATCCACGCTCGCGCGCAGCACCCGCTTGCTCTCCGACTCGGGTGCGATCCTCGCCGCGGCCAGCGCCGCCGGGCGGACCCCGGCGCCCTCGGCCACGGCTGCCTCCCAGATCCGAACGAGCGCTGCCCCGTGCCGCGGCTCGAAGAGTTCCACGGCGTGTTCGGTCGTCCACTGTGCGTACCGCCAGCGCCACTCCTTGCCCGACTGGGGGTCGTCGAATTCCGGCCACCCCTGCCCGGTCTCCAGCATCTGAAGCATCCGATCCGGCCCCACCTCCACCCGGACCAGCTCCACCAGCTCCTCGTGCGACACCAGGTCCCTGCCGCCCGCGAATCGGGTGCTGTTGCGGTCCCCCAGCAGCAGCACCCGCACGCACAGCTCCCGGTCCTCCATCAGCTCGGCGAGGACCGCCGCCAGATTCTCCTCCCGAGTGCCCTGCTCAGGGCCGAGTCCATGCGTCCACGTTCGCTCCAACCGCCAGCTCCAGTAGTCGTGCGACTCCCTCAGCACCGGGTTCTGCGCCGCCCACAGCGCGTACTCCTCCGCGTCCTCGAAGTTCACGCCGACCAGCCGCCCGCAGCACACGGTGGCCACGTTCTCCAGGCGATAGCGCTGCCAGCTGAACTCCGGCGGCGCGTTTGCCGCCTGCCGATGCCTGTACGTCGGCAGCAACCCGATCGCCTCGTCCTCGCCCAGCAGCCCCGCCACCAGCTCCAGGTCCCGCTCCATGTCTGGCTGTGACGTCAACCACAACATCGCGTACGCCCGCATCCACGCCGGCACGTCCGGGTCCCCCACGACGGCCCTCAGCTCCTCCACGTCCTCGGGCATCTGCACCTGCTGGAGCGACCACTCATCCGCCGGCTGCCCCAGCCACACCGGCAGCTCCTTCGCCGCCTCCTCCGAGCGAGCCATCAACGCCTCCTCCAGGCGCGCGTGCACGTACTCCAGCTGCCCGCGGACGCCGGCCGGCGTCGGCTCCTCGACGGGCGCCTCCTCGACGGGCGCCTCCTCGACGGCCAGGTCCTCGGCCGGACACCCACTCACGGCCAGCGACACGACGACCCACCACACACACGATCCGCGCTCGGTCATGGATTCCTCCCCTGGCGATGATCATGTAACGGATGGGAGGGGTGATCCAGTTCGGGCTCAGGGAGAAAGACAGCTCGCGTACCCGAACGCCCCCCCGAACTGCGCATTCATCCGCCACCGCAGCTCGGCGTCCTCGTCCACCAGGTCCATCTGCCCCGACACCGAGAACGTCACCAGCGTCGAGTCGTCCGGCAGCCGCTCCACGTCCCCGTAGGCATACGAGTACAGCGGCGGATCCGGCCAGTACCACCAGACCTCGGAGGTGGTCCACGAGTCGGTGTCGAGGGTGTACTCCACTGCGCGCGACGCGAACTCGGTGGGCGGGCCGTTGTCGAAGATCAGCAGGGTGTCGCCGAGGAGGTGGTGCTGGTGTTGAGACGTGGGCAGGGCGGTGAGGGCGTCGGCGGGGGCGAAGTCGGACTGGTCGCCGCCGAAGCGCCACGACACGGCGCCGTCGGGGCGGTGGATGTGGAAGATGGTGTCGAGCTTGCGGGTGGACAGGGTGTAGGTGTCCGTGTCGGGGTGGTGGTCCAGCGCGTTGGCGTGGGCGTATCCCCAGTGGGGGTCCTGGCCCTGGATGGGGTCGTAGTCCCAGTGGTCCCAGACGAACCAGACGTCGGTGGCGGTGTTGTCCGGGGCGACCTCGACGAGGCGATCGCCGACGATGTTCTCGCCGGCCACCTCGCGGGTGTCGTGGCACAGCACGGCCAGGGTGCCGTCCGGGAGCTCGGCGAAGTCGTGGTGGGCCTCGGGGCAGACGTCCACGGCGGTCAGCTCGGCGCCGTCGAGGGCGACGCGGCGGATGCCGTGGGACGGGCCGTCGCGCTCGTTGACGCGCAGGAGGACGGAGGCGCCGTCGTGGGAGAGCAGGGCGCGGTTGGTGGTGAGTTCCTCGTCCTCGAGGAGGTACCACCAGCGGTAGCGGCCTAGGCCGTCGACCATCACCGCGGCGGAAGGAGCGGCGAGCAAGGTGGTGAGGACGAGGCCGTCGAGGGGGGCGCCGGGGGAGTCCACGAGGAGCTCGGGGAGGTCGGCGGGCGCGGGGCCTGTGGTGACGGTGACGCTCTCCAGCGGCTCGTCGCGGCCCCCGACGACCACGCCGGCGTCCAGGGCGTACTCCATGTCCGGGATCAAGCCCCAGACCACCACGCCGCAGGTGCCGTCGTCCGACGGGGCCGCCTGGAAGCGCGTGCGGTGGTCGGCGTCCACGTCCACGTGACAGGCTTCGGCGGCGGGATCGACGCCGTGAAACGTGACGGTGACCGTCGTGGGAACGAGGTCGCTGACCGTGGTCTCGATCCAGGCGGGCTCGGCGCAGGCCAGCAGGACGCAGGGAATCAGCAGGGCCGTCGGGCGCATGGGGGGATTATCGGCTTCCCGGCCGAGATGGTCCACGGTCCGCCGCCGGAGGGGCATTCCAAGCCCCGATCGGGCGGAGCTGGTGGCGAGCGCACCCCCACCCCTGGCGCCTTGGCTCCTTGGCGCCTTGGCGCCTTGGCGTGATCTCTTCTCTCCCCGACCTACCCCTCGATCCGATACACGGTCTCCCCCATCAGCCCTTCGGGCGTGTGTGTAGACCACGAGGTGATGCCCTCGACCGGTTCGAGGATGACGAGGAGGTCGCGCATGCGCTCGGTCCAGAACTCCTGGGCGTACCAGGAGCGGAAGGTGTCGCCCTTCTCCATGGCGGAGACGACGGCCTCGTAGGTCTCGCGGGAGGCGTCGACGTCGAGGTAGAGGACCTGGCGGACGGAGCCGTGGGTGTCGAGATCGACGAGCTCGCGGGCGGCGGGGACCTCGGCGAGGTTGGTCTTGCGGGAGCGGGAGTCGAGGGCGGCCTGGACGCCGTGGATGCTGTTGGCCATGACGAGCCAGCCGTCGATGTAGGCGAAGCTGGGGGCGTAGACGCCCTCGGTGTAGAGGTCGAAGGTCCAGACGTCGACGCCGAGGATCTTCTCGCGCTTCAGGGGGAAGGGCTGGTCCACGTCGCCGGCGAGGCGCTCGGTGACGACGCCGGGGAGGTGGGTGCGGACCTGGCGCAGGACGACCTCGGCGGCGCCGCGGTCCACCGGGCGGGTGACGACGACGCGGTCCACCAGGGTGAAGGTGTCGTCGTAGGGCCGGGACAGCACGGCCACGCCGAACTGGTCGCCCACGAGCAGGTCGAACTGGCTGCGGGTGAGGTGACCGGCCTCGAGGAGGTCGTGCAGGGGGGTGCGGAAGGAGTCCACCGGGGTGCCGGTGTTGCGGGCGCCGTCGAGGAAGATGGCGGCGGCCTCGGCCGGGTCGGCGGCGGCCACGGCCTTGACGGCCAGGGCGTCGCCCGGGACCACGGCGAACACGTCGGCGGGATCGTGGGCGCGCAGGCCCTCGCCCGTGCCGGGGACCTCCTCGACGAGGAAGCGGTGCTCGGTGGCGCGGTCCTGCTCCCAGGTCACCGCGGCGCCGAAGGCCTCGTAGTCGGCGAGGACGTTGCGGTCCTTTTGCATCCAGTAGTTGCGGAAGTAGCCGTCGTCGCGCAGCCGGGCGATGTTGAGGTAGGCGAGCTGGTCGCCGTCCGGGGGCAGCTGGTCCACCACCTGGTGGAAGCCGGGATCGTCGGCCAGCGACGGCCCGGTGCCGCCGATGAGGTCGAGGCTGGACTGCAGCAGGGACTCGCGGTCGGAGACGATCACGTAGCCGTCGGCGGTGGCCCAGGCGAGCTCGGTGCCGAGCATCTCGTCGCGGACGATCTTGTAGGCCGTGCCGGCGTGGGTCTGCTCCTGGAAGCGGCCGTCCATGCCGGACAGGGCGTCGAGGAGCTCGGTCTCCAGATCGGCGCGGCCCACGTACACGAACTCGATCTCGCCGATCTCGTAGAAGGCCAGGCCGCAGGTGGACGCGGCCAGGCGGGAGAAGCCCGGGCCGTCCAGGGGGGCGCCCACGAGGGACTCCATCTGGGTCAGCCGGTCCTGGAACCGCAGCCACAGGCGCGAGCGGATGAACGACTCGTGGTTGGCGCCGCCGTCGTAGGTCTGCCACAGCTCGGAGCCGGACAGGCGGTCCAGGTCGGCGCGCAGGTCGGTGAAGCCCAGGTAGAGGTTGGCCCCGGGCGGCAGCAGCGCCGGCAGCTCGGAGCGGATGGCCTGGCGAGGGTCGGAGGTGGAGCTGGCGGTCACCAGCAGGCCGGCGACGGCGACGAACGTGCCCACGATCAGTGCGAAGCGCTTCATCGCTGCACCTCCTCTCCCGGCGCCGCAGGTGCGGCGGCTTCGTACGCCTTCACGTGGTCGGCCTTTCGCTTCAGGTGTTCGTCGCGGCGATCGGGATCGAGCTGGGCCAGACGGTCGGCCGCGTCGATGGCGAAGGGGAACTGCTCGGCCGCGACGAGGTCGGCCTCGGCGCGGGTCAGGTCCTCGACGCCGGCACACGCGAGGGTGGTCACGACCGTGGCGGATCGCCAGGCCTCCTCGTCGCCCTCGGCGTGGGCCAGCCGGTAGTCCAGGCGGGTCCCGTCGCAGCTGCGCGGATCCAGGTGGTGGACGTCCTCCACCAGCCGCCGGGCCTCGTCCAGCGCCGAGCCGGGGGGTGGCTGGGGCTGCAGGAGCAGATCCACCAGCTGGACCGTCGCGACGGGATCGTGGTCGTCCTTGTCCAGCGCCCGACGCAGCGCGGTCCGCCCGTCGGCCGGGCGACCGAGGTGGCGGTACAGGGCTGCGGCGCGGCGCTCCGGCCGCGGGTCCTTGTTCAGGCTGCGGCCCAGGGTCTCCAGGGCCGGGGCCATGACCTCGGCGCGGCGCTCCTCGCCGGGCTCGGTGGCCCACGACGCCAGCGTCAGCAGCTGACCGTCGGCGTACCCGTCGGTCAGGGCGGCGCGGTACAGGGTGATCCACGCCTCGGACGCGGTGGCGTCCTTGCCGGCGGCCAGGGCGGCGTCGGCGATCAGCAGCGCCGCCTCGTCGGCCACGGACGCGTCGTCGGGGATCCGTTGCGCCACGTCGATGCACGCGTCGGGCATGCCCACGTGCAGCAGGAAGCGCGCGCGCTCCAGCACCACGTCGGGCCGGCCCGGGTTGCGGTCCTGGGCGGACGCGGCCGTGGCCACCCCCAGGGCCACCAGGCCCGCGCCGGCCAGGCCCGGGGGGCGGGGGATAAGGCCCCCCGACTCGGCGGGCCCG
>CAZLEO010000064.1:0-27836 GCA_964558555.1 uncultured Rickettsiales bacterium | reverse complement strand
CCCCCCCCCCCCGGGGGGGGGCGGGGGGGGGGGGGGGGGGGGGGGGGGGGGGGCCGCCCCCACGCCCTGGTCCACCTGGCCCTCGCAGGCCTGGCCGTGGGCTCGTGTGATCAGGCCGCCGGAGTCGGCGGGCAGGTACGTCAGCAGGTGATCGGCCTGGCGGCCGCGCAGGGCGCAGGCCTGGGCCCGGGCGCCGCGGTCCTCCAGCAGGTCCACCGCGGAGCTCCACAGCTGCCGCGCTGCGGGGTGCTCGGTCAGGGCCGCGTCCAGGGCGGCGACGGCCGCGTCGGGCTGCCCCGCGGCGAGCTCCAGCTCGGCCAGGGGGGCGATGAGCGCGTCGCGGTGGGCGTCGTATCGCTCGTCGGCCACCGCGGCGGAGAGCCGCTCGACGTCGCGCGGGTCCACGGGCATGCCGGATCGCGCGATGACGCGGATCAGGTTCGACGCCAGGGTGGGGTCGTGGACGCCGGTGGTGGAGAGGTTGTCGCCGAGCAGGGCGACCGTCTCGTCGGTGACGTCGCGGCTGCCCAGCTCAACCAGGGCCCGAACGCGCATGGCGCGCCAGCGTAGATCGTCGAATCCGTACAGTGGCAGGTCCAGGGGGGTGCCGTCCCCGAGGGTCTCCACGGACGTGGTCCGCGACGCGCGCGCCAGCGAGGCCAGGGCCTCGGCCTCGCGATCGGGTCGATCCTGCTGGTGAGCCAGGGAGGCGATGGAGTACAGCACCGACTGCCGGGATCCCTCGTCCAGGCGGTCGAGCACGGCGTCGAGGAAGCGCTCCGAGGCGGCCTCGCGGTGCACGGCCCGCAGGTGGGCCGAGTACTGCGCGACGAGCCACGGGTCGTCCAGCGCGGGCACGATGCCCATGTAGAGGCGGTCGAGCCGGTCGAAGTCGCGCGCCTGCTCGATGTGCGCCACCGCCGTGTTGACGATGGACAGGCCCTGGCCGCCGGCCGCAGCCGAGAAGCCGCCGCGGCGGATCACCTCGGAAGCGGCCAGGTCCACGGCGCGGTCCCGCTCGCCGCGGCTCCACATCAGGTCGAAGACCTGCTGTGCAGCCTCGACGTAGGGCTCGCCGGCGAGTTCGGTCCAGGTGGCCATGGCCTCTTCCCGCTTGCCTGCGGACCACTCCACCTCGCCCCGCAGGGCCAGCACGCGGGCCGGATCTTCGGGGTAGAGCAGGGCTGCCCGCTCCAGGCAGCTCAGCGCCAGGTCGTGGTGCTCGCCCGCCAGCGCGGTGCGGGCCATCTGCTCGTATGCCGCGGCCTTGCGCGGGTGTTGTTCGATCAGGTACGCCAGCGCGTCCGCGTCGCCGCTGCCCATGGCCCACACGGCGTACAGCCGCTCGAGCTCGTCGGGGGTCAGGCCGTGGACGGTGTGGTTGGCCACGGCGGTGCGGGTCTGATCCGGCGGCGCCGCGATGGCAGCCGCGGCGAAGATGGCGTGGCCCTGCAGGTAACCGCCGACGGTCTGGTCGCCCACGAGGAAGCTCGCCTCCTCGGCGGCCTGCGGGAGCTGGCCGAGGTCCACCAGCAGCTCGATGCGCGTCATGCGCGTGTCCACATCGGCGGGGAACACGGCGAGGGTGCGCTCGGTCATGGCCAGCGCGGCCTCGTCGTCGTCCTGGCCGCGCAGGTAGGCCACCGCCCAGCGGTGGACCCACAGGCGGCCGGTGTTCTCGATCATCTCGTCCGCGGCGGTGACCACGGCTTCGGGTTCGGCCTTGGCGGCCAGGAGGTCCAGGTACTCCCGCTGCAACGTGGTGTCGCCGGGCATGTTCGCCAGGGTCTTGCGGTGGACCTGGGCGGCCAGGGCGAGGTCGCCGACGCTGGACAGGGCGTTGATGTCGCGCATCAGCGCCAGGACGGCGGCGTGGGTCGCGCCGGCGTGGCCGCTGTCGTAGGGGCCCTTGGCGTCGAGGAACTTCAGCGTCTGGTCCATGGCCGCGATGAAGGCGGCGTCGTGGCCGTCGGCAGCAGCGTGCCGCATGTAGCGGCGCAGCGAGGAGCCGTCGAACCAGCTCTTGCGCGAGCGGTGGTCGGTGCCGATCCGTGGCCAGGTGTCGGCCTCGGCCACGCACGCGTACAGGGCCGTGCGCAGGATACGCGCGCGCTCCTTGCCCGCCTCGGCCGCGTGGAAGCCGGCCTCGGTCTGGGCGGCCAGCAGGTCCAGCTGCTGGGCGTACACGTCGTTGTACAGGGGGCCGAACATCGTCTCGATCTGGCGCAGCTCCGCCGCCGCGTCCAGGTAGAGGTCGCGCTCCTGGTAGTACAGGCTCAGGCCGCGGTGGCCGCTGTCGAAGGCCGACGCGTAGCGCTGCACGTCCACGTGGTCGGTGACCATGCCCGAGGACCGGATGGGCTCGACGCCCATGGACGCGTCGCGGCGCCGCTCCCAGTCCAGCAGGGTCTTGATGGCCTCGGCGTGGTCCGAGCCAGGGGTGCCCGGGCGCACGTCCACGGGGCGGTCGGAGACCCTGCGGTGGATCGCGTGGTGGTTCGTGCCGTAGATGGCGTTGAGGCGCTTGCGAACCGTCGGGTCCACCGAGGTGGGGCGGCCGGTGCGGTCGCTGCCGTAAGTCTCGGCCACCTTGCGGGCCTGGTCCAGCAGCCCGGCGTCCAGCACCAGGGTGCGCAGGGCGGCCTGCTCGCGGTAGAGGTGGTCCGCGGTGAACTGGCGATCGAAGCGGTTGCGCAGGTCCAGGTTGGTGATCACCCGCTCCTGGTTGGACTCGAAGTCCCGCCGCAGGGTCGGCACCATGCCCGGTGCGCCGTAGATCCGGGTGAACTGGGGACCCGCGGACATGCCCGTGTCGTGGTACGCCTCCCACCACACGTCGCGCGCCTTGCGGGCGTCGCCGTCACGCAGGTGGGCGTCCATGACCATCCGGTAGACCGCGTCGCGCTCGCCGTCCCAGGCGTCGGTGTGGGCCTCGATGGCGTGGAGGAACTCGCGACAGACTCGCACGGCGGTGTCGTGGTCCTCGAAACCCATGAGGTCGGTGGCGATCAGCCGCGTGATGCCCAGATCGTCCGGCTTGAGGCCGTGGGCGTCCATCATCAGCCGCCGCGCGTGGTCGTCCCGGTCCGCCGCGTAGGCCAGCGCCGCGGCCTCGCGGTAGTAGCTCACGTCGTCGCCGGAGAGGAACCGCACCCGGTCCAGGTGTTCGAGGGCCTCCTCGTCGCGGTCCAGGCGGGTATGGAGGTCCGCCAGCTCGGCGTGCACGTCGGCACGCTGGGGCTCGACCAGCAGCAGCTTCTCCAGCCAGTCGGCCTCGCCGGCCAGGTCGCCCTGGTGGCGGGCGAGCTCGGCCATGACCCGGTACCAGCGGAAGTCGCGGCCGGCCTCGGCCTGCACGTCGGCGTAGTAGGCGCGGAACTCGTCGCCGTAGCCGCTGAGGGCGGCGTGGCGCCACGCCTCGAGCAGCAGGTCGCGGTTGAGGGGATCGTCGTTGACCATACGCTCGTACGCGGTGACGCCGTCGTAGCGCATGCCGCGCGAGACCACCATCTCGACCTCGGCCCGTCGCAGGTCCAGGCGCATCTGGCGGCGCACTCGCTTGCCGCGCGCGGCCGGGTCCTCGCCGCTGGGCGGGTAGTAGGTGTGGGAGTCGTAGGCGCGGTAGTCGTAGCCGCCGCCGTAGTCGTACCCATGACCGTACCCGTAGCCGTACTCGTAGCCGTACCCGTGGTCGTACCCGTGGTCGTAGGGGTACCGCGACGCCTGCAGGATGTCGCCGTAGGGGTTGTAGTCGTAGCCGTACAGGGGCGGCTCGGCGTCGAGGGCGTAGAAGCCGTAGTGGGTCGGGGCCACCTCCCGGTCGGGGGAGCTCGTGGCCGGGTACCAGGCCTTCATCACCGGGTCGTTGTCCTGGATCTTGCCCACCAGGCGGGCCGCCTCCTCGTACACGTCCACCGCGCCGGACTCGTCCCCCTGCGCGAGCTTCAGCTCGGCCAGCAAGGTGGTGGCGTCCACGCGATACGGGGCGGCCTGCTGGATGCCCGACAGCACCTGCTCGGCCACGTCGGCGCGGCCGGCGGCGTGCCAGGCGGTGCCCATGGCCACCCAGGCGTCCACGGTCTCGAGCTCCACGGGCAGGTCCTCGAGCAGCCAGGCCAGCCAGCGACCGGCCACGGGATCGGCGTCCAGCGCCAACAGCTCGGCCTGGATGTCGTCGAGCAGCGACCACGCGGCCGGGTGCTCGACCAGGTCGACCTTCATGGATCGCTGGGTCTCCAGCACCATCTCGGCGCCGGTCACGTCTCCGTGCTGCACGCGGCTCAGGGCGAGCTCGTTGAGGGCGGCGAGCCTGGCGCCGCCGTCCAGGGCGTCGACCCACACACGCAGGGCGCGGTCCACCCCCTGGATGTCGCCCCGCTCCTCGAGCAGGGGCAGCAGGGAGCGGTGGTACCCGGCCGTGGGCACGGCGTAGTGGGCCTGGGTCAGCACGTTGAGGCGGGCGCGGTCCAGGTCGGCGCCGGCGTAGCGGCGCGACACGAAGGCGAGGAAGGCGTCCCAGGCGCTGCGGTCGCTGGCGTAGGTGGAGGCCAGGTCCGCGAAGGTGGCCTCGGCGCGGTCCATCTGCTCGAGGCGCTCGAACTCGCCGGCCAGCCACTCGAGGAAGTGGCGCTCGCGCACGTTGCTGCGGGCGTCCTCGTAGATGGCGTAGGTGGCGTCCCAGTCCTCGAGGCGGGCGGCGTGGTCGGCGTAGTTGCGGTACAGGCCCTCGTGGTTGGGCGACGCCTTGATGGCCCGCTCGAAGGACTTGCGGATGGACCCACCGAGGTCCTTGTGGCGCGCCAGGTAGACCAGGCGGATGCGCACGTCCTCGCGGACCATGGGATCACCCTGGCCGAGGATGGTGACGTACTCGTCGATGGCGTTGCGGTAGTCCCGCTTGGACTCGTACACGGCGGCGAGCTGCTTGGCGTGGGCCTGGGGATCGCCCAGGATGCGCCGCTCGCGCTGCAGCACGTCCACGGCCTCGTCGAACAGGAAGTAGTCCCAGCAGGCGCTGGCCACCTCGAGCCAGTTGCCCGGCGCGGAGCGGTCCTGCTCGATCACCTTCTCCCACGCGGCGATGGCGCCGTCGCCGTCGCCGGCCTCGGCGCGCACCTCGCCCAGGGTGGTCCAGTACTCGGAGTGGGGCGCGGGGAGCACGGCGCGGCTGCGGGACGTCGAGACGATCCCGTCGAGGGCACCGACCTGAGGCTCGTCGGCCCAGCCGTCGCGGCGCATCTGGGCCAGCAGCGTCAGGGAGTTCGTGGCGTCGTCGTAGCGGCCGAAGGAACGCTGCAGGGACGCGACCCGGTCGAGGAGGATCGCGTCGTCGGGCATGGCGGCGGTGGCGATCTCGTGGTGGTCCAGCGCCTGCTCGAAGGCGGACAGGGCGTGGTACAGGTCGCCGAGGTAGCGGTGCAGCACCGGGTCGTCGGGGGAGGCCTCCAGGGCTGCCTCGGCGTCGTCGATGCGGTCCACCAGCAGGTACTGCTGGCCGTAGATGCGCATCATCCGGTCGTGGGCCTCGGGCACCACCAGCTGCTCGCGCTCGAGCACCGGCAGCTGGTCCTCCCAGCGGGCCAGGCACACGAGGCGGCCGCTGATGAAGGGCCACTGGTGGGGGTAGCGGTCCATGGCCTCGGCGTACACGGCGCAGCGGCCGGACTTGCCGCCGCGGCTGTAGCCGACGCTGGCGAGGCGCTCGTACCAGTCCAGGTCGTCGGGGAAGGCCTCCACCGCGCTGCGCAGCACCTGATCGGCCTCGTCGTAGCGGTGCTGGTCGCTGTAGTAGCCCGCGAGCCAGGCGTGGGGTTCGCGCTGGTCGGCGAAGCGCTTGCGCGCCTCGATGTAGATCCGCTCGGCCTCGCGGGTGCGCTGCATGCGCAGGTAGTGGCGGGCGAGCTTGTCGTACACGGACATGGTGTCGTAGGTGCGGATCACGTCGCGGTACAGCGCCTCGATCTCGTCGTAGGCGCTGCGCTGGTCGCACACGCGCACGAGCTCGGCGACGAGGATCAGGTCGCCGCCGCGCAGGTCGATCTCGGCCTTGTACAGGGCCACGGCGTCCACGAAGCGCGCGGCACGGTCGCGGTCGTACAGGCTCACCAGCGAGCGGAAGGCCCGCTCGTGCTGCTGGGCGCGGGTGCGCTCGTCCGGGTCCACGGGCTCGTAGGGCCGGGGCATACCCTCGGGGGGCAGCGTGGCCTCGAAGACGGCGCGGTAGGCGTCCTCCTCGGCGGCGAACTCGTTGCGCCGGTTGTGGATGGCGGCCTTGTCGAACCGGAAATCGTTGGCCTCGGGCTCGTCGGCGTAGGCGGCGATGAACAGGTCGCAGACCTCGATCTGGCGCGCGTCGTCTTCGTAGCGGCGGTAGTAGTCCAGCAGGCGGCGGTGGGCGTCCATCGCCTCGTCCGTGCCCTCGTGGCGGCGCACCACGTTCCACAGCACGTCCACGGCCAGCAGGTCCACGTAGTACCGATCCAGGGCGTCCTCGAGGCCGTCGACGCGGGTGTGCAGCGGCACGTCGTTGAACAGCACCGACAGCACGCCCACGGGCAGCTGCGGGGTGCGCTCGTCGAGGAAGAGGTAGCCGAACGCGTTGAACGCGCCGTGGAAGCTGGTCTCCAGGTCCCAGGTGCGCTCGAGGCAGTCCACCACGGCCAGCAGCACGGCGGCCTCGCCGCCGTCGGTGGGGTACTCGGCCAGGTAGCGCTGGTACAGCAGGAATGCCTCGGCGGTCTTGCCCATGCCGAACATCAGGTCGCCGGCGTGGCGCAGCTTGGTGGCGGTCACCCCGCCGGTGTCGAGGTAGTCGCGGTAGGCCTGTTCTTCCAGCTCGCGGTCGCCCACCACGTGGTAGGCCGACCCCAGCAGCAGGTGGTCGGTGGCCTCCAGCGGCCGGCCCAGCAGCAGCTTGCTCAGCCGCTCGTCGCGGTCCGAGGCCCACCTCACCCCCGGGTCGAAGGTCTCGAGGTAGTCCACCATGAGCTGGCGGAAGGTCCAGTACTCCATGTCCGACACCACGGCCAGGCGCAGCATGCGGTGCGCCTCCACCTGCTGGCGCTCGCGGGTCATCACCTGGATGCAGCGGCGCAGGACGTCCGCGTCGCCGGTGAGATCGGCGTGGGCGCGGGCCACGAGCAGGGCGCGCGACGTCTGGTCCATGGCCAGCAGCATGTCCAGGTACTCGGACAGCTCGGTGCCGCGACGGGCGTCGCTGACCGCACCCAGGACCCGCTCCCGGGCGGAGTAGAACTCGGCCCATCGCAGCTGGCGCTTGTGCAGATCGGCCACCTGCTTGAGGTCCTGCAAGGCCGAGGCCTCGAGCTCGCGGCCCGCGCGGGTGGCCGCGCCGTGGTCCTCGCGCTCGTCCAGGGAGCGGACGATGCGGTGTTCGAGCACGTCGATGGCCGGGCCGTTGAGGCGGCGCTGCTCGAGGCGGCGCGCCAGCAGGCCCAGTTCCTTCAGATCGAGGCTGCCCGTGGCCACGGCCTGGCGGGCGGCCTCGCGGAAGGACCGGTCGCTGCCGTCGAAGTCGTGCACGCCGATCAGGGCCTCGGCGAGGGTCCAGTGCTCCAGCGCGCCACCGACGGCGGCTGCAGAGCGGGCGTCCGAGACGCGGGCGGCGGGATCCGGGTAGTCGATGGAGGTGACGTCCTCGAGCGCAGCCTGCGCGGGCAGGATCGCGGCGAGGGCGAGGGCGAGGGCGAGGCTCGTGAGGAGGCGGCTCATCGCAGCACCTCCAGTTCCACGTGCTCTCCGGTCTCGTTGCAGGCGAAGTCCGTGGCGTGGACGAACACGGCGTACCGCCCGGACGAGAGCCCCGTGGGCAGGCTCAGGGCGCCCACGTTCATCTTCTGGCCGTCGTCCCAGCGCACGGGGACGCGCCCCAGCTCGGTGCCGTCGGGCCGCAGCAGCGACGCGACGATGTGCCCGGTGTCGGGCGGCGCGTCCACCCGCACCTGGACCTCGTCCCCGGGGCTCGCCCGGTCTGCCGACAGGGTGACGTCCACGGTCGGAGGCTCGCTGTCCACCACGAAGCGCTTGCGCTCGCGGACGATCTCGCCGTCCGTGTCGGTGATCACGATGATGGCGTCGTAGTTGCCGTCCTCCATGCCCAACGGCACGAGGAAGCGGCACACCCACAGGCCGCGGCCGTCGTCGTACACCGCCGGCTTGGTCTCGCCGAAGGGGAAGACCACCGAGACCCCCTGGGTGCCCTCGGGGGCGCGGATGTGCAGCACCGGGTCGCCCGGCTTGATCACCCGCGGCCGCAGCAGGGCCCGGGGCGCGGCCAGGAACGACGTGTACGGGGTGACGAACTTGTAGCGACGGCTCAGCTCGACGATCTCGTCGCGCCACTCCTCGCGGAAGCCCTCCATGTGGATGCGCTCGAGCAGGTGGTCCACGCGGGCGCGGGCCCACAGCCGGGCCACGTGGGGCTCGCCGTGGGCGTCCGAGGCCCAGGCCACGGGCAGCTGCTCGGCCACGGCCTCGCCCTCGACGCGGCCGTCCACCTTCACCGTGCCCTTGACGGCGCCGCGGTAGCGGCCCAGGGCCAGCAGGCGGCTGCCCACGAAGGTGTCGGTGAGGGCGCCGGGGTAGACGCGGTCGGTGCGGCCCGGGATCTTCAGGCGCGCGTCGGTGAACAGGGGCAGGTCGAGCTTTTCGAGGAAACGCGTCAGGCGGTAGCCCAGATCGCCGTACCCGCGCACGTGCTCGAAGTGGCCCCAGGTGCGGTCGGCCAGGTGGTGCAGCAGGGGGTCCTCGGTGCTCTGGCCCACCGAGAACGTGAAGATCGGCGTGCGCCCGTCGTGGGCCGCCATGACCTCGTCCTCGAGGCGCGTCAGGTCGATGTCGCCCAGGGTCTGGTGGCCGTCGGTGACCAGGACCAGGGCCCGGGATCGATCGCTGCCGCGCACGCTGGCCAGGCCTTCGAGCAGCGCCTCGCGCAGGTCCGTGCCCGCGCCGAGCTCGGCGGCGCGGATGAAGGCCTCGACGCTCTGCGCGGCGTCCTCGCCGCCGGCGAGGAAGCCATCGCCCTGGGCGCGCACCTCGTCGTTGAAGGTCATCGCCGCCACGCGGTCGTCCGGTCCCAGGGAGGTGACCAGCTCCCGCGCCGCCTCCACCGAGCCGTCCAGCCCGTCGCCCATCATCGAGTAGGAGGTGTCGAACAGCAGCACCACGTCCCGGCCCTCGTCGCCCTGTCCGGCGGCCAGGTCCATGGACGGGATCATCGACACGAGGAAGTACCCGTCCTCGCCGCGGTCGGCCTCGCGGTAGCTCAACGAGCGGGCGCCCAGCCCCTCGGTCTGCACCGCGTACTCGACGACGAGGTCCTGCCCGGTGAGGAACTCGGTGGCGGACATCCCGCCCCGGACGAGGTGTGATCCCTTCTCGGTGACCTCCACGCCGAGCTCGGCCGAGGGGAAGACCAGGTCGCCGATGGGCAGGGTGGAGTGGACCTCGAAGCTCAGGCGGAAGGTGTCGACGCGGTCGCCCTCGTCGCCGCCGGCGAGGGGGAACAGGTAACGCACGCCGGACGAATCCACGTCCAGCAGCTGGGTGAACTCCATCTCCAGGCGCTTGGTGCCGTGGGGCGGGATCGGGAACACCTGCACCGAGAACAGGTTGTCCTCCTGCTCCTCGACCAGGCCCGGGTCCACGCGGCGCCGCACGATGCTGTTGTAGATCCGCCGCGCCTCCTCGCGCTCGAGGATGACGCCGGGGATGCGGACGCCGTCGTCCCAGGTGGCGAAGTCGCTCACCGCGCCGCCCTGGGGCAGGGGGAAGAGGTAGGTCCCCTCCAGGGTGCGGCCGCTGTGGTTGCGCAGCACCTGGGTCACCCGCGTGGTGGCGTGCTCGTCGACGATGGTGATCTCCACGTCCTGCTGCAGGATCGTCAGGTTGGCGTGACCGCCCGGATCGGGGGGGGCGTCCAGGGGAAGCAGCAGGGGGGCCGCGCCGGCGAGGGCCGGCGTCCAGAGGGCGAGGATCGGCAACAGCGTCAGGATCGTCTTCACGTGGGCGCCTCCAAGAGGGCAAACACCTTCGGGCTCGGATCTGGTCCCCATTCGTACGCGCGGGCACGCGCGTTGTCAGAGACGGAATGGCGAGACTATCATCCACGGGTGCGCGTGTAACGGGACGGCTCGCGCGGAGACCCTACCGGACGCGCTGCACGGAGGATTCCATGACCCCCAGATCGCTCGGCATGTTCATCGAGGGACGCTTCCAGTCCGGCGCGGACGAGTACGAGGTCCGCAGCCCCTACGACGACAGCGTCGTCTCCGTCATCTCCCGCGGCGGCCCCGCCGAGGTGGATCGGGCCATCGCCGATGCCGTGCGCGCCGCCCCCAGCCTGGCCGCGCTGCCCGCGTTCCGCCGCGCCGAGATCCTGCAGCGCATGCGGGCGCTGCTGGTGGAGAACTTCGACGAGATGGCCGCGGCCATCCGCGAGGAGTCCGGCAAGCCGCTGCGCTTCGCCCGCATCGAGGTGGAGCGCGCCCTGGACACCTTCTCCGACTCGGCGACCGTGGCGCGGCACGAGGCAAGCGACCTGCTCAACCTCGACGCGTATGCCCCGGGCGAGGGCCGGATGGGCCTGATCCGGCGCGTGCCGGTGGGGCCGGTGTCCGCCATCAGCCCGTTCAACTTCCCCCTCAACCTCGTCGCCCACAAGGTCGCGCCGGGCATCGCCGCGGGCTGCCCCGTGGTGCTCAAGCCCGCCAGCCAGACCCCGTCGGCGGCGCTGCTGCTGGCCCGGTTCGCCGCCGAGGCCGGGTTGCCAGACGGCGGCCTGGCGGTGGTGCCGTGCTCCCGAGACGGGGCCGCGGGGTTCACCGACGACGACCGGCTCAAGCTGCTGACCTTCACCGGCAGCCCCGAGGTGGGCTGGGCGCTCAAGGCCCGCGCCGGCCGCAAGAAGGTGGTGCTGGAGCTCGGCGGCAACGCCGCGGCCGTGGTGGAGCCGGACGCCGACCTCGACGCGGCCGCGAGCAAGCTGGCGCTGGGCGCGTACTACTACGCCGGCCAGTCGTGCATCAGCGTGCAGCGGGTGCTCGTGCACCGGGACGTGGCCGCCGGGTTCCGCGACCGGCTCGTCGCCGCGGTCGAAGCCACGCCCTACGGCGATCCCGCCTCCGAGGCCACCGTCAGCGGTCCGGTCATCGACGCGGGCAACGCCGCCCGCGTCACCGAGTGGATCGACGAGGCGTGCCACGGCGGCGCGAGCAAGCTCGTCGGCGGCGTGCGCGACGCCAACGTCATCAGCCCCTGCCTGCTCGAAGACGCGCCCGCCGAATCCCGCGTGGTCAGCCGCGAGGTGTTCGGACCGGTGGCCGTGCTGTCCACCTACGACGCCTTCGATCAGGCCATCGAGCAGGTCAACGCCTCCCGCTTCGGCCTCCAGGCCTCGGTGTTCACGTCGGACGTGCGCAAGCTCACCCGCGCCCTCGCCGAGCTCGAGGTCGGCGGCATCGTGCACAACGACTCGCCGGCCTACCGCGTCGACCACATGCCCTACGGCGGGGTCAAGGAGTCGGGGCTGGGTCGAGAGGGCGCGCGCTACGCGGTGGAGGACATGACCGAGCCGAGGATGCTGATCCTGCAGAGCTGATTCCCCTCTCCCCCTACCAGACTGGGCCCGAACTCGCGTTCAGCGAAAGAAAGACTGAGGTCTACATCCCAGATTCGACATGAACTTGCGCTGAGCGCAAGAAAACCGCAGGTCTGCGTTCATCGGGCGAGGCGCGCCTCGATGAGGCGATCCACCTCGCGGCGGCGAGCCTCGATCTCGGACCGCTCCTCCACGAACTGGCGGATGACCTCGCCGTCCACCGTGGTCGCGTCGAAGGCGATGCCCATGCCCAGGAAGCCCTCCTCGTCGGAGGCCTGGATGCGGGCCACGGTGGCGATGGCGCGCACCTTGCGGGCCGCGCCGTCGATGGGCAGGACGAAGTGCATGTAGATCCGCGCGCCGGCCTGGACCGGGTGCTCGGTCTCCACGACGTACGACCCTGACGAGCTGAGGTTGGACAGGTAGCCGTCGATGCGCGGCGGATTGGACGTGCCCCACTTCAGCGGCAGGCCCACGGGGATGCGCGGGGCGCGGCGGCGGTCGTCCGCGGCCTCGGCGCCGCCGCGGTACACCTGGAGCTGGCTGTCCACGAACGCCTTGAGCTCGGTGAAGCCCGCGCGGAACGTGTCGAACTGCACGGCCATGCCCCGCGTCCCCACCTCGCCCACGCGCATCACCAGCCCGTCGGCGTTCACCTTCTCCTGGCCCGACGGCGACGTGACCCAGAATTCCACGCGCACCCGCGTGCCGGTGGCCAGGGGTTCGGCCGTCTCCAGGAACACCGAGCCGTCGGACAGGTCGCTGGTGAAGGCGCGCAGCTCGCCGCCGCGCCACCACACCGTGGCCTGGATGGTCACGGGCAACCGCGTGAACCGCCTGCGGTCCGAGTCAGGAAGCTGAGAAGTCACGGTGAGCCCCCTCGCTCACGTCGGGTCGACCGATCGCTCAGTCCACCATTGCCTGGTACCCCTTCTTGCCGAACACCGCCCACTTGAGCATCAGCAACGCCATCAGCCCGGCCAGCACCAACCCGATGGGCACCACGATCATGCCATACGTCGCCGGTACCTCCCCCTCACGCACGTAGAAGTACACGTCGAACGACAGGTCGTCGATGGCCTCGAACGCGTCGAACGCGCCCGTCGGCAGCGGCCGCACGCACCCCACCACCGTGGTCTGCCGCCCGAACGACGTCTCGTGATCGAACGCCTTGAGCTCCGCGGCCGCCTGCAGCGCCGCCTCCTTGTAGTACGCCGCCTCCCCCTCCAGGTAGCCGCGCAGGATCGGCATCTCCGACCGCTTGATCGGGTTGCTCACCACGATGTCCTCGGGCCACGCCGGCCGCTCCTTGGGGCCCCCCGGTGGCTGGAAGTCGTCCAGCAACCAGTTGCGCTCCGGGTGCGACTTCTTGTGGAACCCCTCCTCGGTGCACTCGTCGCAGATCCGCGCGAGGCCCACCGCGTACCCCGGCCACGTGTCCCGGATCGTCTTGTTGAGCTGCGTCGCGTACTTGTTCCAGCGGCCGTCGTAGGCGTCCATGGACTCCATGAACTCCTTGAGGTCCCGCTTGACCAGCTCGTCCTCCAGCGCCGGCGTGAGGTGCTTGCGGAACGCCGTCGCGTCCCGGTCCATCGCCTGCCGCCACTGCTCCATGTACGTGTCGTCGTCCAGCAGCAGCGAGATCTCCATCCACCGCTCGCCGCCCGGCTCCTTGACCACGTAGCTGTGCCGTGGGTCCAGCACCCCCTGCACGGACACCTGCGCCCCCTCCGGCAGCCGGTCCCGCGCCACATCCTCGACGCCCACCGGCGCCGGGTTGTGGTACCGCACCCAGATGTAGAACGGCTGCCAGAACAGCGCGATCAGGATCAGGCCCACCACCAGCAGCAGGCCCGCAAACAGGTACTTGACGCCGCTATCGCCCTTGCTCATGTCGACGAAGCTCTCCTTCGAACGGGCATTCAAGCGCAGAGCGAGGGCGAGGGTCAACGTCGGGTGCTCCCGCAGGCGTTCCACGCACCCAGTCCCCCTTTTCCGCAGGCCATTCCCGTTCCTCGTTCCCACGGTCTCCGTGGGAACGTCGTCTTCGGGCGCTTTGCGCCCGGATTCCATCGGGGATCAGGTTGTTGGCGGCTGTCGCCGGGCTGCATCGGGGATCTTGTGGGGGGCGTCGCGATCCGGGGGTAGGTGGGGGCAACCGTGGGATACGTCGCCTGGTCAAGTCTGGACTTGCGACTTTCGGTTGCGAAGCCAATCCCCCCGCCACCGGGAGGAGCGAATCGTGGCCATGGCCCAATGAGAACCGGAAGAAAGTCGGCAAGATCCAGACATTGACCAGCGTTGACGCCTGCTCGGGGCTTGGCATGCCCGTCCAGCACCGCAACGTGTACCGCCGATGGGAGGACAAGCAAGGAACAGCTCGAGCGCTGGCGAACCACCGCGTAGAGGACTCGCCACCAGACCTGCCCGAGGGGCATCCCAAGCCCCGAGCCATCGTCAACGCTCCGGCGACGCATCCCACGGTTGCCCACCCCACGCCCGGCCCGCGACGCTCCCCCCAGTCCTCCCGACCCTTCATCCCACCCCACCCCCCCCTGGCCCAGCCGTCCCGACGTCAGGTTTCGTGGAGCCGGCGATCAGGGATACAGAAAGGGGTCAAGTCGCGACGTGCCCCCTACCCTGCCCCTGTGACCCCTACCCTGACTTCGATGGGTCAGGGCGGACATCACCTCGGGAAACGCTCCGATCGCGGTGTGTATTGTAGACTTCCTCCCCCATGCCCCCCACCTACGACGTCATCGGCATCGGCTACGCAGGCGTGGATCACCTCTGCGAGGTCAGCCACTTCCCCGCCCCGGGCGAGAAGATCGAGATGAAGGGGTTCCTGCAGCAGGGCGGCGGCCAGATCGGAACGGCGATGGTGGCGCTGTCCCGGTGGGGCCTGAAGGTGGCGGCGGTGTGTGCGGTGGGGGACGACGAGCTGGGGAACATCGCGCTGAAGGGGCTGCGCGAGGAGGGCGTGGACGTGTCCGCGGCCGTGGTGCGCGAGGACGTGCCGACGCAGACGGCGTTCATCATGGCCGAGGAGGTGGGTGGGGAGCGGTCGATCGTGTATCTGCGGGACCCGGGGCTGAACCTCGTCGAAGGGGACGCGGACCTGGCGATCCTGGAGCGGACGCGGTGCCTGTACGTGGACGGTCACGAGGAGCTGGCCGTGGTGGCGGCGCGGCGGGCACGGGAGATCGGCGTGCCGGTGGTGCTGGACTGCGAGCGGATAAGGGCGTTCACCGGGGAGCTGCTGGGGCTGTGTGACGTGGTGCTGTGCGACAGCAAGTTCCCCGGGGAGTTCACCGGGCTGACGGACCGACGTGCGCAGCTGGCGCGCCTGGCCGGGTACGGCATGGACGTGCTGGGGATGACGCTGGGGGAGCGGGGCAGCGTGGTCGTGGATGGCGACGAGCTGGTGCGCTGCCCGGGGTTCGTGGTGGACGCGGTGGACAGCACGGGCGCGGGCGACGTGTTCCACGCGGGGTTCACGTACGCGTGGCTGCAGGGCCACGAGCTGGCGCGGTGCCTGGAGTTCGGCAACGCGGCGGCAGCGATCAAGTGTACGGCGCTGGGGGGCCGCACGGCCGTCCCGCGCGATCCAGAGGAGGTCTGGGAGCTGGTACGGACCGGCGCCCGGCGGTGAGGAGGAGGACGATGCGTTGGGCCCTGCTGGTGATGATGATCGCGTGGCTGTGTCCGACACCGGCGACGGCGGACGAGGCGATGCACCTGTTCCACCGGATGACCGTGCAGCTGGATCCCGCCGCGCACACCGTGGACGTCGTGGATCGCTTCCAGCTGCCCGGGCGCGTGGAGCCGGATGAGGACGGGGCCTACCGCTTCGCCCTGCACGCAGACCTGAAGCCGCGGCTGGCGACCCGGGGGTGGAAGCTCAAGCGGGTCAAGGAGCCGGTGGACGCGGCGTTCTTCGGCATCAACGCCACCACGGACACGGTGGCCGAGCAGGTGCCGCTGCAGGGCTGGAAGCTGATCCCGGGCAAGGACCCCGACGCGCTGGTGGAGCTGCACTACGCCGGGACGATCCACCACACCCTGGACGCCCAGGGGGAGGAGTACCAGCGCAGCTTCTCCGAGACGCCGGGCATCGTCGACGAGCAGGGTGTGTTCCTGGCAGGCACGTCGTTCTGGGTGCCGTACTTCGGCGACGGCCTGGTGGTCTTCGACCTCGAGGTGGACGCGCTGCCCGAGGGCTGGGCCGTGATCAGCCAGGGCCGGCGCACGCCGGGCGACGGCTCGGTGCTGTGGGAATGCCCCTACCCCACCGAGGAGATCTACCTGGTGGGCGGGCCGCTGGTCGAGACCTGCGACGACGCCGGTGAGGTGGAGGTCTGCGCCTTCCTGCGCGAGCCCGATCCGACGCTGGCGCACCGCTACCTCACGGCCACGCGGCGATACCTGCAGATGTACGAGTCCATGCTGCCGCCGTATCCGTACCTGTCGTTCGCCCTGGTGGAGAACTTCTGGGAGACGGGCTACGGCATGCCCGGGTTCACCCTGCTGGGCTCCAAGGTCATCCGCTTCCCGTGGATCCTCACGAGCTCGTACCCCCACGAGCTGCTGCACAACTGGTGGGGCAACTCGGTGTACGTGGACGTGGACGCAGGGGGCAACTGGTGCGAGGGGCTGACCACGTACATGGCCGACCACATGTTCGCCGAGCAGCGCGGCGAGGCCGTGGTGTACCGGCGCTCGGCGCTGAAGAAGTACACCGACTACGCGCTGGGGGACGACGACGTCCCCCTCGCCGAGTTCCGCTCGCGGCACTCCGCGGCCAGCGAGGCCGTGGGCTACGGCAAGTCCGCGATGTTGCTGCACATGGCCCGTCGTGAGATGGGGGACGAGGCGTTCCTGGCGGGGCT
This sequence comes from uncultured Rickettsiales bacterium, assembly GCA_964558555.1. GTDB lineage: Bacteria > Myxococcota_A > UBA796 > UBA9615 > CAYRNR01 > CAYRNR01. Next base: position 11,330 of record CAZLEO010000064.1, on the reverse strand, counting down.
GTCGGCGTTCTACGGTGACAACCTGTTCACGCGCGTGAACACGTCGACCCTGGCCGCAGCCCTGGACGGGGGCGATTCGGACCGCTGGCAGGCGTTCTTCGACCACTGGATCCACCGCACGGGGGCGCCGCGCATCGAGATCGAGGAGGTGAAGGCGAAGACCGACGACAGCGGTACGTGGACGCTGGAGGTCCGCGCCCGGCAGGGCCAGGACGAAGATCCCTTCCCGTTCGTGCTGCCCGTGACCGTGACGGTCGAGGGTGCGGACGAGCCGTTGTGGCTGCACATCCCCGCGCAGGACCGCGCCTTCGTCGGTGAGATCGAATGCCCCGGGCGGCCGTTGCGCGTGGACGTGGACCCGGCGTTCGACGTGATGCGCCAGCTCGACCCGCTGGAGGTGCCGCCCGCCCTGTCCACCCTGTTCGGCGCGGACGAGCCGTTGTTCGTGCTGCCGTCGGCGGCCGACGAGGCCGAGATCGAGGCGTGGAAGGGCCTGGCCACGGCGTGGGCCGCGCCGGAGGAGCCGCGCCTCGCCACGGACGCGGACCTGCTGGCCCTGCCGGCGGGTGCGGTGTGGCTGCTGGGCCGGGACAACACCCTGCGCGACGCGGTCCTGGACGGCCTGGCGGAGCAGGGCGTGGCGATGGACGACGCCGGGGCCACGGTGGGCGGCGAGGCCGTCCCCCGCGACGGTCACTCCCTGGTGCTGGTGGCCCGCTCTCCCGGCGATCCCGTGGCCGCCGTCGGCTGGGTCGCCGCCGATCCCGTCGACGCCGTGGCCGGCCTGGGCCGCAAGCTGCCCCACTACAGCCGGTACTCGTACCTGGCGTTTCGCGGCGACGAGCCCACCAACATCCTCAAGGGGTTGTGGGAGCCGCTTCGCTCGCCGCTGGTGATGCAGCTGACCGACCAACCGGCGCCGCCGCCGGTGATCGAGCGCGTCGCCCTGGCCGAACCGCCGCCGCCGTTCGACGCCGCCGATCTGGCGTCCACCGTCCAGGCCCTGACCGCGGACGAGATGGACGGCCGCGGGCTCGGCTCCCAGGGGCTCGAGCGGGCCACGGCGTGGGTCGAGGCGCGCTTCGCCGAGATCGGCCTGCAGCCCGCGGGTGAGGACGGCTACCGCCAGACCTTCGACTGGTCCGGTCACCCCCTGCAAGAGCACATGGCCCTGACCAACCTGGTCGGGCAGCTCCCCGGCGCCGATCCCGCGCTGCAGGGCCACCCCGTGCTCGTGATGGCCCACCTGGATCACCTCGGCCGCGGCTGGCCCGACGTGCGCGCCGGCAACGAGGGGCAGGTGCACCCCGGCGCCGACGACAACGCGTCGGGGGTGGCCGTGCTGATCGCCCTCGCCCGAGCCCTGGCCGAGGCGCCGCCGAGTCCCCGACCCGTGCAGTTCGCGGTCACCACCGGCGAGGAGGCCGGCCTTCTGGGGGCGCGGCACCTGCTCACCTCTCGTGAGTCGATGCCGTCCGCCTGCGTCAACCTCGACACCGTGGGACGCCTCAACGACGGCAGCATCCTCGTGCTCGACGCCCACTCCGCGCGCGAGTGGCGGTTCATCTTCATGGGCGTCGGCCACACCACCGGCGCCCCCGTGGTCGTGTCCACCGAGCCCCTCGACAGCTCCGATCAGGGCGCCTGCATCGAGCACGGCGTCCCCGGCGTCCAGCTCACCACCGGCCCCCACGCCGACTACCACCGGCCCGGCGACACCGCCGACCGCATCGACGCGGCCGGCATGGTCACCGTCACCGCCGCAGCCCACGAGGCGATCGCCTACCTCGCCGAGCGGGTCGAACCGCTGACCGCGGCAGGCGTGGGCGGCGACGGGCATCCCGGCGGCGGACATCCCGGCGGCGGGCACCCCGGCGGCGGACACCCCGGCGGCGAGCGCCAGGTCACGCTGGGCACCGTGCCCGACTTCGCGTTCCAGGGTGAGGGCGTCCGCGTCTACGAGGTGGTCACCGGGTCACCGGCGGAGGCCGCGGGTTTTGTGGCTGGAGACGTGATCCGTTCCCTGGACGGCAGGGACGTCGTGAGCCTGCGCGGGCTGTCGAACCTGCTGAAGGACCACGCGCCGGGCGATCGGGTCGAGATCGTGGTACTGCGCGGGGATCGGCGGTTGACGCTGGTGGCGGAGCTGGTGGCGAAGTAGGGAAGGACACGATCCCTGGGGGCCGTCTATTTCTTCAGATCCACGCCCGGCACGTCGCCGAGCTGCGATCCCTTCTCGATTCCCTGCTTGTCGAAGGACCCCGCGGCCTGCTCGAGCACGTACTTGCCCTGCCCGCGGGCCTGGCCGGTGTTGGCCTCCATGCGATCGGTGGAGGTGACGACACCTTTCTGATCGGCGAAGGCGATATCGAGATCGGCGGGCGTGTCCTCCATGTGGAACCCCTGCTTCTTCTCGCGATCGCTCTGAAAGAGCATGCCGTCGCCGTCGCGCAGGTCTCGACGGCCCTTCAGCCCCTGCTTCCGCTCGGCGTCGCTGCTGGCGTTCTCGACGAGGGGATCCGACAGCTCGTGCTGCCGCAGACCGTCCTGGCGGCGCGTGGAAGCGGCTGCGGAACCCTGCTGGGCGCCTCTTCGGGCGGTGGTCGTCGTGGTGCGGCTCACGGGGACAGTCTAGCCGTACATCCGGACTCATCGCCAGATGTACACTGTCGGACGAACTGCGAGGGAGCTGATGGCGAGTCCTGACCCTGGACGCCTGCGAGACCGCTGGTGGGTGTCGGCCCTGCTATGGGTGCTGGCGGTGGTCCTGATGCTGACCACCGCCGTGTACCAGCGTCGAACCGGCCCCACCCATCCGCTGCGGGGACAGGCGGAGGTCGGGGCGACGGTGGTCGACTACGCCCTGATCCGCTCGGCGAACACGGGCGCGGACCCGGCCGTGGCGCTCCCCGATCCAGGCGTGCCTGGCACCCTGCACTGGCGCCGCTACCCCACCGACGATCCATACACCGCGGTGCCCATGGTCGCGGCGGACGGCGAGCTCACGGCCCCCCGCCCCGACCCGCCCCCCGCCGGCAAGCTCGACTACTACGTGACGCTCGACGGCCCTGGCGGCGCCGTGACCGTCCCGCCGGACCGCACCGCAGTGATCCGCTTCAAGGGCGCGGTGCCCGCGGCAGCCCTGGTGCCGCACATCCTGCTGATGTTCTTCGCCGTGCTGTGGGGCATCCGCACGCTGCTGGAGGCCATCGTGGACCGCCGCGGCGTCCGCTGGATGAGCTTCACCACGCTGGGGCTCGTGGGCGTCGGCGGGATGATCATGGGCCCCGTGGTGCAGAAGTACGCCTTTGGCGAGGCCTGGACCGGCGTGCCCTTCGGCTGGGACCTCACCGACAACAAGACGCTGCTGATGTTCGTCGTGTGGATCGCCGCGGTCGCCGTGATCGGCCTACGTCGCCCCCACTCGCCCCGCACTCGCTGGGCCGCGGCCGCCGCTTCGCTGGTCATGCTCGCCGTCTACCTCGTCCCCCACTCCATGTACGGCAGCGAGCTGGACTACGAGGCGGTGGATCAAGGGGTGGATCCGGCCGAGGCGATCGGACAGGGGTGAGAAGAGGGTCGACGGTCGACGGTCGACGGTTGACGGTTTGGGTCGACGGTGGGTGGGAATCGAACGAGCAGAACCGTCGACTACAGGACTGTCGACCAGGACTGTCGACCGTGAACCGTCGACCGTCGACGCCCGGCTGAGCTAGCTCAGCCGGGTATTACAATGCGGGCAGCTCTTGGGCGAGATGTCGAGCTGGCGCTGGCCCATGGCCATGGGCGCGCGACCGCACACGGGACAGCGGTAGCTCACGATGAACAGCAGGAACCCGGCGCACAGCACCACGAACCCCAGGACGCACAGCTGGTACGCGGGCATACCCCAGAGGATGCCCGCGTCGTACTTGCCGCCCACGCCCATCATCACGAACCCGGCCACAGCGGGTAGCAGCCCGCCGAAGATGCCGACGAGGCGCCGCTGGCGGTACTGCGCGACGATGCGCAGCTCCTCGGTGCTGGCCTGGGTGGGGCGCTTGGGGGCGCGCGCGTCGAGCACCTCGCCGGTGATGGGCAGGGATGCCTCCGCCTGTTCGTCGAAGTCGAAGCGCCAACCCTCGGTCGCCGCCTCGAGCGCATCGAGCAGGTAGGACGCGTCCGACAGCCAGCGCTTGAGCTTCTCCGCGTCGCGCACGATCCCCAGCTTCTCGATCACCACGGCGCCATCGCGGATCTCGAGGCAGTCGTACCGCTCGAACAGGTCCACGAGCACGTCGCGCACCATGGGCACGAGCAACAGGTCCCGCGCCGCGTCGGGGTCGTCGTACTTGACCTTGACCAGCGGATCGAGATCCGAATCCCCCAGCCGCACGTCGCCCCAACCCAGGGTCTCGGCGAGGCGCGACGAGGCGCGATCCGGCACGATCTCCAGGGTCTCGGGCAGGCATCGCTTGCCCCAGACCACCACCTCGGTGCTGCGGCCGTCCGCCGCCGCCTCCTCCGCCGAGAGCACCTTCACGCGCACCACTCGGTCCAGGAACCGGCCTCGCATGGGCGGCCGCTTCCACGGACCACCCCACTTGACCTGGAATCCCAGCTCCTGCGCGATCTCGTCCCAGCTACGGGTATCGACGGCCACCCCGACTCCTCGTGGAAATCAGTCTATCACCCGCGAAGGCTGGTATCCTGTCGGCCGGAGGGGCCACTTGTTCCGCAGCATCACCATCGCCGCCATCCTCGCCTGTGCCGCGTTCGGCTGCGCCGACATCGACGTGGACGCTTCAGCCGCGGTCAGCCAGCACATCCCCACCGTGGCCACGGTGGAGTGGGATGTGGCTACCAAGGACGCCGGAGGCGCGTTCGTGGAGTTCGGCACCACCGACGTGGGCGAGCGCCGCACGCGCGCCTGGATCGGCGCGGACGGCCACGCCCGCGCCGTGCTCATGGGCATGAAGCCCGGCACCGCCTACCGCTATCGGATCGTCGAGCAGAAGGCCGGGGACCGCCGCGAGAGCCGCAAGTTCGATCTGACCACGGGCCAGATCGACGGCATGCTGCCGGAGCTGACGCTGCCCATCCACGATCCGGACCGCGCGGCCGGCGGGTACACCATCACCTCCGTCGTGGGCGCCACGGCCGCGGCCGTGATCATCGACCCGGACGGCACCATCGTGTGGGCCCACCAGCCCGAGGTGGACTGGGAGGGCGTGACCATCCTGCGCGTCACCCACTCCCAGGTGGGCGAGTGGGTCGTGTACAACGCCGCCCCCCGCGAGGACGGCCCCGCCGCCGACGCCAAGCGCCTCATCGTCCGCGTCAGCCTCGACGGCTCGCGCGTGGCCTACTACCCCGTGCCCGACTCCCACCACGACTTCTTCGAGCACGCCGACGGCACCCTGGCCGTGCTCGAGTACGACCGCCGCGACGTGGACGGCGAGTCGATCCGCGGCGACCGCATCGTCGAGATCGCCCCCGACGGCACCCGCCGCACCGTCTGGTCCGTCTGGGACCACTTCGAGTACGACGCCGCCGCCGTCGCCGTCGCCGACGCCGGCACCGGCTGGTCCCACGCCAACGCCCTGGACTACTCCCGAGGCCACGACGCGTACTTCGTGTCCCTGCGCAACTTCAGCGCCATCGTCAAGGTGGACCGCAGCAGCGGCGACCAGGCCTGGACGCTGGGCGGCCCGAAGTCCGACTTCGCCGCCGCCGACGGCACCACCGAGCTGTTCCGCCACCAGCACCAGTTCCAGATCGTCGACGACTCCATCGTCATCTTCGACAACGGTGTCATCGAGAACGGCGACTCCCGCGCCGTCGAGTACCACCTCGACGCCGAGACCGGCCTCGCCACCCACAACTGGGAGTACCACGCCGACCCGCCGCTGTTCTGCGCCATCCTCGGCGACGTCCACCGCCTCCGCTCGGGCAACACCCTCGTCACCTGGTCCGGCCAGGGTCAGATCGACGAGGTCACCCCGGACGGCGAGGTGGTCTGGCGCCTCCGCGCCGGCATGGGCCACGGCTTCGGCTTCACCCGCTGGCGCCGCGCCCTGTTCGACGTGGTCCACGCGGACCTGCCCATCGGCGCGCTGTCGTGGGAAGAGGCGGAGATCAAGCACTGACCACCGGGCTGTCGCAGCCCGTGATTGGGGGGAAGGAACCATGACTGCTGAACTGCTGCTGCTGACCCTGCTCGTGGTGGGCTCGCCCACCGAGGATGTGGTGGCCGACGAGCTCGAGCGCGCCATGGCGGTGCTCTCCGAACAAGAGGAGACACCGCACTACGTCGCCGTCACGGTCACCGACATCGAGAACGTGTACATCTGGGCCGAGACGGACACCTTGATGTCGTCGCGTCGGTATCCCGAACGCGTCCTGGACGTGGACGTGCGCGTGGGCACCCCCGAACTGGACAGCACCCATCCGATGCGCGGTTCGTCCAGTCGCTGGCGGGCCCGCTCACGGCGTCCCCGGGAAATCCCCATGGGCAGCGACGACGCGCTCAGGCACGCCCTATGGCGGGAGATCGACGCCCGATACCGCGACGCGGCCGAGGCCATCGTCATGGTGCGCGCCAACCAGACGGTGAAGGTCGAGGAGGAGGACCCGGCCGACGACTTCGGTCCGCGCGATCCCCGGGTGGACGCGGTGGAGACACCCCTGCTCGACGTCGATCCAGCCGCCTGGGAGGCCACCCTGACCGAGCTCGCCGCCATCCTGGACTCCAGCGAGGCCGTCCACCGCTCCTCGGCGAAGCTCGAGGCCTCCTCCAAGCGGTTCACGTTCGTCGACACCGAGGGCAGCCGGCTGTCCCACGGGCGGGTCCTGTACCGACTCTCCGTCCAGGTGACGACCACGGCCGAGGACGGCGACCGGGTTTCCGTGTTCCGGTACCGGGACGTGCACGATCCCGCGAACCTGCCCGACGCGGCCGAGATGAGGCAGTGGGCGCGCGATACCGTCAGCGAGCTCGAGGCCCTCCTCGACGCCCCGCGCGGTCAGCCGTACTCCGGGCCCGTGCTGCTGCGGGGCCGCGCGGCCGGCGTGTTCGTCCACGAGGTGCTGGGCCACCGGCTGGAAGGACACCGTCAGAAGCGGGACAACGAGGGCAAGACCTTCAAGGAATACCTCGGCGAGCCGATCCTGCCCGCCTTCGTCGACATCGTGGACGATCCCACCCTGCCGCGCGCCGCGGGCGAGGACCTCAGCGGCACCTACGCGTACGACGACGAGGGCGTCCCGGCCCAGCGCGTCGAGCTCGTGGACGACGGCGTCCTGGTCGGCTTCCTCATGGGCCGCTCCCCCATCGAGGGGTTCCCCGACTCCAACGGCCACGGCCGCCGGAGCTCGGGCCGCGCCCCGGTGTCCCGCATGGGCAACCTCGTCATCGAGACCTCCGAGCCCGTGCCCTTCGACGAGCTGCGGGAGATGCTCCTCGAGGAGGTCCGCCGGCAGGACGCGCCCTACGGCGTCATCGTCGACGAGATCGCCGGCGGGTTCACCATGACCGGCCGCTTCTTCCCCAACTCGTTCAACGTCCGCGCCAACTCGAGCTGGCGCGTCTACCCCGACGGCAGGCCCGACGAGCTCATCCGGGGCATCGACCTCGTGGGCACGCCGCTGGAGGCCTTCGCCAACATCCTCGCCGCCGGGGACGATCCCGACGTGTTCAACGGGTACTGCGGCGCCGAGAGCGGCAGTATCCCGGTGAGCTCCGTCTCGCCCAGCCTGCTGTTCTCGTCCCTGGAGTTCCAGCTCAAGTACAAGGGCAGCGACCGCCCGCCCCTGCTGGACAAGCCGTCCACCTCGAAGGAGGACGAGCTGGCCGCCCTCGGAGCGTCGGCAGGGGAAGGGAGGACGCCATGAAGCGCCGGTGCACGATCGCCGCTGCGGCCCTGGTCTCACTCCTGGTGGCGCGGCCCGACGCGGCGAGCGCCCAGGAGGTGTCCGAGGTCCACCAGGCGCTGCTCGACGAACTGGAGCGCAGCGCCTCCCAGCTGGAGCTGGCCGACGCGCCCCCCATCTACCACGTCCGGTTCTCCCTGCTGGAGCGCGCGTACGACTGGACGCTGGCGTCTCACGGGGCCGTCGTCGAGGCGGTCAGAGATCCTTCCAACAGGCTGGGCGTGGAGATCCGCGTCGGCACGCCGGAGTTCGACAACACCAACTTCGGCGGCTGGGAGACCGGGTTCGCCGAGACGGGGTTGCCCGACGTCCTGACCGTGGACTCGGTGCGGAACGAGACGTGGCTGATCGTGGACAACGCGTTCAAGAAGGCCGTGGAGCAACACGCCCGCAAGCAGGCCCAGTGGACCCCGCCCGAGGACCACCCGGGCGACTTCCAGATGGTCGGCCCCTGGGAGGCCGCCAGCACGCCGCCGGAGCCCGTTCCGGAGCACCTGCTCCGCGACATCGCCGTCGATCTCTCGGGTTCGTACCCCGCCGGGATCCCCCTGGATCGCGCCGAGGTCCACGCAAGCCACCACTCCGGCACGCTGCTCGTGCTCGACACCCAGGGCACGCGCGTGAGCCGGCCCGTGGAGTCCACGATCCTGCGCGCCCTGGCCCACGCGCGCCTGCCCGACGGATCGATGATGACGGACCACTGCACCTGGATCGTCGCGGGCGCGGATCAGCTGCCGCCGCACGGCGAGCAGGTGGCGTGCGTCGAGGGGATGGTCCAGGACCTGGCGAGGCAGGCGGAGGCGGCCCCGCTGGACGAGGAGTACGTCGGACCCGTCCTGTTCGAGGGCGACGCCGCGCTGGGCCTGTTCACGGACCTCCTCGCGCCCCAGATCGAGGGCACCCCGGCCGTGACCTCCTTCAACACCCTCCTCGGCGGCCTCGGCGAGAGCTTCGCCGACTCGGAAGGGGGTCCCGGCGACGTCCGCGTGGGCCGGCGCGTGCTCCCCTCAGGATGGACCGCCTTCGACGATCCCCGGCTGGATCCCCACAACCCCGCCGCCTTCGACCACGACCAGGAGGGCACACCGGCGCAGCGCGTCAACGTCGTCACCGACGGCATCACGCGGGATCTCCTCATGAGCCGCATCCCACGCAAGGACCACGCGGGCACCAACGGCCACGCCCGCGGTCGCCCTGGGTACCGCCTCCCCGGCCGCGTCAGCCAGCTCGTCGTCGAGCCCCCCCGTCGGTTCTCTGCGGCCCAGCTGCGCAAGAGGGCGCTCAAGGAGGCCGCCAGCTACGGCCACGACCACGTCCTGGTGGTCCGGCGACTCGAGGACGACGCCATCCGCTACCACGGCGACATCCCCACGCTGACCTTCTCCGCCGGCGCCGACGGGATGGAATCCACCTTCCGTCTACCCCGGCCCCTCCACGTGTTCCGCCTCCACGCCGACGGTCGCGAGGAGCCCGTGCGCAACCTCACCTTCGCCAGCGTGCACCGCTGGGTGCTGCGGGACATCGTCGCCGCCGGCCCCCAGCATCAGACCACCTACCTCGCCCCCGCCCTCTCCGGCCAGCCCACCTGGGCCCCCACCGCCGGCCTGCCCACGTTCATCTCGGCGCCGAACGTGCTGATCGGCGAGATGGAGATCGTGCCGGTGTCCGGCGATCCCAAGGACGCCCACGTGGTGCCGCCGCCGACACCGTGATCCGGATGTGGGGGCGCGTTCGGCCGCTCAGGGGGGGACGCAGCAGCCGTCCGCGTTGACGCCCCAGCACGCGAGGGTCCCGCTGTCCGCGACCGCGCAGGAATGCGCGTGCGTGGAGGCGAGGTCCACGAACGAGCCAGGCGGCGGGTCGCACTCACCGTACAGGCAGCTCCCCCAGCAGGCGATGGTCCCGTCGACGCGTATCCCGCAGGTGAAGTAGGTCCCGGCCGCGAGGGTGGTCCAGGAGTCGAACACCGGGGGATCCGCGGCTCCCTCGCCGTCGTCGCCCCAGCACTCCACCGAACCGTCGGTCTTGACGCCGCAGGCGTGGTACACCCCGCCGGCGATCATCGAGAACGTGCCGTTGGGCGGGTCACACTGGCCGTAGTCGGTCCCGTGCAGGCAACCCCAGCACGCGATCGTGCCGTCCGTTCGGAGACCGCACGACGAGCCGAACATGGCGATGACCTGGGTGTACGAACCCGGCAGGGAGTCTATGCCGCCGAAGTAGTCGTAGCCCCAGCACTCGATGGTCCCGTCGGCCTTCACGCCGCACGCGTGCTGGCCCCCGGTGTCGAAGGACTGGAACGCGGTCGTGGGGATGTCGTCCAGGACCGAGTTCGGATACCCCCAGCACTCCACCGTGCCGTCCGTCTTCAACCCGCACGAGTGCTTGTCGATGGCCTCGAGCTGGGTGAACGTCCCCGACGGCGGCGTGGCCTGCCAGTGGTCGTTGTTCCCCCAGCACTCCACCGAACCGTCGCCGCGCAGCCCGCACGAGTGCGCGTAATCCACGTAGTCCACCTCGTAGCCGCCGACCGCCACGTCCGTCCACGTCCCCGCGGCATCATCGTCGTCACCCACGTCGTCGTCCGACACGTCGTCGTCGGAGCTCACGTCATCGTCCGACACGTCATCGTCGCCCACGTCGTCGTCGTCGTCGCCCGCGCAGACGCAGTCCTCCCACCCCGCGCCTTCGTCGTTGCAGCTCTGGGCTCCGTCGTTGCCGTCCTGGCAGGTACAAGGCTGAGTCTCGCCCGGCTCGCAGACCGAGCAACCGACCACTGCGAAGGCCACGGCAAAGGCGGCCGTGACGAGCAAGCTCGATTGTGGCGACATGGCTCCCTCCTCGATCGCAGTCTACTCTCCGCCAGTTGTTAGAATCGAGATCGAAACCGTCGCCCTGCCCCTGGGAGTCCCATGATCGAAGACATCGTCTACCTGTTCCAGCGCGGCGGCCCCTTCATGTGGGGCGTCCTCGGCCTCGGCGTCGTCGGCTTCTTCGGCTGCTTCGGCGCGGGCATCCTGTTCGGCTGGAGGAAGCTCCTGGGCGCCTGCATGGGGGTGCTGTTCGTCGCCCTGCCCCTCGTCGTCGGCCTCGTCGGCACCGGCTACGGCTTCTACCTCGTGCAGCACCACATGGCGCTGGAGACGGATCCGGAGATGCTCGAGCTCATCCGCAGCACGGGCCCCGAGTCGGCCATGTATCCGACGTACTTCGCGTCCTCGGTCAGCTGCCTGGCCCTTGGCCTGTTCGTGGTGGTCGCGGCGTTCTCGGCGGCGGTGGCGAGCAAGAGAAGCTAGCAGCGTTCGTCATTAGGCCCCCTACGACGTGACTTTTTGCGGTATCCCGTGGGGCCGGCCTCATCGCACTCTTGGATATCCCTCTTCCACCCCCCCAATCCTCGCAAACGATCCGCCATCCGG
>CAZLEO010000063.1:0-36365 GCA_964558555.1 uncultured Rickettsiales bacterium | reverse complement strand
AGCTCCCCCGACGCCTCGTCGAGCAACATCTCGACGATGTCCGTGCCGAAGATGTTGAGGATGTCGTTGATGGTGGAGATGAAGCAGCCGTCGAGGCCGATGGCGTCCTCGGTCAGCGCGGTGTGCAGGTTGTGGGTCGGTGTGGAGACGATGGCGTCGATCACCGGCGGCGTGCCGCTGCCCAGATCCACCAGCTCCAGCCACACGGTCATGTCCATCGACACGTTCATGGGCTCGACCCACAGGTCGCAGGTCTGGTCGACGATGCCGCAGATGTCGAAGATGCCGCCGTCGCCGTCGATGGACACGGCAAAGGGGTACGTGCTGTCGTTGATCTGGATCAGCACCCCCACCTCCAGGTCGAGGCCGTGGGGAATGGGTTCGACGGCCAGGTGGGTGATGTCCGCGTACGCGGTCATGCCCGAGATGGTGATCGACACGTCGCAGCCCATGTACTCGCCCAGATCCTGGGTCATGGACTCCATGGGGATGACCACCGTGTCCATGTGCAGCGCGGTGGTCTCGACGAACTGCAGCCCGGCCGGGGTCAGGTCGACGACCACACCCTCGCGCACGGTGCCGCCGGGGGGGATGTCGGTGTTGTCGTAGGGCGGGGGGTAGTCGTCGCAGACGGGCTCGTCGTGGTCGTCGTCGCCGAACGTACCGATGTCGTCGTCGTCGTCGTCGTCCTGGGGGCCGGGGGGGCCCATGTCGTCGTCGCCGCCCCACTCGCTCGAGCAGCCCGCGGTCAGCAGGCCGGCGAGGAGCAGGATTGGTAGACGGGTCCACACGGCAGATCTCTCTCGCCTGGAGTGTAGCAACGGATCCGTCCGGCGCCCTCGCGCGCGGAGGCTTCATTCATCGTGCAGTTCACCATCGGCGGTCGTCGACAGGTGCCGCAGCAGCGTGTCCACGAAGGTGCGGGTTCGCTGCGGCACGAAGCGCGCGGCCGGGTAGAACACGTACAGGGCCACGAAGGACTCGGCCGTGTATGCGTCGAGCAGCCGCACCACCCGGCCCTCGCGCAGATCCTCGGCGAAGAAGATCGGGAACGAGTAGGCGATCCCGTGGCCGGCCAGGGTGGCGGCGCGCAGCAGGCGGTTGGAGTTGGTGCGCAGGTTGCCCTCGGCGTGGTGGACGAAGGGGGTGCCGTCGGGCTCGGTGAAGTGCCACTGGGGGTTGAGGTAGCTCAGGCAGTTGTGGTCGGCGAGGCCCCGGGGGTGCTCGGGCCGGCCGTGTCGATCCAGGTAGTCCTGTGTGGCGAACAGGGCGCCGCCCAGGTTCAGCAGGCTGCGGCCCACGGCGGTGGAGTCGGGGAACTGCTGGTGGGGCAGCTTGCCGGCCACGAGCAGGTCGAACGATTCGCGCAGGCGGGCCACGGGATCGTCCACCACGGTCAGGGTCAGCGACACGGCAGGGTATTGCGCCAGGTAGTCGGGGATGACCCGCTCGTACAGCAGGTCGGACTCGAAGTACGACGGCATCACCACCCGCAGCGACCCCGCCACCCGCCCCTCGGCCTCGCGCAGGCGCTCCTCGGCTGCGGCGAGGTCCCCGGGGATGGTGTGGACCTGCTCGTACAGCAGTTCTCCGGCCTGGGTCAGCGAGAGTCGCCGCGTGGTCCGCTGCAGCAGCTGGACCTGCAACCGCTGCTCCAGCGCGCTGATCCGCTTGCTGACCGCCGACGGCGACAGATCCAGCCGCTGCGCAGCGGCGCGGAAGCTGCCGCGGTCCACCACCTCCACGAACACGGCGATCTCGTCCAGGGAACGCTTCATGGTCCTTCCTCCTCGGCTGCGCCGGTACGCGCGATAAGATGGGCGGCCTGATGCACTGGCTGTCCACCGCCCTCGTCCTCGCCGCGCTCGCCGGCGCCGAACCGCCGCCCGACGACCCGGCCTGCCCGTTCCTCCTCACCCGCGGGAGCACCGATCCCGCCGAGGAGGTGGTGTTCTTCTGGTCCGGCTCGGTCTACGCCCGCGTCGACGCAGACCCCCTCGCCGAGCCCGTGCAGGAGTGGGACCGCAAGCTGCTGCGGTTCGAGGGCTACAACGTGGCGCGGTTCCTGCCCCTGGAGGAGCCGTGCTCGGTGCGCATGGTCAGTCGAGAGGTCAGCCTGTACCTCGACCCCGAGACCGACGAGGTGCTCGACTGCTGGACCAACCCCTTCACCGAAACCCCGGTGCCCGTGGTCCACGTGTTCAACGATCCGGTCAACGCCACCCTGGGCGACCTGCCCCCGGATGGTGGGGGAGACCCGCGCGTGTGGAGCTTCGTGATCCCGCTGAAGTACCCCTCGCCCCTGCCCGTGGCCGAGTACGGGCCCTACTCGGCGGGCAACACCTACGAGAGCACCGAGATCTTCGACTTCACCGCCACCGCCGCGGATCTGGCGCGTCCAGGCGCCACGAGCGCGCCCGCGCTCATCTCCTGGACCCGCATCGGCCAGTGGCTGCCCTGGATGCAGATGGGCCAGCGGCCCGGCAAGCTCGTCTACCACGTGGTCGGGCGCAAGCTCCCCGGCGGCGTCGCCGATCTGCCGCAGTACCTCCGCGATCACGTCGCCTCCAACGCGCCCGAGTTCCTCCACGCCCCCGAATCCGACACCGGGGCCAACGCCACCAGCTGGGGTGTGTTCCGCGAGCTGGTGGACTCGGGGCAGTACTCGCCCGCCTGTTCGTCCTCGGACTGAGGGCGGATTATAGCGTTTTCGGAAACAATATCTTGAGGTCGAATTCCATTTGAAGGGAGGGGATCGGCCTCTATACCTCCTGGCGAGCGAAACGAACAACCACCCCAGGAGCAAGAAATGACGACTTCCCGCAATAATCTCTGGGTTTCCCTGCTGGCCCTGGTCTTCGGCCTGGGTTCCCTGCCCGCCTGCGACTTCACCGAGGTGGAGGAAGAGGACGGCGCCGAGGAAGAGGAACTCGAGTGTGACGAAGAGGACCTCACCCACGACGACGACGTGGTCGAGGACGAGTGCGGCGAGCCCGTCCACCTGACCTCGCTGACCGAGATCATGGACGCCCTCAACGGCGGCCATCACGTCCGCGCCACCCTGTACTACGGCGACTGCACCCTGGGCGGCGCGGGAGTCATCGACGCGACTGGCGGCATGGCCGTGGACACGTACGAGTGGTTCGCCGCCGGCTCCATCGGCAACCCCGAGGACTACGTGGCCTTCTCCCACTCCTCGCTGGTGCTCATCTCCGGCTACCACTACTACGACTACGTCAAGGTGCGCGTGTACGACAGCGGCAGGGTGCAGGTCATCGCCGAGTACCTCGATCCCGACACCTTTGCCGTGGACATGTACGAGGAGTTCGAGTGTGACCTCGACATGGGGGACGGCGGCGCCGTGGCCCTCTACGCCCGGTAGTCCACCACCCCACCGGAGGCCCCACCATGTCCAGACTGCTGTCCCTGTACACCGCGATCGTCCTGTCGCTCGCCGCGACCGCCGAGGCAGAGACCCATCGGATCGACTCCCATACCCGCGGCGGGATCACCACGATCCGCACGGGACAGCTGTACGAGGGGCTGCCCGTGCTGGGGGTGGACGCGGTGGTGCGGCTCGACCGACGCGGCGAGTCCACCTGGGTGCGCGACTCGTTGCGCGACGACCTCGCCGTGGACACGACCCCCGCGGTCTCCGCGGATCGTGCCGCGGCAGAGGCCGCGCGTGTTGTGGCGGCGCCGCTGGACGTGGACGTGTCCGAGCCGGTCCTGGCGGTGCTGCCCGACGTCCACGGCGGCGCGCTGGTGTACGTGGTGCGGCTGTTCGCCGAGACGCCGTTGCTGTCCATGCAGGTGCTGGTGGACGCCCACAGTGGCGCGGTGGTCCGCACCCAGGATCGGCTCGTGTCGGCCTGGGCGCGTGTCTACGAGACCAGCCCGGTCCATGGAGATCCCATCGAGGTGGAGCTGACCGACCTGGTCGGTGACGGCCGCGTACTCGACGGCGAGTTCGCCATCGCGAAGTCCGTCACCACCGGCGGGGGCTTCGCCCTCGGATCGGCGGAGCACCTCGCGACGGCGGACGAGGCCGGCGACTTCCTGTACGACCCGGTGGAGCCCTCGGTGGAGGACCCGTTCGCCGAGGTCAACGCCTACTACCACGTGTCCCGCGCCGCGGCGCACTTCGCCGAGGAGTACGACCACGAGTACGACAGCCACATCGAGGTCTACGCCAACTACTTCACGTCCGAGCCCAACGACTGCCCGAACGCCTACTACTCCCAGGACGAGGAGGGGAACGACCTGCTCATCTTCGGCCAGTACGACATGGACTTCGGCTACGACGGGGACGTGGTGCTGCACGAGTTCGGCCACCTGATCAACCACGACCGCGCGCCCCTGGAGATGGACTACTTCTACTACGACGACCACGGCATGTTCGTGGGCCCCAGCGCCATCGACGAGGGCATGGCCGACTACTGGTCCGCCACGCTGCAGGACAGCTCCACCCACGCCGAGTACACATCCGGCGCCCTGGGCCTCGGCCGAGAGCTGGACAACGATTACACCTGTCCCGGCGACGTGATCGGCGAGTCCCACCACGACGGCCAGGTGATCAGCGGCGCCGGCTGGGAGATCCGCGAGGAGCTGGGTACCGAGATCGCCGACGAGCTGTTGTACGAGGCGATCGGGGCCATCGGCGGCCGGGCCACCCTGGGCGAGTTCGCCGGCGCCGTGTCCGCCGTGGCCCGCGAGATGCAGGGCTTCGGCGAGATCACCGTGGAGCAGGCGGCGAGCGTCGACGACATCTTCGCCGCCCGCGGTCTGGACGACTGCGGTCGCGCCGTGACCCTGGACGACGGCGTCACCACCGACCTGATCCTCGATGTCTTCTACTGGCTGTACGGGCCGACCTGGGCGACCGAGTGCCAGGTCCTGCAGGACACCGACACCCGCTTCGGAGCGTACTTCCAGCTGGCGTTCACGACCCCACCGGCGGCGGCGGGCGAGCTGGTCAGCCTGCGGTTCGACCTGGAGGTGGAGGCCGAGGACGGCGATCTCAAGGAGGACAACCTCGAGTACTCCGTGTACGTCCGCCGAGACGAGATGGTGACCTTCGAGATGGTCGAGACCCACAACTGGGTGCTGTTCGCGTACAGCGGCTCCGGCCCCATGCCGCTGGCGCTGGATCACGACCTGGTCGTGGTCGACAGCCCGACGAGCCTCGAGCTGACGCCCGACGGCGAGCTGGCCCTGGAGCCCGACACCACCTACTACCTCGCCCTCAGCCACATGACCTGCGAGACCGTGGGCCTGTCCGTGACGCCGACGATGGAGCTGATCGCGCCGCCCGAGGGGGACGACGGCGAAGACGCCGCCGAGGAGGAAGAGGGCGACGACGAGGCGCAGGGGTGTCAGTGCACCCAGGGCGGCCCGGGGAGTGCGGCAGCGGCGTGGTGGTTGCTGGTGCTGGTGGCGATCAGTCGAGCACGTAGAGCTGCGCTTCGATGGGATCGCTGATCTCGGCGACCTTGTGGAAGCGGTGCTCCTGGGGGAGCACGGCGTTGACCCGCTGGACGATGGTGCTCATCGAGGCCTCGCCGTCCAGGCTGTCCTCCCAGCACGCCTCCAGGGGTTCCCCGTAGCGGTTGAGCAGGTCGGCGTCGTCCAGGGCCTCGTAGATGGGATCCTCGAGCTCGCCCAGGGTCAGGTCGGCGCGGACGATCACCCCGCGACGCAGCGCCCAGCCCCACTCCTCATCCGTCATCTTCGTCGCGAAGGCCTCGCGGACCTTGCTGTCCAGATCGGGGGTGACGCGCGCGGCCAGCACCGCCTTGGCGCGGGCGATCTCCTTGGAGCTGAACTCGTCGTTCATGTTGGCAGCCACCCGCTCGATCTCCTCGAGCGTCGCGCCGCCGCGCTCCGATCGCCACTGCATCTCCGCGGCGTAGTCGGCCTCGAAGTGCTCGCGGAACGACCCCGGGCTCACGGGCCGCCGCTCCCTCGTGCCCACCTTGCGCCGCATCAGGTCCATCAGGTCCTGTTCGTCCGAGACGGGCTCGTAGATCTTGTGATGCGCGGGCCGGTGGTCCAGCTCCCCGCCGTGGGCCGCGTTGCTCACCGTCAGCGACCCTGCCGTCTCGTACACCGCCACCAGGTCGCTCCACACTCCGGCCTGGGGGTGTCGGTACACCGCCGCGGCGAGGTCGTCCTGCTCATGGACCAGTCCCACCACGCGGACGCCGTCCATGGGCTGGACCTCGAAGGCCCCTGCGCGGGTGAATCCCTCGCGCTCGAGCCGCTCGACCCGCCGCATCAGCTCCTTGTCGGATACGGGCATGCCGCAGTTGATCAGGGAGATCTCGGCGGGTAGCTCCCCGCCGAAGGCGTCGTTGAGGGCCTTGCCCAGCGCGCGCAGCTTGCTGCGGATCACCAGCCCGGCGACCACCACGGCCACCACGGCCAGCAGCGCCAGAACGGCCAGTACGATCCCCAACGTCTCCACGAGATTACTCCACCCCTGACCCTACCCAGTGCCGATTGTCCTACGCCATGCGCGCGCGTAGCAAGGTACAACTCCTCCGCGGTCGCACTCCAGAGGAATACCCACCTCCACCGCGAGTACACTGGTCATCGGAGGTCGTCATGAGCAAGGGCAAGGCCATCGCGCTGGGGCTGCTGACCATCTGGCCGCCTGTCTACATGGTGCTTTTCTTCTGCTTCGTCCTGCTGACCATGTTCACCGCCGGCGGCAGCGGCTCCGAGCCCCCCATCGGCTTCTTCCTGATCTTCCCCTTCCACATGTTCACCATGGTGGCCATGTTCGCCCTGCTGGGCATCTACATCGTGCTCGTGATCAAGAACAAGGCGCTCGAGGACAACATGCGCATCATCTGGGTGATCCTCGTGATCATGCTGGGGATAGGCGCCATGCCGGTGTACTGGTGGCTGCACGTCTGGAACACGCCCGAGGAGGTGGAGTCGTGAGGGAAGAAACCGTCCTGCGGACCGCGTCCTTCGATCCCACCCTCAAGCTCTACTGGCTCATCCAGGGCGCCTGGATCCTGCTGGTGACCGTGGTCTGCCTGCCCCTGCTGCCGTTCTGGCTGCTCGGCCTGGGCCAGCTCAGCGCGGCCAAGGCCTACGAGCGCCTCGAATGTCAGCTCACCACCCGTTCGCTGCACCTGCGCAAGGGCTGGCTCTTCCGCGTCGAGCGCACCATCCCCCTGGACAAGATCCAGGACCTGTCCATGCACGAGGGGCCCATCCTGCGGTCCATGGGCCTGTCGTCCATCCGCGTCGAGACTGCCGGCCAGAGCGGCGGGCAGGGCGGCTCGGACGCCGTGCTGGTGGGAATCGTCGACGCCCCGGCCTTCCGCGACGCAGTGCTCGATCAGCGGGACAAGGTGACCGAGGCGCCCGCGGGAGCGGCTGCCGCGGTCGCGCCCAAGACGACCGAGCTGGCCGTGCTGGAGGAGATCCGGGACAGCCTGGTGCGGATCGAGGGGGCGTTGGGGGAGCGGGATTCCTGAAGATCAGCGGCAGACTTCGAACCTGAGCGTGCCGGTCAATCCTTCCACGTCGATGTCGATCTCGGCGGAGGCGCCGTTGTCGGAGATCACCGTGACCAAGCCCTCGAGGTGCTCGGAGTCCCCGACCCAGAAGTCGTCCTCGTCCTGGTAGTCGCACTCGTAGTGGATCGCAGAGCCTGCCGACGCGGCGGAGAAGTCGTCTGTCGTCGACGCGCCGGTCAGCCAGAACTGGACCAGGTTCTCGCGGCTGTTGGAGAGCTCGACGCCGTGATCGCAGAACTCCGGAAGGTCCTGGAAGATGTCCCGCAGCTCCCTGCAGTCGGATCCCATGCCCGGCGGTCCATCGGACTCGCACTCGCCGTGGGAGGTCACCATCCCCAGCGCCAGGATCTCGCCGTCCTCACTCTCGCAGACCACCACGAACGCGTCGTCGATGGGGTAGGCGAGTTCGCCGTCCAGGGCGCCGGGTCCTGGGCAGCCGGCCAGACAGGAAAGGGATGTGAAGAGGAGGCCGGCGGCAGCAGCCGTGGCCAGAATGTGGTTCAGGCTGGGCATCGATTCTCCCCTCCGTCCCACCCCAGGCGATGGTATCGCATTCCGGCTATTCGACGCCGGTGGGGCCCCCGGTCGCCTCCGAGTAGTTGTTGCGCATGTACTCGGAGACCAGCCTGACGATACGGTCCAGCATGTCGTTGTCGGTGTAGCCCATGGTGTAGGCGCCGCCCATGGCCGCGGCCCGCTGATAGAACTGGGCCCGGGCAATGGTGTTGCCGCTGGTCAGCTCCTCGAAATCCACCTGCATCACCACCGCGGAGCTGCCCGCCATCGCCCCGACCATGACCCGGGCGCCGATGGACACGAACTTCAGCTCCACGACGTGGGGGCGGATGATCAGGGTCCCGCGCGTGGCCTCGCCCGTCGCCGCGCTCCACTCGTCGAGGACCGGAACGGCGAAGCGGTCGAAGTTCTCCTGGATGCGGGCGAACGCCCGCTTGTTGTCGTCGTTGTTCAGGTAGGCCGGATCGATGGTCACGGGCTCCAGTTCGAAGTTCGCGTACTCGGCGAAGCGCATCGCGGGGGGCGGGTTCGCGGCCGAGGAGGGCATGTTCTTGACGTAAGTGGCGCAGCCCACGCCCGTGGCGACCAGCCACAGGGATAGCAGGAACACCAGGGACCGCTTCGAGTCGTGGAGCAGGCTGCCGACCTTCATGATGTTCTCCTCATAGCCCGATCCTCGGACTACAATCTCTGGGCCGCTGGAGCCCGTGGGTGATGACCACCTCGACACAGTACTACGGAGCGATCGCCGCCGCCTACGTCCGCGGGGCGGTCGCGCTGGCCCTCGTGCTGGCCGCGGCCTCCGGGACCTCGGCCGACGAACCCGCCGCGGAAGAGCCCGCGCTGGTCGAGGCCGCCATCGCCAACGCCGAGGCCCTGCTGGGCGAGCCCTACCGCTGGGGTGGACGCAAGACCGAGGGCAACCCTGGCGTGGATTGCCTCGGGTTGCTCTACCTGGCGTACGGTCCGCCCACGAACACGCCGTGGCGTGGTTACCCGGTGGACCCCTCCAAGATCGTGCGCAGCCGCAAGCTGGGAGCCCCCGTGAAGGGCCTCGATGGCGTCGCTCGCGAGTCGCTGTCCGCCGACAAGCTGAAGCGCGGCGACGTGCTGTACCTGTTGCTGGCCGGCTACGAGATCGAGGACGAGCCGCTGTGGACTCACGGCGAGGTCCGGTACTGGCCCTGGCACACGGCGCTCTACCTCGGCGGGGGTGAGGTCATGCACGCCGAGCCCGGGGGGGTGGTCCGTAGGCAGGCGCTGGAGGAGATGTCCTTCGACGCGCTGTTCGTCACGCGCCTCGCGACCGACTAACCCAACCCATGCTCCGTCCGCTCGATCAGCTCCACCTGCATGTTCCGGTTCAGCTCCACGAAGTACGCGTTGTAGCCGCTGATCCGTACCAGTAGATCCCGGTACTCCTGCGGGTGCTCCAGCGCGTCGCGCAGCGTCTCGGACCCGACCACGTTGAACTGCATCTGCATGCCGCCCATGTCGAAGAAGGCGCCCACGGTGGTGGCCATGCGGTCCAGGGTGCGGGCGTGGGGTTCGTCGGGGACGGGCATGACCTTGACGTTGAAGGCGATGTTGTTGGGCATGTGGACGGGGTCGAGCTTGGCCACGGTGCGGATCTGGTCGGCGAGGGGGGCGCCGCACAGGGGCGAGGGGGTGAGGCCAGGGGTGAAGGCCTTGCCCTTGCGGCGGCCCGACGGCAGGGCGCCCGACAGCATGCCGAAGGCCACGTGGTTGGACATGGACCAGTAGCCGGGCACGTAGTGGCCGCCGCGGTAGTGGGGCTGGGCCTGCCAGCGGTCGTAGGCGAAGGCGAGGACCTGGCGAGCGACGTCGTCGGGCAGGCCGTGGTCCTGGCCGAAGTGGGGGACCTTGTTGAGCAGGCGGGCGAGGAGGGCGTCGTGGCCCTCGAAGTCGTCTTCCAGCGCCTGCAGCAGGGTGGGCCAGTCCACGCGCTGCTGGTCGTACACCAGGGTCTTGACCGCGCACAGGGTGTCCACGACGTCGGTGAGGCCGACGGTGCCGATGCCGGTGGAGTTGTACTTCGCGCCGCCGTCGATGACGTCCTTGCCCGACTCCATGGGGCCGGTGAACAGGGCCGACAGCAGGGGTGACGGCATGAGTTCGCGGTGGGCGCGGCCGAGCATGTTGTTGCACTCGGCGGCCTGATCGATGAGCCAGCCGAGCTGCGTGCGGTAGGCCTCGAAGAAGTCGTCGAAGGTGGCCATGGAGGCCGGGTCGCCGGTGTGCGGGCCGATGCGCTCGCCCAGCACGGGGTGGACGCCGTCGTTGAGCGCCATCTCCATGGGCGCGACCATGTTGAACATCAGACAGCCGGTGTGGCCGAAGTGGCGGCCGCAGCTGGTGGGCTCCACGCAGCCGGTGGCGGACCAGTCGCGGGCGTCCTCGAGGGCAAAACCCTGCTCGGCCAGGGCCGGCAGCACGGCGTCGTCGTTGTGCAGCGACGGCGTGGCGCGGGTGAGCAGGTTCACCTCGCACAGGCGGCGCAGGTAGGCCTCGGAGTTGACGCCGGGGGTGAAGCGGGCGTTGACGTTGGGGTCGCGCAGGCGCAGCAGCTCGGTGGCCTTGAGGAAGATCCAGGTCATGTCGGTGACCGCGGTCTCCCCGTCGGCGGTCTGGCCACCCAGGGTGATCACCTGGTCGGACGACGATCCGCCGAAGAGCCGGCTGCCCATGTCGGGCACCAGGGGCAGGTGGTCGGTGCACTTGAGCATCAGCGCGCAGGTCAGCTGCAGGGCGTCCTCGATGATGGCGGCCCGCCCGTCCGGGTCGTCCACGCCCTCGAGGTCGCGCTGCAGGTAGGGCTCGAGCCAGGTGTCGAGTCGGCCCAGGGACAGCCCCGCGTTGATGTTCTCCTGGTGCTGGCTCAGGAACAGCAGCCAGATGGCCTGGACCGCGTCGAAGAGGTCGCGGGCGGGCTTCGCGGGCACGTGACGGCAGGAGTCGGTCATGCGCTGGAGGCGGGCGCGCTGGTCGGCGTGGGCCTCGTCGTCGGGCAGCTCGGCCAGCTTCTGTTCGGCCCGGTCGGACATGTGCGCCGCGTACTCGAGCACGCCCACGAGGGCCACCTGCATGGCGCGGTAGACGTCCTCTTGCTTGCGGCTGCCGGCCTCGGCCTCGCGGCGGGCCGCCTCGGCGCGGATGTCGTCCAGGCCCCGGCTCAGGGCCCGCGGCACGTCCACGATGGTGTGGGACACCGCGTAGCCCTTCCACTGGAAGTACAGCACGAAGCGCTCGTCGAGCTGCAGCGACTCGGGGTTGCCCTCGCGGCGGCGCATCCACTCGCGGATGTTGTCGTCGAGCCAGTAGGGGAAGACCTCGCGGTCGAGGACGCGTCGGTCCTCGTCGGAGATGCGGTACGGGTTGAGCTGGCGGCCGGCCACGGTGAGCAGCTCGGGCCAGATGGTCGCGCCGTAGGTCTCGGGGTAGATCATCACGCCGACGCGCCTGGCCGTGGTGGTGCCGGCGAGCAGGTCGTCGTCGTGGAGGATGGCGCGGCGGTTGGCCAGGATGTGGTGGATGGCGCGGGCGCGGCGCAACGGCGGCGCCTCGGCGTCCATGTGAGGGTCGCGGCGGGCCTCGAGCACGTGCTCGGTGAGCAGCCGTCCGCGCTCGGAGCAGATCTCGGGCTGGATCTCACGGTGGGCCCACAGCAGGCGCTTGACCGCGGGCAGGTCGTCCAGGCCGATGTGCGCCAGGTAGGGATCGTCCAGGGCAGAACACTCGTCCGCGGGGGGATCCGTGCAGGGCTCGCCCACCGGTGGCACGGCCAGGTCCTCCCAGCGCCCGTCCTCGCCGGTCCAGAGCTCGCGGTTCGGAGCCAGGGGCTTGCCGCCCAGGACCACGTCCGCGGCGATGGCGCCGAACTTGTACAGGTACGCCAGGTTGCCCTCCACCTTCAGATCGTTGCGCAGCAGCATGGTCAGCGCGTCGGCGCCGGGCTTGAAGAAGTCGCGCATGGTCTTCGAATCGCGGAAGCGCAGCACCACGTCGGCGTCCTCGGCCGGGCCCTTGCCCGCCCGCACCTTGCCGTCGGAAAACGCCATGTGCGTGGAGACCGTGTCGTCCCACGTCGAGAACTGGAACGTGCCGTCGAACACCTCCTCCGCGCCGGTGGGGTGGGTGTCCCGCAGGTGATGGCGCAGGGACGGCTTGAGCTGCAGCATCCAGCCGATGGCGCGCATGCGCCACAGCACCTCGGTGGGGGTGAGGCGGTCGCGAAGGGTGGGGGAGGGCATGGGGTTCCTAGTAATGCGCGCCGGCCAGATCGGCCACCGTGCCCACCACCATCTGGGTGGCGTTGAAGCCCAGCTGGATGTCGCGGTCCGAGTAGGTCTCGAACACGTCGGTGGGCTGGTGCCAGTGGGGATTGGCGCCGGCGCCGATCTCGGCGATGCGCTGGTTCTCGCGGATGCTCACCGACGCGCAAAGGTCCTCGAAGGGTACCGAGTCGGTGTTGGACATGTTCGAGCCCACCTCGGCGGGGTAGTCGGTGCAGTGGGTGGCGCAGCCCGCCTCCAGGCGCTGGGCCAGGGCCTGGGAGTCGGCCGCGGCGGCGGAGGAGGCCTGGTACTCCACGTCGATGTCCGCCTGCGGGGACTGGTTCTCGTCCGGGGGCAGGCCGTGGTCGAACAGGATCATGTCCGACTGCAGTACGCCCAGCCAGGCGGGCTCGGGGTACTCGCCGGAGCCAGCAGGGTCCTCGATCCCCTGGAGCCCGGCGCGATCGGAGGCGTACGCCGAGCTGCCGATCAGGCCGACCTCCTCGCAGTCCCACAGGACGAAGCGGATCGTGGTGTCCGTGATCAGGGCGGCGTCGGCGAAGACGCGGGCGGCCTCGAGCACGAGGGAGCTGCCGGAGCCGTCGTCGTCGGCCGCGCCGCCGCCGCCGCGGCCGTCGAGGTGGGCCGAGACGATGTACATCCGGTCGGGGTGGGTCGCGCCGACCTTGTCCACGTAGAGGTTGCTGTGGGCGACGTTGCCGTAGGTGAAGCCGTGACGCTGGACTCCGTAGCCCATGGCCGTGAACTGCTCCACCGCCCAGTCCTCGGCCGCGGCGTAGCTCGGCGATCCCTGGGAGCGGTCGCCGAACGAGGCGAGGGTCTCGAGGGTGTCGCTGTACGAGCCGACGTCGAGATCGGCGACCAGGTCGGCCGCGGCGCTGGCGTGGTCGTCGTCGTCGGCCTGATCGTCGTCGTCACCGGCCGTGGCGTCGTCGTCGGCCTGGGTGGTGTCGTCGTCGCCGGGGGTGATGGTGCCGCCGGGGCAGCCCAGGAGGGCCAGCAGCGCCAGCCCGGGGATGAGGAGGCGCATCACAACCTCCGCTTCACCTTGGTCCGCTTCGTCAGTGGCTCGTCGGCCGGCTCGGGATCCGACGAGGGTGTCGTCGAAGTGGGCTCGTCCCCGTCCATGGCTGCGCGCAGCTCCTTGAGCCGCTTCAGCTCGGCCAGCGCCTTCTCCTTGCGCGTCTGTGCGGGCGTCGGTCCTGGCTCCGCGTCCTCCTGGGGATCGTCCTGGGCTTCCTCCTCGTCCAGGCCGTAGGCCTCGCGGATGCGCTCGAGCGGATCCACTCCTCGCTCCCGCTCCAGGATCTCCTCGGCCGCGCCCTTCTCGCCCAGCAGCAGCTCCTCGAGCTCGTCGAGCAGGCTGTCGGCGAGCTTGCCGAAGGTGCGCTTCGCGGCCGCCCCCGCGGCCTTGGTCGCGGCCCGGTCCTTGGCCTCGTCGAGCTTGTCGAGCAGGGATTTGACCTTGTCGTCTGCCATGGAACCTCCGGTTGGATCGTACCTCACAGTACGCTCGGACGAGCGGTCCCATTTCGTCCGGGAGGCCGCGTGATGAGCCCCAACCAACGGACTGTCTTTGTCGAGCGATTTCGAGGGGTTGCAGAATCGTGCCAAAAAACTGAGAAAGCACAACATCTGGGCGTTGACACCCTTTTACCATCTACATATAGTGGTCGGGCTTCGTCGCGTCGGGGACGCGAAATCCGGAGCAAATCACCCTTAGTGCATGTGCCGTTGGAGCTGTTCCAGCTGGGACAGGAGTGTGCTCTGAATGTCGCCCCCCGCTACCCGGTTCGACCCCGCTGATATCGTTGATGCTGCTGCCGCCCACAACCGACAGGAACCGGTGACCGCCGGGGATACCCTCGACGACGTCAAGGTGCCCGATACGCTGGAACTCGCCACGGGCGACTTCAAGCACATCCGCAAGCGCGACGGGCGCCTCGTGGAGTTCGATCCGGCCAAGATCTGGCACGCCATCACGGCGGCCGGCCGCGCCACGGGCGAGATGGACGAGGACATGGCCCGCCGCATGACCGTGCGGGTGCTGACCCTGTGCCACGCCCTGTTCGCCGGCGGCGAGCCGACGGTCGAGGGGATCCAGGACGTGGTCGAGGAGGTCCTGCTGGCCTCCCCGTACAAGCGCACCGCTCGCGCGTACATCATCTATCGCGAGCAGCACGCCCGCATGCGCGAGATCGTCTCGCTGGCCGACGTGGACCTGGTCGACAAGTACCTCAAGCGCCGCGACTGGAAGGTCAACGAGAACTCCAACATGGGGTACTCGCTGCAGGGCCTGAACAACTACGTGGCGTCGGAGATCTCCAAGGTCTACTGGCTCAACAAGGTCTACCCCAAGGAGGTCCGCCGGGCGCACGTGGAGGGCGACTTCCACATCCACGATCTGAACTACCTGTCGGTGTACTGCGTGGGCTGGGACCTGCGCGCGTTGCTGGAGAAGGGCTTCCGCGGGGCGCCGGGCAAGTCCGAGTCCAAGCCGGCCAAGCACTTCCGCACGGCCCTGCTGCAGGTGGTGAACTTCTTCTACACGCTCCAGGGCGAGGCGGCCGGGGCCCAGGCGTTCTCGAGCTTCGACACGCTGCTCGCGCCGTTCATCCGCTACGACGATCTCGACGAGGGTGAGGTCGAGCAGGCGCTGCAGGAGTTCGTGTTCAACCTCAACGTGCCCACCCGCGTGGGGTTCCAGACGCCGTTCACCAACCTGACGCTCGACCTGGAGGTCTCGCCCCTGTATCGCGACGAGCCGGTGATCATCGGCGGCGAGCGCCGCGAAGAGACCTACGGCGAGTTCCAGAACGAGATGAACCTGCTCAACCGTGCCTTCTTCAAGGTGCTGTGCCAGGGCGACGCGCGCGGCCGCGTGTTCACCTTCCCCATCCCCACGGTGAACATCCACCCGGACTTCGACTGGGACGCCCCCGAGCTCGACGGCCTGTGGGAGGCCACGGCGCGCTACGGGCTGCCGTACTTCGCCAACTTCGTCAACTCGGAGATGAACCCCGAGGACGCGCGGTCCATGTGCTGCCGCCTGCGCCTGGACGTGCGCAAGCTCGAGAGCCGCGGCGGCGGCCTGTTCGGCGCCAACCCGCTGACCGGCTCCATCGGCGTGGTGACCATCAACATGCCGCGCCTGGGCTACACCGCCGCCCACGAGGAGGAGTTCCTCGACCGGCTCGACTACCTCATGGAGCAGGCCAAGATCTCGCTGGAGATCAAGCGCAAGGCGCTGGAGCGCTTCACCGACGAGCGGCTGTACCCCTACACCGCCTTCTTCCTGCGCGAGATGCGGGATCGGGCCGGCGCGTACTGGAACAACCACTTCTCCACCATCGGCCTGGTGGGCATGAACGAGGCCTGCCTGAACCTGCTGGGCGTGACCATCGGCGAGCCCAAGGGGCAGGCGTTCGCCCTGCGCGTGCTCAACTTCATGCGCGACCGCCTCGCCCAGTACCAGGAGGAGACGGGCCACCTGTACAACCTCGAGGCCACCCCGGCCGAGGGCACGGGCTACCGCCTGGCGCGCCTGGACCGCCGCCGCTTCGGCACCATCAAGGACGCCAACCCCGTCGAGGACGCCAAGCCCTACTACACCAACTCCACCCAGCTGCCGGTGAACTTCTCCGACGACGTGTTCGAGGTGCTCGACCTGCAGGACGACATCCAGACGCGGTACACCGGCGGCACGGTGCTGCACGTGTTCTCCGGCGAGGCCCAGGCCGACGCGAACGCGGTCAAGAATTTCGTGCGCAAGGTCTGCAACCAGTACCACATGCCCTACTTCACCTACTCGCCCACCTTCAGCGTGTGCCCGGAGCACGGCTACCACGCGGGCGAGCACCCCGAGTGCCCCGAGTGCGGCGAACGCACCGAGGTCTACTCGCGGGTGGTGGGTTACCTGCGGCCCGTGGACCACTGGAACGAGGGCAAGCGCGAGGAGTTCGGCCACCGCGCGTCCTTCGACGTCGAGAGCTGCTAGGGAACCCTTCCGTTGCGCCTAGGCGGACTCCTCCGCACCAGCTTCAGCGACTTCCCTGGCCGGGTCGCGGCCGTGGCGTTCACCCGCGGCTGCAACTACCGCTGCCCGTACTGCCACAACCCGGACCTCGTGGAGGTCCACGGGGACGATCCCGTGACCGAGGTGGAGCTCTTCGCGCTGCTCGAGAAGCGCCGCGGCCAGCTCGACGGCGTGGTGTTCACCGGCGGCGAGCCGACCCTGCAGCCGGACCTGGCCGACGTGCTGCGGCGCGTGCGCGATCTGGGCTTCGCCACCAAGCTCGACACCAACGGCAGCCGCCCCGGTGTGATCGAGGCGCTGCTGGCCGAGGGGCTGGTGGACTTCGTGGCCATGGACGTCAAGGCGCCGCTGGAGCGCTACCCCGAGGTGGCCGGTGCGCCCGCGGACGGCGTGGAACAGTCCATCGGGTTGCTGCTGCGCGCGGGAGTCGAGACCGAGTTCCGTACCACGGTGGTCCCCGGACTCCTCGAGCGGTCCGACGTGCTCGCCATCGGCGACCTCGTTCGAGGGGCACCGAGGTACGTGCTGCAGCCCTTCGCGCCTGGGGCGACGCTGGAACCCGGGTTCGGCGGGCAAGCCCCTGATCCGGAGTGGCTCGAGGAGCTGCGCTCCGCACTGATGGACCGCGGGATCGCCTGCAGCCTGAGGTAGGCTGTGTCCATGGCTCAGTCGGCCGCTCCCGAGCACAAGCTGCACCGAGGTCTGCACAACCGCGTCGTCCTGGCGCGCGTGGGAGGCGCCACCCTGGTCAACTTCGGCCTGTTCGCCGCCCTGGGTGGTGCCGCCGGCGCCTACCTGGTGCTGGCCCGTCAGATCCAGGCCGGGATGGAGCCCCGCGGGTACGCCCTGCTGCTCTTCGGCCTGATCCCGCTGCTCGTCGTGGTGGGCTCCCGGATCTTCGTGATCGCCCTTCAGTGGCGCGATTTCCTCGCCGCACCGCTGCAGACCCTTCGCACGCCCGGGTTCGCATTCCAGGGCGGGTTGCTGGCCGGAGCCACGGGCTTTGCCGCGCTGGTGATGGCCCACGATCTCGATCCGTGGCTGCTGGCCGACTCCTTTGCCCTGGTGATCCCGCTGGGCCACGCCCTCGGCCGCGTCGGCTGCCACACCTACGGGTGCTGCCACGGCAAGCCCACCCGGTCGCGCCTGGCCATCCGCTACACCCATCCCGACTCCAAGGTCGTGCGGCTCTCCGGCCTCGGCGGGACCGCACTGCACCCCACTCAGCTGTATTCCGCGGGCGCCAACGTGGTCATCTTCGTCGCGCTGAACGCCCTGGCCACGGCCGAACTCCGTCCCGGTCAGCTCGCCGGCGCCTACCTGCTCATGGAGGCCACGGGCCGGTTCGCCATGGAGTTCCTCCGCGGCATCCCCACGGCCCGGTTCCTGGGCCTGAGCCCGTACCAGTGGGTGGCCCTGGCGCTGTTCGCCGTGGGGGCGCTGGTGCTGGCCTGTGCCTCGAACGGGGAGGGGCTGGCACCCTGGGGAGCGGGTGGGTTCACCGGCGCGCTGGCCCAGGCCGCGGCCCTGTGGGTCTATCCGGTGTGGGTCTTCGTGCTGTTCTTCGCCGCGTTCGGCGTCCACGGCAGGCGGGTGGGGAGCGTGTGAGGCGGGGACCCTACTCCACGTAGATCTCTTCCAGCGCCATGGTCACCGCGTGCATCTGGTGCTGGGTCACGTCGATGCGCAGCTGGTGCGCCACGTCCTGGGCCACGGGCCGGCCGCTCTTCTTGCGGGCGTTCATCACGCCGCCCAGCGCCATGGGATCGTCGGTGGGGTTGTTGATCAGGAACTTGTTGTTGGCCGCCAGCGGACCGTTGATCTGCCACGAGCCCAGCTTGTGCAGCGAGCGGTCCAGCGTGTACAGCAGGTCGATCTGGGCGGGCACGTCGCCGCGCATGCGGGCGATCAGGTACGCGCTGTTGAGGCCCTCCACGGCGTAGGCGTGG
The DNA here is from genome assembly GCA_964558555.1 of uncultured Rickettsiales bacterium. Lineage (GTDB taxonomy): Bacteria > Myxococcota_A > UBA796 > UBA9615 > CAYRNR01 > CAYRNR01. The sequence goes on along the minus strand of CAZLEO010000063.1, from coordinate 18,013 downwards.
TTGCGGGTCTTCTTGAGCGTGGCGTGGGTGTGGGTCATCCACCAGCCCAGGGACAGGGTCACGTCCGCGTACAGCTCGTAGTCCTTCCACTGGGCCTGGTAGTACTCCAGGAACGACATGGAGCTCCACTGGTAGAAGCCCTTGGTCTGCTTGGAGTCGATGTCCTTGGGCCACGCCTTGATGGTGTAGGTCTCGGCCGTGGCGGCCGCCGCGGTCTCGATGACGGGCACGTACTTGTCGTAGCCCAGCTGGCGCGCGGCCTTGCACAGGCACAGCAGGGACTCGCCGTCGTAGTAGGGGCTGGAGCGCTTGACCTTCTCGTTGCGGTCGTGGCGGAAGTCGCGGGAGATGTGGCCGTTGTCCAGCTGCATCCACGCCAGGAAGTCCAGGTACCCCTCGAGCTTGGCGGTCAGCTCGGCGCGGTACTCCTCCTCCATCGGCTCGTCGGTCTTGAGGTACTCGATGATGGACAGGGCGATCAGCGCCACCGTGCCCGAGCTGATGTTGCGGTCTTCCTTGTACTTGACCGTCAGCGTGCCGTCGGGGCCCTCGATGGTGTTGCCGAACCAGAACTCCAGGCCCTTGTCCAGCGCCTCGCGGGTCTCCGGCTTGGGCTCGTACCGATGGCACAGGGCCACGCCCCACAGGGACCCGGCCTGCCGCACCTGGTTGTCGTCCTCGACCCAGGTGCCCTCGAGCCAGTCGTACATGTAGCGGAAGTTGCCCTCGGGCAGCTGCCAGTTGATCAGGAACTGCGAGCCCAGCGCGTACTCCTCCTCGAGCAGCTGCCGCGTCATCTTCAGATCCATGAACGTCCGCGGGTCCTTCGGGTCCTCGCCGTCGTGGTGCTTGATGGCCTTGTCCCGCGTCGCCCACGGCTGGGCCTTGCGGACCACGGCCATCGCCTCGGCGTAGTCGTCCGGCAGTACCGTGAAGTCGAAGTTCTCGTCGAACGCCATCTCGCCCTCGGCGGGCGGCGGCGGCGTCTCCTCGACGTTCGCGTCTTTCTTACAGGCGGGGGCCAGGTACAGGCCCAGGACGGCCAGCAGGCCCAGCGTGACGGACAGGCGGATTCTCAGGTCGGTGCTCATGGACAGGATCTCCCCGGATCTACGAATCAAGAAGTACGGGCCCGCGCGTGCGAGCGGCGAGAACATAGCAGAGAGGGCCGACCATCGAAACCAGAGTCTCTGGCACGGGGGTTGCACCTCCAAGGATCACGCGTGGAGCGAGGAGGATGGATCATGAGACATTCGATGGCATTCCTGGCGTTGGTCCTCACGGTGATTCCGGGCTGCTGGTGGCATCACGGACACGATGACGAGGACTGGAACGAGGAACCGATGGCGACCGTGGAGGACTTCACGGTGTTTGCGGGGACCGCCGAGGTGCTCCGCGGCAGCCTCGACGTGACCCACGTGAACCCGCTGTCCAGCGTGGACAGCGTCACGTACTGGGAGATCAGCTGGCCCGTCGAGCACGAGGAGGTGGTCGGACTGCAGGACTACCGGATCGAGCTGTACGACGTGGGCTTTGATTCGGACGGAGAGACCGTCGGTTCGGAGCACATCGGCACCCACCGGACGTCCTCCCAGGGCGAGGGGCAGGTCTCGTTCGAGTGGTCGGGCGAGGAGCTGCTCGAGCAGGTCGGGGACCACGAGTACAGCCATGAGTTCGGGTTCGCGCTGCTGTTGGTCGACGAGAGCGGCGGGGACCTCCCGGCCGTCTGGGGTCCGCTGAGCCTCTCGGTGGTCGTCGAGGGCGAGTTCGAGGAAACCGAGGAAGACGAGACCGGCGACTCGCATCCGGTCGCCGAGATCTCGGTGGATTGGTCGTAGGTCTACGGGCGTTGTTCATCGGACAACAGCGCCGTCGGCCGGGTGAGTGGGCAGGCCGAATGCGGGACTGGAGCAGGGGTCGTGGTAGGATCCGACCTCCAGTTCGGGGGAGTCCACATGACGTCACGCTTCTTCGGTGTCCTGACCACCTGCGCCATCCTGATCACGCTGACCGGCTGCTGCTGCGGCATGGGCAACAAGGAGGCCCAGGCGAAAGCCAAGGCCGAGGAGGTGTTCGCCGCCATCCGCGCCGATGACGTCGAGGCGTTGCGGGCCACCTTCAATCCGTGGATGGCGGAGCACCATTCGGCCAAGCGGGTGGAAGGTCAGCTCGACAAGTACCCCGAGCTGGTCGACCACACCGCGGTCAGCCTGACCCGTTCGCTGTGCCTGGATTACAGCTGCGAGTTCAACTGCACGCTCGAGCCGGGCTCCGTGCCGTGCGAGATCGACGTGACGCTCGCCTCGGAGTGGGAGCTGGAGAGACTCTACGTCCGCGGCGAGCAGGTCCTCCCCGACTAGGGTCGGCGCCTGCGGCGCATGACCAGCATCCCCACGGCGATCGCGTACACGGAGCCATTCCACTCGCGATCCCCTGTGCAGGCGCAGCCTGCGTCCTCGGGGTCTCCATCGCCGGAATCCGCCGGGCTCGTGTCATCGTCATCCTGCGGCTCGCCCGCGTCGTCGTCGTCCCCGTCGTCGTCGTCGTCTCCGGACGCGCCCACGCACTCGCCGCCCACGCACTGGTCGTCCACCGTGGCGGGATCGCCGTCGTCGCATTCGGTACCGTCCTCGACCGGATCGCCACGGCATGTGTGGTCCTGGCAGCGATCCTCCGACGTGCAGGGGTTGGTGTCGTCGCACGGCTCGGCGCAGGCGACGAGGCTGACGTGGGAGTAGATGGAGCCGTCGATGCAGTCGATGGCGCCCTCCACCCAGGGCTGGAGCGGCAGGTAGAACTGCTGCAGCGCGATGGGGCAGTCCGCGTAGTCGATGCTGAGCAGCTCCGCGTCGGACACGCGCATCACGGCCAGGCCGTCCGCGAACTCGATCTCGAAGTGGTACCAGTGGCCCGGATCCCAGGTCACCGCCGGGGTGCCGGTGAAGACCTCGGCCCCACACTCTTCGGGGGCCGGCTCCAGGGTGCAGTAGAAGAACTTGAGGTGCTGGTACCAGTCCATGTGGGCCTGGCCCCAGGTGCGGATGCCGCTGAAGTAGCAGGCCTCGCCGTGGCCGGCGTGGTCGAAGACCTCCAACAGGTGGAACTTGGCCTCGTTGCTCGCGGGCATGCCGTCCGCCTCGATGCCCCGCACGTGGAAGCTGAGGTGGCCCGAAGCCAGCGGCTGACCTGCGTCGTACTGCAGGTGATCGCCGAACCCGTCCACGTACGGTGCGGACGCGGTGGGCGATCTGCTGGCCGCGGAGATCGGGGGGCCGTAGCCCGTCAGGGCTCGAACGACGGCTCGAACATCACGCCTTCGCTGGAATACACGAGCTTGGTGGGCGTGATCGGATCGCACGGGCGTCCGTCGGACTGGCCGCAGCCGTTGGAGCCGTCGGGATCGAAGACCCTCGACATGCCACCCCAGAAGATCAGCCGCTGCCCGGTCCAGATGGCGAGGGTGTCCAGGGACACGGGGGGTGGAGCGTCGGGGAAGGGTGCGGTCTGCCAGGTCGCGGTGCGGGCGTCGATCCGCGAGACCGAGCCGGGAAGCTCGGGCTTCTTGGGATTGGGGGTGGCCATGCGCAGCATGCCCGGATCCCCGATGGGGGTGCCGGCCCAGCCGGTCCTGGGGGGCAGGTCATCGGGGCCCAGCTTCGTCCACTGCTGGGTCTCGAAGTCCCACACGCCGACGTGGTGTTTGCTTCCGTGGACCACCAGGAGGCCCTCGTCCAGGTAGGGACGCGGGGCGCCGTGGATGCCCGCACCGCCGCGGATGGGCGTCCAGCTGTCCGTGGTCGGGTGATACAGGCCGCCATCCACGCAGTGCCCGCCCTGGGCTCCGAGGCCGCCGAACACGAGGGCCGAGCCGCCCATCATCTCGGTCCTGGCGTCGACCCGTGGCCAGGGAGAGTCGTCGGTGCTGATCGGCTCCCACGTATCGGTCGTCGGGTCGTACAGCCCGCCTCCGTGGGCGAGCTCGCAGCGGGACCTGCGTCCGTGGCAGAGCTGGCCCGCGGTGGTCTGCGTGGCCAGACCACCCCACACCCACAGCCGCTCCCCGGTCCAGATCCCGGCCGCCGCGCTGCGAGGAGAGGGCGCACCCTCGCCGGACATGGGGGTCCAGGTTCCGGTCGCCGGGTCCAGCGCGGCGCCGTCGCCCAGCACCTCGGCACGGGCTCCTTCCCCCTCCACGAACACCTCGCCCACGCCGCCCCATATCAGCAGCTTCTCGCCGGTCCACACCGTGACCGGGAACTTGCGAGCGCGGGGCGCCTGGTCGGTGAACCGTAGTGCGGTCCAGCGGTCCTCCTCGAGGTCGTACAGCACCACGACGTACGGCGAGCCGTAGTCCCACAGGCAGCCGTACTTCTTCGGGTACGGGAAGACCAGCCAGCGGCCGGCCAGCACCGGCGTGTGCCGCGAGCTGTCCCACTCGCGGATCAGCTCGTCAGGGAGCCCCTCGACGCTCAGCGGCGTCCAGCGGTTGCGCTCGGGATCGAACCGACCCCCGCCGCCCGGGGAGAACACCAGCATCTCGGAGCCGGTCCAGATCACGATCCGGTCCTGGGACGCTGGCGGAGCTCCTCGCGTGCTCATGGGAATCCACTTCCCTGCGGTGGCTCGTCCGGCCGTGGCCGTGCCGGAAATCAGGACCGCGATCGCCGCGCCGGTCAGGAGCGCAGTCCACCCCAGGTTCCATCGTCTCGACATGGTATCCAACGTACCCACACCGCCCCTCGTGGTGCTCGGCCGCCGTCAGAACATACGAGTCAAGAGCGGTTTCCATTCGATGACGCGCTCCTCCTGCAAAGCGTCACGAGCGCGAGCAGCAGGAGCAGGCCCATCGGGGCGGCGGCCGGATCCGCGGCCCGCGCCTGCCCACACGAGCACCCGTCTCCATCCTCGTCGTCGTCGTCCGCGGGATCGTCGTCGTCGTCGTCGTCGTCGTCGTCGTCTGCCGGCGGATCGGCCACGGTGATCGTCGGGTGGAAGGTGATGTCGATGGACGGGCAGTTCATGTGGTGGATGGCGAAGTAGTAGGTGGAGTCGGGCTCGAGCTCGAAGCCGTCCTCGGGGGACAGGGTGATGGTGTCGGGCTCGCCGTCGAAGGAGCCGTCGGCGTCGCGGACCGAGGGGATCTGCACGGAGATGCCCATGCCGGTGTCGATGAGTTCGTAGTCGAAGGTGACCATGTTGTCCTTGCGGACGTGGATCGAGTACTCGAGGTCGTCGGAGGAGAACTCGCCGCCGTCCCAGCGCTCGATGTCGAGGACGAGGTCGATCTGCTCGATGGTGCCCTCGGCGGGGGTGGTCAGGGCGAACTGCTGGGACGCGGTGAAGGAGCCCTCCATCATGCGGGCGAGCTCGCACAGGTCCTCGGGCAGCTCGGGGAAGCCCATGACGTGGGCGAGGTGGAACTCGAAGGGCTCGCCGTCGGTCAGGGGCAGCCAGCGGCCGCACGCGTGCATGCCGCGGTCGGTGAGCGCCGCGTGGATGGCGTCGGCGTCGTCGGAGGTGATGTCGCCGTCGGCGACCAGATCGGCGGCGATCGTCTCGTAGGCTTCGGCGAGCTCGGCGTAGGTGGGCATGTTGGACACGAGGCCGAGGGCGCCGTAGACGATGGCGTCGGCGGCGTCCTTGCCGACGATCTCGTGGATGTCCCAGGCGGCGGCGCCGACGATCTCGCCGTCGGCGTGGACCTCGCCGTTGAGATCGGCGGGGCAGGTGAGCTCGTTGTCCATGGTGCGCGAGATGGTGTACTCGCCGACCACGGGATCGCCCTGGTAGGAGCCGGCCCAGTAGTCGGCCAGGCCCTCGTGGATGCCGCCGGGGGCGTTGTTCCAGCCGAACTCGTCGTAGGTGATGAAGTCCATCAGCATCTCGGTGCGGGTCTGGATGACGAAGTGGCCGAACTCGTGGGCCACCACGTCCGAGTCGTAGGCGAAGTCGAAGACCTCCCCCTGGCCGAAGACCAGCGTGGCGGTGCCGTCGCCGTCGTCGCTGTAGTAGGCGTTGTCGTAGTAGCCCACATCGGGGTCGTGGTAGTTCACCGCGACGTCGGCCGCGTCGATCATCGGGTGGCCGTGCACGTCCTCGAAGAAGTGGGCCAGCTCGGTGATGTGGAAGTAGGTGTGGACCTCCACGAACGCGTCGTCGACCGACGGATCCTCGGGCTCGTAGTAGAAGTTGCCGTCGCCGTCGGGCTCGGCGAGCTGGTCGATGGTGATGACGTCACCGTCCATGGTCATCTGGAACACCTTGGCGTAGGTGCCCTCCATGACGATCTCGTCGCCGTCGAGATCGGTCAGCTCCACGTCGATGAGATCGGAGTTGGCCGGGCTCTTCTCGTAGACCCAGCCGCTGGCCTCGCGCCGTAGATCCAGCTGCTGCAGCACCTCGCCGGTGAGCGCGTCCACGGTCACGCGCCACGACCCCAACGCCTGGCGGACGTGCACGAGGTAGACCAGCCGCCCGCCGCCGGTGTGGGGCAGCACCACCAGCTCGGGCGTCCGGATCACGGCGTCGGCATCTCCGACCGCCGCGCCGGCCGCGGCCATTGCCGCCGCAGCGTCCACCGCCGGTGTCGTGTCCACGGCCAGGTCGGCGAAGACCCGCCGCGCGAAGGTCGTCGCCCGCCCGTCGCGGTCCACGTGGGTGACCACGGCCGAGCCGTACACCGGGACGCCTCGGTGAACCTGCACCTCGTGGACGAGGTCGCGGCCGCGCCACGTGTGGGTGCGGTCGTGGCGCGTGTCCACGGTGGTGGGCACCTGGGCGGCGGCGGCCGAGGTCAGGACGAGGGCGAGCAGGAGGGGCAGCGAGCGCATGGGGACTCCTCGGGAATGTCTCGACTATCTGAGCCGGGAGGTTATTGTTACCATGCGTTCGCGGAAGGTTGGTCCTGGGACGTCCCCATTTCGGGGAGGACGGACGTCGTAGGAGGTCAGGAGAGGGGTTCCTGCCATGCCGCTGAAGACCGTCACCGTACCTGACGCATTCGCCCCCCTGTTCGAGGAGGCCGAGGCCTTCGTCCGGGACTTCTTCGGATCCATGGAGATGGATCCGTCCCAGGGGACGATCCGCATCGGCGGCCGCCGCTACATCCTCGTGGCGGCCGACTCCCTGTCCGTGGGATTCCACGAACGCTTCGCCGCCATGTTCCCGCGGCTGAGCCCGGGGGTGGCCCAGCGCGCCGCCGCCTCGGCGCTGTACGACATCGCCTTCAACGCCGGGCGAAACGACGCCGTGTCCTTCCACAGCTTCATGAATGTGACCGATCCCCTGGCGCGCCTTTCGTCGGGGCCGGTCCAGTTCGGCTACTCGGGTTGGGCGCGGGTCCACATCTGGCCCAACTCGCGGGCCGTGTCGAACAAGACCTACCTGCTCGTGTACGACCACCCCAACTCCTTCGAGGCGGACTCGTGGCTGGCTCGCGAGGAGGGAGAGCCGCCGCGGATGCCCGCGTGCCACATGAGCGCGGGGTACTCGTCGGGGTGGTGCACCGAGAGCTTCGGCATGCCCCTGGCAGCGCGCGAGGTGTTCTGCCGGGCCAAGGGCGACCCCTGCTGTCGCTTCGTCATGGCCCATGAGGAACACCTGGACGAGCAGGTGGAGCGGTTCCTCGCCGCGCACCCGGATCCCGCCGTCCCACCCGGGACCGACGTTGGCTAACCCCTTCTACGAGAGCATCCTGGCGCGGCTGGTGCAGGTCTCGCCGCTGCTCGCGCGGGGCATCCTGGACGAGGGGCTGGAGCGCTACGGCTACACCCGCGAGGCCGTCTCGGCCAGCCAGATGCAGCAGCTGATCGATGAGTACCTGCCCGAGGTGCTGCGAGACGTGGACCTGGAGGGCATGGCCGCCGGCGTGGTGGTGGCGGACGACCGCGTGCGGTTCATCTCCTCGACGCTCCAGCCGCTGCTGTTCGGCGGGGCACGGCTGGACGAGGCCGCGCAGCTGCGGCAGCTCGAACAGGACGGGGTGCTGCTGCCCCAGGACGCCGATCCCTACGCCCAGAACATGATTCGCCTGAACCTGGCCGGGCCGTACCCCTCCACGGTGTGTGTGGGGCAGTGCAGCGTGCCCGGCCCGGACGGCGCGGTGTTACGCCTGTCCTTCGTGCGCGACGAGACCCTGGCCGACGGCCTGCGCGCCGAGCTGTCCCAGGCCCAGCATGCGCTGGCCGAGTCCGTGCGGGAGGCCGAGCGGCTGGCACGGGACCTGCTGCGTCAGGAGCGCGCCACGTCGCAATCCCTGCAGGAGGCCCTGGAGGCCAAGGAGCAGGCCCTGGAGGCCCAGAACCAGGCGCTGCTGCAGTCGGAGCGGCTGGCCTCGCTGGGAGCCCTGCTCGGCGGCATCGCCCACGAACTCAACAACCTGCTGGGGCCGATCCTCGGCTACTCCCAGCTGCTGCAGAACCGCGATCTGGACGCCCAGGGCGCCGACGCGGCCGGGCGCATCGAGATCGCGTCGCGGTCGGCGGCCCAGGTGGTGCGATCGTTGCTGGCCTTTGCCAACCCCCGCGCCGGGGACCAGAGCCTGGGCGACCTCAACCAGGCGGTCCGCGACGTCCATTCGCTGCTCGCCGGGGTCTGGTCGAACCGGGGGATCCACGCATCGCTGGATCTGACCGATCCCCTCGAGCCCACCAACGCCGACCTGGGCCAGCTGCGGTCCATCGTGCTCAACCTCGCCAGCAACGCCACCAACGCCGTGGGCGACGGCCCGGGCCAGCTCACCCTGACCACGCGACAGCTCGACGACGCGGTCCAGCTGGAGGTGACGGACACCGGTGGCGGCATCCCCGACGAGCTGCTCGACCAGATCTTCGAGCCCTTCGTCACGACGCGGAAGGACACCGGCGGCACGGGGATGGGCCTGAACATCGTGCGGGGCATCCTCTCGGCCGCGGGCGGCTCGGTGTCCGCCGAGAACATCCCCGGTGATCCCGGCGGCGCGCGGTTCACCGTGGTCGTGCCCTGCCTGCAGTCGGGGGATCACCTGTCGTCGGTCATCTCCGAGCCCGGCAGCCTGTCAGACCTGCCCTCCCTGGTGGGTACCAGCTGTCTGGTGGTGGACGACGAGCCGGCCCTGCTCGCCCTGGTCTCGGAGGTGTTGACCGAGGCCGGCCTGCACGTCGAGACCGCCGCGAGCGGCCTCGAGGCCCTCGAACTCATGGGCGGGCGCGCATTCGACCTGGTCGTCAGCGACGTGCGCATGCCCGGCCTGGACGGCCTGCAGCTGCTGGACCTGCTGCTGGATCGCACCTCGTCGTGGGCCCAGCACTTCCTCTTCATCACCGGCGATCTGCTCGATCCCGAACTCAAGCAGCGCATCGAGCAGGTGGGCGCGCGGGTCCTGTACAAGCCCTTCGACATCGAGCAGCTGCTCGGGGCCGTGCAGGAAGTGCTGGGACAGACGATCGACGACGAATAGCTAGTTGAAGGACAGCAGATACCCGCCGCTGTCGTACGTGCCGTAGAAGTCACTCTCCACCATGACGTAGTACAGCCCGCCCGAGGCGAAGGTGTGGGTGATGATCGGGTCGTCGGGGTAGGTGGGGTCGTCGTAGGCCAGCTCGGTGGCGCCGTCGGTGTCGAACAGGGTCAGCTGGCCCTTGAGGGTGGAACCCACGGCGAACGAATCCACGGTGATCGTCCAGGTCTCGCCGGCGGACACCTGGAAGGAGAAGTGGTCCTTGTCGTCGTCGCTGTCCACGTGGCCGCAGGTCACCTGGGACGTGGTGGTGGGGTTGGCCTCGCCGTTGCTGCCGTTGGGCTCGGACTCCAGCACGTCGCAGGGCTGCGTCGCGGTCAGGTGCAGCGTGTAGTAGTGGTCGAACCCCGCGCCCGAGGCGGTCAGGTCGGCCATGGACACGTAGTAGGTGCCGGCGTGGCCGAAGAACGAGGTGATCTCCATGTCCATGGTCCCGGCCGAGCCGGTGCGCTCGGACACGCCGTCGGCCGACCACACGTCGATCTTGGGGCTGAGGTTGGAGCCGTCGTCGGTGGCGTACACGTCGAACTCCACCATGGTGTAGGCGTCCAGATCGAAGGTGAACCAGTCCTGGTCGCCGGCGGGATCGATGACCCCACACACCGTGTCCGTGGACTCGATGGGGTTGGCCTCGGTGGCGTCGTCGTTGGGCTCGATCTCCGGGTCCTCGCAGGCGTAGGTGACCTCGTCGATCAGCCCGTCGCAGTCGTCGTCCTCGCCGTTGGAGACCTCCTCGGCGAGGGGGTGGATGTCGTCGTCGTTGTCGTCGCAGTCCTGCGCGCAGGTGCTGAACTGGTCGCCGTCGGCGTCCTGGCCGTCGATCCCGTCGCAGTCCTGATCGATGTCGTCGCAGGGATCGTCGGCGCCCGGATGGATCGTGTTGTCGGTGTCGTCGCAGTCCACGGCCGTGCCATAGCCGTCCCCATCCAGGTCCTCGAACTGCACGGTGTCGTCGTCGTCATCGTCGTCGTCGTCGGCCTCCTCGGACGGACAGCCCACGAGCGCCAGCGAACACACCACGGCCAGCAACCACCACCACGTCTTGTCTTGCATGGGTCTCTCCCCTTTGGGGGGCGAGATTATAGCACGGGTGCACGCGGAGTTGAAAAAAAGGCGCGCGCGCGCGTACGATTTCGCGCCTGGGGTGGAGGGGTCGATCCCCTCTCCCGCGCCTCAACGGTTCCATGGACAAGATCTGGAGGACAGCGCGATGGCCCTGAAGCTGGACACAGTCGGCAAGAAGATCGGCCCGCTGGTCAAGGAGTACGACTGGAAGGACCTGGTGCTGTACGCCCTGGGCGTGGGTGCCGGGTTCGACGACCTGGAGTACTGCTACGAGAACAAGCTCAAGGTGATCCCGAGCTTCTCCATCGGTGCCGTGTTCGACTTCCTCGCGGCCTCGGCGCTGAGCTCCGAGGCCAACCTCGCGGGGATCCTGCACGGCGAGCAGGACATCATCTTCCACAATCCGATCCCCAACGAGGGGACGCTCACCACCGAAGGTGAGATCACCGACATCTACGACAAGGGCGCCGACAAGGGCGCCCTGGTGGTGGCCGCGGCGGACACGGTGCATTCGAACGGCGACAAGCTGTTCACCAACGTGTTCACGCTGTTCTGCCGCAAGGACGGGGGGTTCGGCGGGACCGACGCCCCGACCGAGGAGTTCGAGTTCCCCGATCGGGCGCCGGACTTCGTCGAGGAGGACACGCCGTCGGTGGACCAGCCGCTGCTGTACCGGCTGTCCGGCGACATCTTCGCGCTGCACGTGGACCCGGACTTCGCCAAGGCCACGGGCTTCGAGATGCCGATCATGCACGGGCTGTGCACCCACGGGTACGCCTGTCGGGCGGTGGTCAAGCACCTGTTCCCCGGCGAGCCCGAGCGCATCGCGCGGTTCAAGAACCGGTTCTCGCGCACCCTGTACCCGGGGGTCCCGATCCGCACCGAGATCTGGAAGACCGGGGACACCAGCGGCGTGTTCCGTACCGTCAACGCCGAGTCCGGCGAGGTGGTCATCGACCGCGGCGTGGTCGAGTGGCTCGACGACGCGGGCATGGTCGAGCGCGACAAGCGCAAGGGCATCCGCTACGACGACCGCGTGGCCATCGTCACCGGCGCGGGCGGCGGCCTGGGCAAGATCTACGCCCTGGAGCTGGCGGCGCGCGGTGCCAAGGTGGTGGTCAACGACCTCGGCGGCACCCCCGACGGTGCCGGAGCTGGCTCGGCCCGCCCCGCAGACGACGTGGTGGCCGAGATCGTGGCCGCGGGCGGCGAGGCCGTGGCGAACTACGACTCGGTGTCCACCGTCGAGGGCGGCCAGGCCATCGTGGACACGGCGGTGGAGGCCTTCGGCCGGGTGGACATCCTGGTCAACAACGCGGGCATCCTGCGCGACAAGTCGCTGGTGAAGATGTCCCCGTCGGACTGGGACGCGGTGCGCAACGTCCACCTCGACGGCGCCTACTACGTCACCCAGCCGGCGTTCAAGCTGATGAAGGCCCAGGGCTACGGTCGGATCGTCATGACCACGTCCGCGGCCGGCCTGTACGGCAACTTCGGCCAGACCAACTACTCCGCGGCCAAGATGGGCCTGGTGGGGCTGGCGTCCACGATCAAGATCGAGGGCCGCAAGTACGACATCAAGGTCAACACGGTGGCGCCCATCGCCCTGACGCGGCTCACCGAGGACATCCTGCCGCCGAACATGCAGGAGAAGCTGAAGCCCGAATTTGTCGCGCCGCTGGTGCTGTACCTGTGCTCCGAGGAGTGCCCCGAGAGCGGCGGCATCTACAACGCGGGCGCGGGCTACTTCAACCGCGTGGCCGTGATCAGCGCCGGCGGCCTGGCGCTCGGCGGCGGCGACGTGGCCACCCCCGAGGAGATGGCCGGCGCCTGGGACGAGGTGCTGTCGCTGGACGGCGCCCAGGAGTACCCGGATGCCATGGCGACGTTCGCGCCGATGATGGACGCGCTGGCGGGCAAGCCGAAACCGAAACCCAAGGCCAAGCCCAAGCCCAAGGCTGCCGCCCCCGCCGAGGAGGCAAAGCCCGAAGGCATCACCGCCGGTGCGGTGTTCGAGCGCATGCCCGACGCCTTCGTGGCCGACGCGGCCGCGGGGGTGGACGTGGTGTTCCAGTACAAGCTCGACGGCGACGGCGGCGGCGAGTGGTACACCACCATCGCCGACGGGACCTGCTCGGTGGCCGAGGGGGTCCACGACAAGCCCACCACGACCATCCTGATGTCGGCGGCGGACTTCATCGAGCTCATCCAGGGCAAGCTCAACGCCATGAGCGCCTTCACCACCGGCAAGCTCAAGATCGAGGGGGACCTGATGAAGTCCCAGCTCATCGAGAAGCTGTTCAAGTTCTAGGAGGCAGCGATGATCGGAATCACCTCATTCGGCGGTTACATCCCGCGCCTTCGCATGGACCGCATGACCATGTACCAGTCCATGGGCTGGTTCGCCCCGGCGACCATCATGGTGGCCCAGGGGGAGCGGTCGTTCTGCAACCACGACGAGGACAGCCTCACCATGGCCGTGGCCGCGTCGCGCGACGCGCTGGCCGGCCTGGACAAGGGCAAGGTGGACGGGCTGTTCCTGTGTTCGACGACCCTGCCGTTCTCGGACCGGCTCAACGCCGGCATCGTCCAGACGGCGCTGAACCTGCGCGCCGACGTGGACACGCGGGACCTCACCTCGGCGCTGCGCGCCGGCACCTCGGGGCTGATCACGGCCCTGGACACGGTCAAGGCCGGCGAGGCGCGCAACGTGCTGGTCACGGCCACGGACATGCGCAAGGCCAAGACCGGCTACTTCTACGAGATGTGGTTCGGCGACGGCGCCGCGTCCGTCGCCGTGGGCAACGAGGACGTGCTGGCCGAGTACCTCGGCAGCTACTCGGTGTCCTACGACTTCGTGGACCACTACCGCGGCAGCAACAACGAGTACGACTACATGTGGGAGGAGCGCTGGGTCCGCGACGAGGGTTACTCCAAGATCATCCCCGAGGCCATCGAGGGGCTGATGAAGCGCCTGTCCATCACCATGGACGACGTGGACACCCTCGTCTTCCCGTGCTTCTTCGCGGCCGAGCACCGCAAGATCGCCGCCAAGCTCGGCGCGGCCGACAAGGTGGTCGGCAACTTCCACGCCGAGTGCGGCGAGACCGGCGCGGCCCACCCGCTGGTGATGCTCTCGCACACCCTCGAGGCGGCCGAGCCCGGCCAGCGTATCCTCGTGTGCGGCTTCGGCCAGGGCTGTGACGCGCTGTACTTCCGCTGCACCGACAAGATCGGCGACGCCGCGCCCGGCGCGGGCATCCGCGGCTCGCTGGCGCGCGGCGAGACCTGCCGCAATCACCAGAAGTTCCTCAAGTTCCGCGAGCTGATCGCCGCGGAGACGGGCATCCGCGCCGAGGCGCCGACCCAGACGGCCATGACCACCCTGTGGCGCAACCGCAAGATGCTGCTGGGGCTGGTGGGCGGCAAGTGCACCGAGTGTGGCACGCCGCAGTTCCCACGCATGGAAATCTGCGTCAACCCGAAGTGCCGCGCCGTGGGGACCCAGGAGGACTACGAGTTCGCGGACATCCCCGCGAAGATCAGGACCTTCACCGCCGACCTGCTGGCCGTGTCGGTGGACCCGCCGTCGTTGTACGGCATGGTGCAGTTCGACGGCGGCGGCCGCTTCATGGCCGACTTCTCCGACTGCGTGCTGGACAACACCTGGGTCGGCCAGCCCGTGGACATGGCGTTCCGGCGTCGCCACGTGGACAAGGAGCGGGGCTTCACCGGCTACTTCTGGAAGGCCATCCCGGTGCCGGGTGAGAAGCCGGCCGCGCCGGCGAAGAAGGTCGACGACCTTCGCTATGACGACCGCGTGGCCATCGTCACCGGCGCGGGCGCGGGCCTGGGGCGCTGTTATGCCCTGGACCTGGCCAGCCGCGGCGCCAAGGTGGTGGTCAACGATCTCGGTGGCGCCCGCGACGGCGCGGGCGGTGGCTCGGCCTCGGCGGCCGACCAGGTGGTCGACGAGATCGTGGCGGCCGGCGGCGAGGCCGTGGCCAGCTACGACTCGGTGTCCACGGTCGAGGGCGGCCAGGCCATCGTCGACAAGGCGGTCGAGGCCTTCGGCCGCGTGGACATCGTGGTCAACAACGCCGGCATCCTGCGCGACAAGTCCCTGGTCAAGATGGACCCGTCCGACTGGCAGGCCGTGCTCGCCGTGCACCTGGACGGCGCCTACAACGTCACCCAGCCGGCCTTCAAGCTGATGAAGGCGCAGGGCTACGGCCGCATCGTCATGACCACGTCGGCCGCCGGTCTGTTCGGCAACTTCGGCCAGACCAACTACTCGGCGGCCAAGATGGCGTTGGTGGGCTTCATGAACACCCTGAAGCTCGAGGGCCGCAAGTACGACGTCAAGGTCAACACCGTGGCGCCCATCGCCACGACACGCCTCACCGAGGACATCCTGCCGCCGGACATGCAGGCCAAGATGCAGCCGGAGCACGTGTCCCCGCTGGTGCTGTACTACGCCTGGGAGGGCTGCGAGGAGACCGGCCAGATCGTCAACGCCGGCGCCGGCTTCTTCAGCCGCGCGGCCCTGGTGACGTCACCGGGCACCGTGGTCGGCGGCGGCGAGATCCCCACGGTCGAGGACATCGCCGCGAGCTGGGACGACATCGTCGACATGGACGGCGCCGACGAGGTGGACGACACCATGGCGTTCATCACCACGATGATGGACGTGCTGGCGGGCAAGAAGAAGCCGACGCCAGCGGCAGCAGAACCGGCCGAGGTCGAGCTGAACGCGGCGGCGGTGTTCGACGCCATGGCAGACTTCTTCGTGGCCGACGCGGCCGCGGGGGTGGACGTGGTGTTCCAGTACAAGCTGTCGGGTGACGGCGGCGGTGAGTGGTACACCACCATCGCCGACCAGACCTGCGAGGTCACCCAGGGCATCCACGACAGACCCACCACCACCATCCTCATGGAGGCGGCGGACTTCGTGCTGCTGATCAAGGGTGAACTCAACGCCATGAGCGCCTACACCGGCGGCCAGCTCAAGATCGAGGGCGACCTGATGAAGTCGCAGCTGATCGAGAAGCTGTTCGAGTTCGAGGCGCCCGACCCAGGGGGGACCCCCCCCGAGGAAGCCCCCCCCGAAGACTCCGGGCCCACCCCGGCCAAGGTGTTCGCGCGGATGCCCGAGGCATTCGTGGCCGACGCAGCCTCCGGAGTGGACGTGGTGTTCCAGTACAAGCTGTCCGGCGACAACGGCGGTGAGTGGTACTGCACCATCGCCGACCAGACCTGCGAGGTGGCCGAGGGGGTCCACGACACCCCGACCACCACCATCCTGATGTCGTCCGACGACTTCATGTCCCTGATCATGGGCGAGCTCAACGCGATGAGCGCGTTCACCACGGGCAAGCTCAAGATCGAGGGCGACCTGATGAAATCCCAGCTCATCGAAAAGCTGTTCAAGTTCTAGGAGGCGATCATGGCTACAGGAATTCGTGACAAGGTCGCCATCATCGGCATGGGCTGCACCCGCTTCGGCGAGCGCTGGGACGTGGGCGGCGAGGAGCTGATGGTCGAGGCGTTCGTCGAGGCCGTCGAGGACGCGGGCATCGACCGCGACGAGATCGAGGCCGCGTGGCTCGCCACCTGCCTCGAGGAGATCAACGTGGGCAAGTCCGCGCTGCCGCTGTCGGTGGCGCTGCGCCTGCCCTTCATCCCGGTCACGCGCACCGAGAACTACTGCGCCAGCGGCACCGAGGCGTTCCGCGGCGCGGTGTACGCCGTGGCGTCGGGGGCCCACGACGTGGCCATGGCCCTGGGCGTGGAGAAGCTCAAGGACACCGGCTACGGCGGGCTGCCCAACCCCGGCTCCAACGCCGGGTCGCTGACCTGGCAGTGGTTCCCCAACATGACCGCGCCGGGCGTGTTCGCGCAGCTGGCGTCCGCCTACGGCGCCAAGTGGGGCGTGTCCGACGAGGAGATCAAGCGGGGTATGGCCCACGTGTCGGCCAAGAGCCACGCCAACGGCGTGCTCAACCCCAAGGCGCACCTCCGCAAGGAGATCACCGTGGACCAGGTGATGGCCTCGCCGATCATCGCCCACCCCCTGGGCCTGTACGACTGCTGCGGTGTCAGCGACGGCGCGGCCTGCGCCATCGTCACCACGGTGGAGAAGGCCAAGGAGATGGGCGTCAAGGACATGGTGGTGGTCAAGGCCCTGCAGATCGCCCTGTCCAGCGGCGAGGAGGCGGGCTTCGACGAGTGGGACGGCGACCACTTCATGACCACCTCGCGCGCCAGCACCCGCGCCTACGCGGAAGCCGGCATCACCGACCCGCGGTCCGAGATCAGCATGATGGAGCTGCACGACTGCTTCTCCATCACCGAACTCGTCACCTACGAGGACCTGCACATCTCCGACCGCGGCCGGGCCGTGTTCGACGTGCTCGATGGTTTCTATGACCGCGACGGCACCGTGCCCGCCCAGGTGGACGGCGGTCTCAAGTGCTTCGGCCATCCCATCGGTGCGTCAGGGCTGCGCATGCTGTACGAGATGTACCTGCAGCTGCACGGCCGCGCCGGGGACCGCCAGCTGGCCGATCCCCGCTACGGGCTCACCCACAACCTCGGCGGGTTCCCGTTCATGAACATCTGCTCCATCGCCATCGTGGGCATGCTCTGACCGGGAGCGATTCCTTCCACATCGAGCACCTCAGACGGATAGCGGTTCGCAACGAGCGGCCCTACCCTTCATAATGTAAAAGCGCAAAAACCCAAGTTCTCCCGAACGGCATGAGCCTGGTTCTTCTTTCAGGAGACATCCGTATGAGCCGCTACCTCCTTCTTCTCTTCATGGCCGCCAGCCTGGTGTTCTTCGGGTGCGGGGACGAGGCCGACGACGACGACGACACCACCAGAGACGACGACGACGCCACAGGTGACGACGACGACACGACGCCTGCCGACGACGACGACGACACCACCAGTGACGACGACGACTCCTCCGTGGGCACCGACGAGGACGGCGATGGCTGGACCGTCGAGGACGGCGACTGCGACGACACCGATCCCGACGTCCATCCCGACGCCGAAGAGGTGACCTGCGACGACGTGGACAACGACTGCGACGAGGCCACCGAGGACGATCCCAACGCCGACGGGGACGACTACTCGGTGTGCGACGGCGACTGCGACGACGCCGAGGCCACCGTCTATCCGGGCGCCGAGGAGGTCTGCGACGGCCTGGACAACGACTGCGACGAGGTCCTGCCCGAGGACGAGGCCGACGCCGATGCCGACGGCCAGATGGTGTGCGAGGGCGACTGCGACGACGCCGATCCCGACACGGGGCTGGACTTCCCCGAGCTGTGCGATGGCGTCGACAACAACTGCGACGGCTCCACCGAGGACGAGGAGGTCGACGCGGACGGCGACGGCGTCACCGCGTGCGGCGGCGACTGCGACGACACCAACGACACCGTCTAC
>CAZLEO010000062.1:0-36844 GCA_964558555.1 uncultured Rickettsiales bacterium | reverse complement strand
GTCGAAGCAGTCGGTCTCCGGGTCGGCCTGGGCGTCGTCGTCGCCCGCGTCGTCGTCGTCCGCCGCGTCGTCGTCGCCCGGGCCGCCGTCGTCGTCGTCGCCGGACGGACAGCCCACGAGGGCCAGGATCATCAGGCCGAGCAGGGACCAGTGGATGCGCATCGGGGGCCTCCCGGGGCGAGTGTAGCCCGTTTTCGTCAGGGACGGCGGCGCAGGGCGGCTGCCACGGCCAGCCCCAGCAGGGCCAGGGCGGACGGCCAGGCGGGCGCCAGCTCGGACACGGTGCATTCGCAGCCGTCGTCGTCGCCGGCGGAGTCGTCGTCGGACGCGTCGTCGTCGTCGTCGTCGTCCGCCGGCTGCCAGTCCTCCACGTCGTTGGGGATCAGGCGGTGGTGGACGAAGCAGCACTCCTCGTGCAGGTAGCCGCGCTCGCCGGCCATGCCCGGCATGGTGATCTCGTACCAGCCGTCGTAGTTGATGGCCGACATGAACCGCTGGCCGCGCCTGGCCCGGAACAGCACCTCCGAGTCCTCGAACGGCTCGGTCTGCACCGGCCAGCTCGCCTCGCTGTGGATGCCCAGCAGGGCGTGCTCCTTGAGCACGAGGATGCTGTCGGCGATGCCGCTGTCCGGGCCGCCCTCGCCCCACACGTAGTGGAGGCGATCGGTGTTGAGCAGCAGCACGGCGTCGGCGGCCACGCGGGGCAGGTTCTCGGTGACGCCGGTGAGGTCGTCGGGCACGGACACGCTGACGGTGGACGGGCCCTTGCCCGCGGCAAAGGTGTAGGTGCCCAGGGAGTGCCACTGGTCGCCGTCCGCCTCGTCCCCGGCGCTGTCGCCGGTGGGCGTGGCCGTGGTGGTCACCTGCAGGTCGAAACCGCCCGGCGAGGTGGAGCCGTCGCCGGGGGTGTCCACGAGCAGGTAGTAGGTCCCCGCGGACACCGAGGTGTCGATCGCGGACTCACCCCAGGCCAGGCACGCCCCCTCGTCCAGCTCGCTGAACAGAGCCACGTCCACGTCCACGCCCTCGTGGGGCACCACCGAGGCCGACAGGGAGCCGCTGCCGCTGACCTCGATGCGGTAGGTCACCTCGGGGCCGGCCATCTCCGGCGATCCGTCGCAGGAGTAGTTGAACAGGTAGAAGCTGCCGGTGAGGTCGGTATCGCCGGTGTTCGAGTAATCCGAGCCGATGATCACCCGGGGCTCGTCAAAGGTGCCGAGGCCGCCGCCATGCTGGCTCAGCGTGACCGTGTCGGTCCCGCCGTCGTGGCCGACGGTGTACACCACGTCCGCGGCGTTGGCGGCCACCCCCCAGGTGACGAGGACCTCGTACTCGCCCGCCGTGGACAGCGACGGGGTGAACTGTGCCTGGCCCGAGGTGTCATCGCTGCCGCGGGTGGCCAGCCCCACCACGTGCTCGGCCATCGAGCCGCCCTCGACGTACTCCCACGAACCGGTCTCCGCGTAGTCGGCCTCGTTCTCCACCTCGTCGAGACGATCCACGGCCTGGACCACGGTGCCCCAGTCGGTGGGGTGCCAGTAGCGCAGGTAGCCGTCGCGGTTGTAGGCCGTGCCGCAGTAGGCCTGGGCCTGCTCCTGCTCGCCGTACTGGGCCGTGGACGAGTCCATGTCCTCGTACAGCGGCGCGTCCACGTACTGGTACACGCCCTTGAAGAAGTCCAGCCCCTGCTTCCAGTACCCCTCGTACATGGGGCAACCGGCCACGCCGTCGTAGAAGGTGCCGAAGGTCAGGTGCGGGCCCACCTCGTCCTCCACGCCGTTGCTCAGCGCCAGGGTGTCGCCATCGGACACCTCGTCGTCCAGCTGCACGTAGTCGGTCACGCCAGGCGAGAGGTCCCAGTAGGTGCTCTCGTACGGGTCGGCGTTGTCCAGCCACACGTAGTTGGCGGCGTTGGGATCGCCGATGGGCACGCCATCGTTGAGGTCGATCACCACGCCGTCGGCCGCGGCCAGCACCGCGGACTCCAGCTCCACCACGAACAGGGTCAAGGTGCTGCCGTCGAGGGCGTGCCACTCCTCGAACTCGGTGCCGTACCAGCCGGTGTAGTCCTCGATGGTGCCGGTGGCCGGATCCAGGTCGAACGGGATCACCACCGTGTCGAGGCCCGGCAGGTCGATGGGCTTGGTGAAGGGCCCGGGGTTGATGGACTCGTACGCGGACTGTGCGCTGGCGACGCCCGCGACGAGCAAGGCCGCCAGGGGGAGGAGCGCGGACCACCTCATGGCCGCCTCCCTTCCGCCGCGTCACGTACCCCGAAGGTCAGCCACCCGCTGGAGGTCCTGAGCAGTCCCACGTCGTCGCCCACCAGGCCCAGGCCGGAGCCGTGGGCGATCCACTCGAACCGTCCGGTGGGCGTCATCAGCCACACCTCGCTGCCCGCCGCGCCCACGGTCTCGTAGACCACGCCGTCGTCGGTCCACCAGCAGTGGTCGGACAGGGGGACCGGCTGGGCAGGGGCGCCGCGCTCGGCGCCGAAGTTGGTCAGCTGCCGCACACCGCCACGAGCCACGTCCGCGAGGAACAGGCTCGCATAGCCCGTGCGCAGGGAGACGAACAGCAGCTGCGTGCCGTCGGGGGACCACACGGGGTTGTAGTCCTGCTTGGGGCCGACGGTGATCCGTCGGGCAGTGCCGCGCGTGTCCACCAGGTACACGTCGCTGTCGATCGCGCGCAGCAGGTCTTCCACGGTCCTCGCGCGGTACGCGTCCCAGGGCCGGCTCCCGCCGGACCACGCCGTCACCGCGAGGTGATCGCCGCTGGGATCCCAGCGCGCCTGGGTGACGAACAGATCGCCGAGGTCCAGGGGCCGCAGGTCCGCGCCACTCGTGCCGACGAGCACCGCGCCGTCGAGGGTCACCAGGGCCAGCTCGCCGAGGCTGGAGCGGTCGCCGCCGATCAGGCCGACGCCGGTCTCGACGAACTCTCGCACCCCGTCGGCGTTGAGCCGCTCGAGCGTCAGCCCCTGCACGGGCTGGCCCAGTCGCCGCAGCACCTCGCCGGAGAGGAACCAAACGCCGTCGGCGTCCTCGCCGATCACCACGGCCACGTCCATAACGCCGACGTGCTCGGTCAAGGCCTCCCAGGCCGGCTCCACGGCACTCGCCGGCGCCACGGCCAGCAGGCCCACCAGCAGCACGATCCCAGACATCGGTCTCACCTCGGCACCTCCGTTCGCGAGCACGCCGCCCATTGTCACGCGCCGCGCGCTGCGGTGGCAACCGGCGCGCGTACGCGCGCACTACTTGCGCGAACCCCTCGCGCCGTATGAGGATGGTGGATCGACGCCGCGCGGATGTTGGGGAGCGCTTCGATCATGTGCCATCCATCCTGGTGGGTAGGGATCGCCATCGCCGTGTGCGGCCTGTGGGTCGCCGGGTGCTGCGGTGCAGCCAGCGGCGACGGGGGCCACGAGGTGTCCGCTCCGGCGCGGCCGCCGGGCTCCCACGGGCTGAAGCAGCCGGTCCAGCCGGTCCAGCCCGACGATCCGACATCGGAGGCGGACGACGACTCGGCCGCCGGGGACGACGACTCGGCAGGGGACGAGGCGGCCACGGCGTGCGACCCGCCCCCCTTCCCCCTGCCCGACGACGCCGCCGTGCGGGCCGATCTGGCCGGCCGCATGTTCTGCTACCAGGGCCCCGAACTCGACGGCCTGTACTGGACCCTCGCCGACGAGGAGATCCGCGACTTCGAGGTGGCCGCCCGGGAGGCCTGCGTGGACGCGGGCCACGTGGACGTGGACCTGGAGATCCGGGGCGAGCACGACAGCATCACCGGCCGCGTGCGGCTGTTCTACGCGGTCGAGGGTTCGGCGTGGGCCTTCCAGGCCATCCGCCGCGCCACGGTGGAGGACTTCGAGGTCGAGGCCCGCAACGAGGTGCCCGCCGAGGTCCTGGGCGCGCGCGAGCTGCGCCCCATGAGCTGCGTCATCGTCGAGCAAGAGGGGCTGTGCTGGGAATACAGCCGCGAGCTGATCCGGGACCAGGGTCGAGGGCCGACCCGCGAGATCTGCAAGGCCTGGCGCGGCTCACTGGTCGACGGAGGATGTCCGAGGGAGAACCGCCTCAAGACCTGCGCCATCGAGGACAGCTACCTCGTCCACTACTACCCGCAGTTCGAGGTGGAGAACCCGTTCCTGTCCCATCGCAAGCACTGCGAGGTGTCGGGCGGCACCCTGGGCGCGCCCTGAAGACGAGGCGATCAGTCCTCGTCGAGTTCGGTCCACTTGTAGTCGATGACCTCGGTGAGCACGTTGTTGAGTGAGCTGGGGTGCACGAACGCGAACTTGCAGTCCCGAAATGAGCGCAGGCCGCCGATGATGGGGTAGTCCTTCTCCTTCAGCTCCTCCACCGCATCGGCCGTATCGTCGACGTTGAAGGCGATCAGCATGCAGCCCTCGCCGTTGCGCTCGATGAACCTGGCCACGTCCCCGTCCGGGGCCGTGGACTCCATCAGCTCGAACCCCACCTCGCCGAGCATGTACCGCGCCACGTGGATCTTCTCGGGCTCGTGCACGTACTCGTCGTCCGGCTCGCTCTTGCCCAGCAGCGGCTCCCACTGCTTGCGGGCCTCGGCGAGGTCCTTCACGGCGATGCACAGGTGGTCGATCTTGTTGATCTTCATGGTCGCCTCTCTCTACTCCTGGGTCGCCGCGGGCGCCTGCGCCAGCTCGTCGATGATCGCCTGCACGGTGCCCCGGTTGGCCATCGCGCCCTGCTCCATCACGCGGATCATGGCGTCGCCGAAGGGCTCGAGCTCGGCGACCGCGCCCTCCTTGACGGTGGCGTGGCGGATCTGGATGACCAGGGCGTGGCCGAGCGAGTAGCTGGAGTAGCCGAGCTGGGACTGGTCGTTGAAGGGGTGGCTGCGGCACATGATCTGGGCCAGGGCGTCCTCGGGGGGCTCGACGAAGAGCCGCTCGCGGACCATCTCGTCCCAGGCGCCCACGCGGGTCTCCCAGGGGATCTCGTTGCCCTCGGCGTCGCGGTCCACGTACAGGTTGATCTCGTACAGACCCATCAGCAGCAGCCGGCGGGTCTGCCAGGCCACGGCCTGCGAGCTGACCACCGGGTAGACGTCGAACAGCTTGTCGGTGAAGCCGGGCTTGCCCTCGAAGTAGTGGCGCATGAGCGTGGGATGGCACGACGCGCCGTTCTCGAAGGTCATGGCCACACCCTCGGCCACGTACGACGGCATCATGTTCTGGTACGCGGACAGCCCCGGCATCCTGGCGCCGGACGTCTGGTAGTGCAGCGTGTGGGCGGTCTCGTGCATGGGCGTCTCCCACTCGTCCAGCGGGATGGGCGCGCCCGGCTTGAGGTTGGACGTGAAGTAGGCGAAGCGCGGCGTTGCCGTGGCGGCGGTGCCGGCGCGGTTCCACTTCAGGTCGTCCTGGTACCAGTCCATGGTGATGCGGTCGTAGGGGTCGGCGGACATGTCCAGACCGGTGTCCGCGTAGTACTGCTTCATCACCGCCTGGGCGTCCTCCTCGGATAGCTTGGGCAGCTCCTCGAGGCCCACCTGGTCCAGCGTCCACGCCTCGGTGAGCTGGCCCACCTGCCAGTAGGTCAGCGTCTCCTCGCCGGCGAACCCGGCCAGGGACTCCACGAAGGCCTTGGCGTCGGCGTCGGTGACCTGCCAGGTCTGGTCGGCCCAGCCCATGAACTCGGTGAGGTTCATGCCGAACTTCTCCACCACCCGCATGTCCGCGTAGTTGGCGTAGCCGTGGGAGCGGGCGATCTCGTTCATCTCACCGATGAACTGCTCGTAACGACCGTCCTTGGCGACCATGGGCCGGAAGGTGTCCTGGTAGGTCTTGGTGATGGCGGCGCGCTCGGCCGGATCGGACACCTGGCCGAGCTTGGCCTCGAAGTCGCGGCGGCGCGCAGGCTCGCCGTCCAGCACAAGCGAGCCCTCCAGCTTCTCGAACGCCTCGCCGAGCTCCTGCAGGCCGGACACGCGCTGGCGCAGCTCGTCCGCGGACAGGGACAGCCGCAGGTCGCCCTCCTTGACCAGCATGGCGGTCTTGACGCCGATCTGGCCGTCAGCGGCCTCGTATGCGGTCACCACGTCGGGGTTGCGCATCTTGGCCTTGATCAGCTTGAGCTGCCCGTACAGGGGCGCCAGCACCTCGGGGAACATCAGGTCGCGGGTGGTCTCCACCGCCTCGACTTCGGGCAGGTAGGCCTTGACGATGAACGCCTTGACGTACGCGGTCTCCGGGGCGAGCACGCCCGTGTCGTAGACCTGCATCGTTGAAGCGACCACGGCGACGTCGCGCTCGAGGTCCGCGGCCAGCTTCTCGGTGTCCGTGGCCTTGCGCGGCGTGGCGGTGAAGCGCTGGACCCCGTCGGCGACGCGACGGTCGTAGGTCACGGTCCCGCCCTCGCCGATGGAGGCCACGACCAGGGGGCACTCGTTGCCCTCGGCCAGGGCCGCGTCCACGATCACGCCCTCCTTGATCTGGTCGGGCCCGATGTTGCCCTCGGCGTCGGACATCACGGCCACCAGCCACGCCGACGTGGTCACCTCGCCCAGCCGGGGCACCACGGCCCAGCGCTGCAGCAGCTTGTCGGCCTGGCCGTTGCCGTCGAGGTCACCCAGCCCCTCGTGCCAGAGGGTGCGCACCTCGATGACCAGGTCGCCCAGCACGTCGGGCACCTGGATCTCGGCTCGCTTGCCGCTCTGCACGGCCTCGAGCATGGGGCGCACGTCCGAGCCTGTGGTCCCCACCGGGTAGCTCGCCTCCTCTGCGCCCTCCTCGGGCAGGGTGGCGGCCTCGAAATCCCCCTCGACCGGGGCCAGGTCGAACAGCACCAGCGGGTTGGTCACCACCACGGGCTCCTCCTTGATCACGTCGGCTTCGTCGCCATCGGGGCCGGCGGTGGGCTTCTCGGGACAGCCCACGCCGAACAGGGGCAGCAGGACCGCGAGCATGGCGAGGACAGGGGTGGTACGGGACATGGGATCTCCTCCGCTGTTCAAGGGGAACGCGCGGTTC
The DNA here is from genome assembly GCA_964558555.1 of uncultured Rickettsiales bacterium. Lineage (GTDB taxonomy): Bacteria > Myxococcota_A > UBA796 > UBA9615 > CAYRNR01 > CAYRNR01. The sequence goes on along the minus strand of CAZLEO010000062.1, from coordinate 29,823 downwards.
TTCTATCACATGGGGAGGGGGGGGAAGGTTGAAGGTTGAAGGTTGAAGGGGTCAGGGGGTGAGGCGGCTCTGCATCACCTTGCCGAGGCAGGCGTCGTCGATGTGGAAGCGGTGGGTGGCCATGGCGATCTCGCGGCGACGGCGGAACTCGGGTTGGCGGAAGAACGAGCGGACCCGGCGGCGCACGGCGCACAGCTGCTCATGGCCGTTGTACTCGTAGGGCTGGCCGTCCAGCGACACGCACCCGTCGTGGACGGCCCAGGTGGCCTCGGCGAGGGGGCGGTGGTCGCCCAGGTCACGCTTGAGCGCCCGGAACGCGCCCTCGACCTCGGGATCGAGGAACGTGGAGCGCAGGTGATACAGCGCGGCGTTGTGGTAGTGCATCGGCACGTTGAGGATGCCGCCGAGGCGCAGCCGCTCGGCCACGATCAGGAGCAGCTGGAACACCTCGAAACCGATACCGAGGCCAGGGTGACTCTGGCCCGGCAGGGGCGGCCGCTGCGGGGTGAAGGCCCTGCGCGGGTGCTGCAGCTGCAGCCACTCCACGAACAGGAAGTCGAAGGGGGCGTCGCCGAGGTGTTTGGACAGGGCCGCGTCCAGGGGGCGGTGCACGATCCGCGCGCGCAGGTCCACCAGCCGGGTCTCGGGCTCGACCACGCCGTCGCAGTGCACGGCAAGGCGGTGCAGGTAGGGGTCGCTGAGGTCGAAGTGCAGCACGGGATCGTGCAACCCCCGGCGCGCCAGATCGTCGAAGAACCCGTAACGCCGCAGCCCCTCGGTCATACCCTCCTGGCTGTAGTAACCCAGGAAGAACTGGGACGACCACTGGCTCACCACCGAGTCGAAGATCCCCTGGGGATCGAACAGCGGCGCGCTGTCTTGCTGCAGGTCGGCGCGCTTGAGCCGCTTCGCGATCCGGTGGTAGCGGTGGTCGAGCTTCTTGAGCCGTCGGCGGTCGAACATCAATACCCCCGTTGTCTTGTCCCGAGGGTAGCCCGAAAATGGGGGCAGCGGAGGTGATCATGGATCCCTGGAAGTCCATGCGTGCTCAGTTCCAGCTCGCCGAGGGGCTGACCTACCTCAACCATGCGGCCGTCTCCCCCCTGCCCGCGCCGTGCCGCAAGCGGATGGAGGCGTACATCGAGGAGCTGTCGCAGTTCGGCGCCGCGCGGTACCCGGACCTGCCGTTCGGTGTGCTGCGCCTGGCGCGGAACCTCGGCAGCCGCCTGATCAACGCCCGGCCGGACCAGATCTTCGTGGTGCGCTCCACCACCCAGGGCCTGGCCGTGGCTGCCACCGGCATCCCCTTTGCCGAGGGCGACAACGTGGTGCTGGTGGAGGAGGAGTTCCCCGCCAACATCCGGCCGTGGCTGCCCCTGCGCAAGCGTGGCGTGGATGTGCGCTTCGTACCCCAGCGCGACGGCCGCGTGCTGCTCGACGACCTCGTCGCCGCCGTGGACGCCCGCACCCGCGCCCTGTCCATCTCCTTCGTGCAATACGCCAGCGGCTTCCGCGCCGACCTCGCCGCCATCGCCGAGATCTGCCGCAAGCACGACACCCTGTTCGTCGTCGACGCCATCCAGGGCCTGGGCGTGCTGCCCCTGGACGTGCGCGCCATGGGCATCGACTTCCTCTCCGCCGACTCCCACAAGTGGATGCTCGGCCCCGAAGGCGTGGGCATCGGCTACGCCTCGGATCGGGCGCTGGACCGCATCGACCAGGCCGTGCAGGGCTGGTTCTCGGTGCAAAAACCCTTCGACTTCGAGGACATGGACCAGCCCCTGCGCGACAACGCCGCCCGCTACGAGGAGGGCGCCTACAACTTCGTGGGCATCTCCGGCATGGTCGGCAGCCTCGACCTGCTCACCTCCATCGGCACCGCCGCGCTGGAAAAGCGCCTGCTCGAACTCACCGACGAGCTCCACCACGGCCTCGAGGGCATCGGCTGGACCGTGCTCAGTCCCCGCGACCGCGACTCGGAGAAGTCCGGCATCCTCAAGACCACCCGCGACGGCCTGAACATGGCCGCGCTGGAGCGGACGCTCGCCGATCGGGGGGTGCTCGTGTCGGTGCGTGGGGGGGCGCTGAGGGTGGCGCCGCACGGGTACAACAACCTCGAGGATCTGCAGCGGCTGCTGGCGGCGCTGGCCGAGTTGGACTGAGAGGCTGTGAAAATATCCCACTCCCGTCGCCAGAGCCGCGATCCATCCCCGCTGGACCGGTCGCTTCGCTCCCTCATCGGGCTTCATCGGTCACAGGCCTCGGGCCTGCTCCCTCTTCAGCCCTCGCCAGCGGGGCGTCTCACGACTCTGGACTCGGTCCGGGGATAATTTCACAACCTCTGAGCTCCCCCCGTGCCCCTCAACGATAGACGTCCCTCCGGTGGCCCACCTTGATCACCTCCACGATCAGCCGGTCGTCCTCGAGGGTGTACACCACGCGGTACCGCCCCACCCTCACCCGGTAGGCTTCTCGCCCCGACAGCTTCTCGCACCCGCGGGGCCGCGGTTCCTCGGCCAGCTCCGCGATGACGGTCACCACGCGAACGCACACCTTGGCCGGCAGCCGCCGGATCTCCTTCTCCGCCGACCGCTTGACGTAGACGCTATATCTCACCGGCGTCTCTCATCTCGGCGAGCAGTTCCTCGAAGCGACGGGTGGGTTCGTCCGCGCGGGCGTCAATGGAGGCGAGGTCCTCGAGGTCCTCGGCGAGGGCCGAGCGAATCGCCGCATTCACCAGATCGGACAGGCTGCGGTTGGTCTCCGCGGACTTGATCTTGAGCACGCGGTGGAGGTGCGGGTGGAGGTAGACGGTGGTGCGGAAGCTATCGGACATGGCGCGTCTCCTGCCGACATCATGACATCATGACATCATGACGTCCAGCGGCACGCGCGCTCAGATCTCCACCGCCAGCCCCTCGTCGACGATCTCCTGCTCCACCCGCGACAGGCTCTCGCGGATCATGGCCACGGCCTCGTCGTTGATGCTGACCTGGTAGGCCTTGGACAGGACCTTCTCGTAGACCATGCGGGTCTTGAACAGCAGCGCGGCGGTCTCTTCGTTGAGGATCTCGGCGTAGAGTTCGCGGTCCTCGTTGCTGGTGACGGCGGCCGGGTACGGGGCGGTGAGGATGTCGCTGCGGAAGGTGGTGTAGAGGCCGCCGAGGCTGTATCCGGCGCGAGGGATCCACTGGTGCACCCCGATGCGCAGGGTCTCCAGGTAGGCCTCCTGTGCGTCGAGGATGTGCTCGGCCTTGTGGTTCAGCTCGGCGCGGGCGGCGTCGAGATCGTCCACGGAGACGACCTCGACGGCCTCGGCCTGCAACCGGCAGGTCTCGCCGAGGTAGAAGTTGGCCATACCGCCCTGAAAGCCACCGTAGGTCCGGCCGCGATCGACGCGGTAGCGGCGGGTGAGCTTCTCGAGCTGGTCCTGGGCGATGACGGGATCGCCGGTGTTGGCCTCGATCCAGGCGCGCTGGACCTTGAGCTCGAAGCGGTCCGCGGCCGTGGTGTCGATGCGCGCCATGAGCTTGTCGATGTGGTCCGACGCGGCGTCCCAGTCCTCGACGGCGACCGTGCAGGTGACGAGGCGGTGGCGGGCGGCCACGCGGTCCGAGTCCTGGTCGGTGGCCTCCATGAAGCGCTCGTACGCCTCGATGGCCTGGGCGAACATGCCGGCGCGCTCGGCGCACAGGCCGGCGTTGTACCAGGCGAAGGCCTCGCGATAGGTGCCGGGGAACTCGTCGGTGTACCGCATGTAGATCGCGTAGGCCCGCGGATACAGGGCCATGTCGAAGGCCTCGCCGGCGATGCGGATGACGTCGTCGCCGGTGTAGGTCTCCAGACCCAGCAGGGGATCGGGGCCGGTGTGGATGCTCATCCCGTCGGGGCGGATGGGGCCGCGGGAGTGGGTACAGCCGGCCAGCAGGCCGAGGGCAATCGCCAGGATCGTCAGGGCAGCCAGGTCGCGCTTGATCATGGGGGGTCCTCCTGGCCTGGGACGTATTGCAACGGGCGTGCCGGATGCGCGAATGCAATTTGGTGCAGCGCCGAAGGGCCTCCAGGCGCGGAACGCCTGTCTGCAGCGGCGTACACGTCCGGCAGGCCCCTGTCCGGAATCCCGGACGGCCGCCTCGCCCGCGCGCGCCTCTGGAATTGGAGCCGAGCCGTGGACCTGCGGTGCTATGATCTGCGGCTGAGGGAGGAGAGGAAGGTTCGACCATGTCGGTGGCGCGTCGGGTCAAGGAGAAGAAGGCGGTCCAGCCCAAGGCGGCTCCTCCCACGCCGCGACAAGACCCCCTGCAGGCCGAGGCGCTGTCGGATTCGCTGCAGGATCCCCTGGGGGACGAGGGCGGCGCGGTCCAGATGGAGACCCGCGAGCAGAGCCGCCACGACCGCCGCGCCGACCGCGACGAGAAGGACAACGATCGAAGGTCCGGCCGCGACGAGTTCTGGACCCAGTCCACGGCCTCGGACTGGGCCGGCCGCGCCATCCTCAAGCACTACCTGTTCGGCGGCGGCGAGGAGGCCACCTGGGACGACGCCAACTGGGCCGGCTACATGAAGGCCAGCAACATCCTCTCCGGCACGTGCAAGCTCAAGCTGCTCAACCTGGGCAAGAAGCTCGCGGCCAAGGGCGCGGGTGAGTACGCGGTCAACGAGACCTTCGCCGCCGAGCTCGAGAACGGCGAGGGAATCGTCGGCTACCAGTACCTCCACGGCTCCAACGCCGACGTCGGCGGCTTCCAGATCAAGGGCACGGCCAAGGTCACCGAGGGCAAGGACGGCGAGATGGAGGTCGAGTTCGACGTCATGTACGTGTGGAACGACGTCATCGATCCCAACCCCAAGTACGGCTCCGACACCGCCAAGTCCTGGTTCGCCGAGATCATCACCCTCGGCTACGCCGAGGCCTACGACCTGCACATCCAGTGGAGCGAGAAGAGCAAGCTGACCCGCCGCGCCAACGGCACGGTCAAGCTCTCCGACGGCTGGCCCGCCAAGTAATGCCCCTGCGCGCCTTGCCCGGCGTACTTGTCGCCGCCACCGTTCTCGTCGCATGCTGCGGCCAGGAGACGTCCATGCCCGACACCGTCGCCACCCTCGAGCACGCCGCCCCCTCGCCGGACGGGCGGCACACGCTGACCCTGCTCCAGCCCGACGCAAAGACGCTGTCCTTTTGCGTCACCGACGCCGAAGGCGCCGAGGTCCTCGCCCCGGCCGACACCTGGGCCGGCCGACACCGCACCCACTTCCTGTGGGACGACGACGGCCGCGTCTGGGTCTACTCCAGCGACATCGGCACCTACGTCTGGGAGGAATCCGACGACGGATCGTGGTCCAAGATCACCTGGTACGGCAGCGGCCTGACCGCGCCGGCGTTCCTGCAGGAGCAGGTGCCCAAGCGATTCGCGCCGGAGTAGGGCTCCCTACCCCTTAGCCGCCCGGCGCGCCCCCCACTCCCCGCCCACCAGCACCATCGCCAGCGTCAGCAACGTCGCCAGCAACAGCAGCGGCACCGACATCGACAGGGGCATGTCCATGGAGTCCGTGCCCACCCCCAGGTGCGTCAACCGTGCCCCGATCCGCACGCCACCACCGAGCAAGAACAGGTTCAACGCCGTCCCCGCCAGCTGCGCCAGCGTGATCAGCGGCGCCGCGATCACTCCACCCTGCCCCTTGCGGGCCGGCAGCTCCCGGCGCGTGTACCGCACGTAGATCCACCCGCACGCGATGCCGGCCGCCGCGGCGATGACCGGCGCCAGCACCGCGAGGAACGCTGCGGACGCGAGCACGGCCAGGGCGGCGAGCAGGGCGACGAGCAGGGCTGCGCGGGCGCCGGGGTCCATGGGGTGTCTCCGTTGGGGAGTTCGACAGGATACCAGGAGGACCGTTCGGAATCGCGGCCCAGTCCGACGGGTCGAAGAGGTAACGTGCTGCCGCCGAGTTGAAACCAGCCATGGACAGGACCTATAATTTTGACCTTCCTAGAGAATTCAGGTAGTTACAGTCCTGCCCGGTCGGGCCATCCCCCCAAAAGAGACCTTTCCAAAAAAAAAGAGAGAGAGCCGTTAAGCTCGCTCGATAGAGTTCTGGGTGGTCGTACGTTCGGCCTCACTGGCCCCGTGTCTCGGGGTAGGTTCGTTGCGGTTCGGGGAACACGTTGCGTGGACTGACCAAGAAGCTGTTCTTCCGCGGTGATGCGCGCCTGATGGAGGCCGTCGAGCTGTTCTGGAAGACCGTGGAGAGCACGGAGGGGCATCCCTTGCATCGGGCTCTGGCGTACAGGGCCCATGACGTCCTGCAACACGCCACGTGGGCTCGCGACGTGGCCGGCGACTCCATGCTGGAGCTCGTCCAGTTCGTGCCGATCTGGATCGCGGATCTGAAGGTCCTGACACGCGGCGCCGAGCTGGAGTCGACGGAGTCGTGGCACACCGGTCTCTCGCGACTGCTCGAAGCCGCCGACACCCGTCCCGACCGCGATCCCCGGTTGATGGTCATCCGCAAGGTCCGTCAACAGGACGACGCAGCCGAGGCGTATCCCGTGTTGGCCGGAGCGCACGAGGCCGAGGCCGCGATCGAGCGGCTCTGCGATCCGACCTCGATCCTGCGAATCGGGACGACGCTGGCCAAGCGGAGGGCCCTTGACGAGCTGGTCAAGCGCAATCGCCGACAGCAACTCCGGCTGCAGCACCTCCAGCGTGCGAATCGATACACGGAAGACGATTTTTCCCGGATGGCGGGAGAGACACTGGACCGGACACTGGCGGCCATGGAGAGGCTCAGCGATGTCCGCAAGGAAGCCATCTGGAGGGCGCTCCGGGCCAACGAGGACACCTGGGATCTCGTCCAGCTCCTGCGACCCGACGCCGCACAGAAGGCCACGTTGGCCCACGACCTGAACGACGGTGACACCCAGATCGCTGACGTGGCCAGGAGCATGAACCGGAGCCCGAGCGCCGTACACAACCTGTTGCACAAGGCTCGGAAGCAGCTGAAGGACGACGTGGAAGAGGAGATCGGATGAGTCGAGAAGAGTGGGCCACAGCCGTGGTGGAGGCAGAGCAGTTGGAGAGGGCCATCGAGCGCCTGGTGTTGTCGGACGAGGCGCAGGACATGCCTCGCACCGCGCTGACCGAGCTGGACGCCCGCGTCAGCGCGCTACGCGCGAGGAGCCTCGATCCTGCTCAGTGGACTTACACGTCGACGATGGTCCAATGGATCCAAGAGAAGGCCGCCGACCTGGCCGCCGGTGCTACCTCCAGGTTCCATGGGCAGCAGTTGTTGGCCACCCGCGGCAGCCGAAAGCTCGGCGCGGACTCCAGCGAGGAGTGTCTGCTGCAATGCACGTTCGAGGAGGATTTCGCCACCGCCGTTCCTCCAGGCCAACGTCTGGTTCTCGTGGTCCACGACCAGCAAGGCCGCGCCGCGCTGTGTGCACCGTATCCGGACGATCCGAGCTGTCGCAACGAAGCCCGTGCGTTCCGGGACGCACATGTCGGTGCGGACAAGGCCCTGGTCGTGAAAACCGAACTCCCCGCCGACGTGAAGCAAACGGTGCGGGGAACCTGGCTGGCCGTCGCCCCTGGCCATGCCAGGGCGCTCTTCACCATCGACAAGGCCGATCCGGAGGAGCTGGACGAGTGGTTCGAGCGGTGTAGACCCGAGAGCATCGACGTGCTCGGCCAGTCCGACATCCAGCTGGGAATCGACTGACGGAGGGCTGAAACCGAGACCGGGAGAGGAACATGGAGCTTCTGGGCCTCATCTGGGGAGCTTTCGTCGGTGGGGTCGAGCCCTTCCTCCGGGCCAACGTCCTGGGTGCCATCGTCCTCGGGTCCATCGTCTTCGTCTTCGCGACGGCAGCCATCCTCCTCCAGGAAGATCGACGCAGCAGACTCGGGCTCGGCGTCCTCGCCCTGGCCCACGGCATGTGGGCCATCGGGTTCAAGCTGACCCCACTGGACGACCTCCCCGTCTTCTACTCGGCCATCATCCTGTCGATGCTCAACAACGGCCTCTTCCTGGTCGGCTGCTACCTCCTCTGGCCCCGACGAACCCTGTACCGATACGCATTCCTGGGCGCTGGGCTGCTCTACGTGACCTGCCTCCTGGTCACCATCGTCTGGGTGGAACAGCCGGTGATCAGTCTCCACTTCATCCCTGAAGTCATCGCCTCGGTGACCACGGCGCTGATCTACGGAACGACGCTGTGGCGACGGTTCGACGGATTCCAGAGGAGGCGCCTGGGAATCGCAGCTCTCGTCGTGACGATCGGGCTTGCGGTCGTCCAGGTTGCGCCAGCGGTCGCCCTGTCCGATGAGTTCCTCCGGTACTTCAAGTACATCGGGCTCGGATTCCGTCTACTCCTCCTGCCCATCTGCGCCGCGCTCGTGTGGGTCTGGTTCTTCGATAGCAGGTTACGGATGGCCAGGTGCTGGCGTGCGCTGACCAGCGGTGTGGGGGGATCGGGCGGCGGCCTGGGGCTCCAGGAACTCGGCGACGCGATCGACCAGGTCGGGCTGGATTCGGTGGTCGTGATGGGCCGCGACCTCGACGGAAACCTCAGGTCCCTCCATCGTGCGGGCCCCCCCCAGGCCACGCAGGAGCTGGTCTCCGCGTTCATCCAGATCTGGCCGGCGTGGAAGTCCAAGGTCCCGGAAGGACCGACGACCTTCGACCTGGAGAAGGACGGTCGAACTCGCCGATACCGCTGCATTCCCATTCCAGGTAGGGGAGTCCGGCTCCCCCTCGGGGCCATCATTTGCGACGCCGAGGATCCGGGCCTTGGGCCTCCGATCATCACGGATCTTCTCAAGAGCCTGGGCTCTCTGTACAGCGAGCCACTGGCCAGATCGGTGCAGATCGAGGCGATCAAGCGATGGGCCGACGTGGCCGCCAGTGCCAGACACCAAGACGACCTGCTGGAGAGCACCTCCGCACACCTCTCCACCGCCCTCGATCGCACCGGCTGCGTCGACATCTTCGTGTCCGGCGAGGACGGCTGGTGTCGATGGGGGCTCCCTGAGCCCGCGTCCCCTCCTGCCTGGTCGAGGGAGAGTCGAGCTGGCGTGTACTGGGACGAAGACGTGGGGGCCTCACACTGGTACCTGTCCGCCTCCGTCCACGGTGAGCCCCAGGTCGTCATCTGCATCTCAGCGCCCGAGGACGCGGTCACGTCCCATGCCGTGGCCGAGCTGACCTGGCTCCCAGTGATCCGCACGGGGCAGGCCTTCCTCGAACGCGCCATGAACAGGCTCGTCCTCGAACAGGCCTTCACCGACGCCACGGTCAGGTACGAGGAACTGCTCGGCGAGTCCGCCGACGTGGCCTCCAGGCTCAGGCTCAGACAACGCGCGCATGCCCTCAAGAACCGCGTCCAGAATTGGTTCAGCCTCGTCGACGAGATCTCCCATGGAGCGCGCAACGATGACCTTCGACGACAGCTCGAAGAGGAGAACCTCGCCTTCCTCGAAGAGGTGCGGGCCCTCCTGGATCCCGGAGATGAACTCGCCCGACTCGACCTCGTGGACGTGGATGAGGCCCTCAGCAACGTCGTCGAGCCCCTCAAGATCCCCGCGGACAGGAGCGGTGTGCGGATCGAGGTATCGTCATCGCTGCAGGATCGCGCGATCGTGCGAGGCAACCGCAGGGAGTTCGAGTTCGTGTTGCAGTGTCTGGTCGGCAACGCACTCGAGGCTCCCGAATGCAAGATCGTTCAGGTCGGGGTCCGCTCCGAAGCCCACGACCAGGTGACGATCGAGGTGTCCGACGATGGCCGGGGGGTTCCGAAGGAGGTCGCCGACAAGGTGTTCGAACAGGGTTTCACCACCAAGTCGGCCGGCACCGGCTACGGGCTGTTCCTGTCCGCCTGGATCGCCAGGCGGAGGGGCTGGGAGGTCCAGCTCGTCCGGAATGGCGGCAGAGGCGCGACGTTCACCCTGAGTGCGCCGTGTTCATCGGCAAAGCGCAGGCGCGCGCGCGGCCGAGACAGCATGGATCACGAGTCCAACAGCAGATAGGAGAGTGTCGATGCCCGATTCCATGCCTTTCAGCTTCCGGGTAGCCGTGCTCGATGACGACGAACGACTCGCGAAGAGCACCAGCAGGCAAATGGAGCGGGCGGGCATCCCGACCGAGCCGTTCACGACGCCCCCCCCTTTCATCGAGGCCGTCGAGGATCGTTCCCAGGTGTTCGACTTGCTCATCACGGACTACCTGCTCGACGTGCAAAATGACGACGCTCCTACGGGCCTGGACGTGATCAAGCAGCTGCGTGAGCAGAAGATACCCACCGAAATCATCCTGATCACGGGGTACGAACATAAAGAGATTGCGGAGAATGCCGTCGAGGAAGGGATTCGCGGTTTCCTGCAGAAGAGCTTCGAGCCCCATCGCCTGCTGCGGGCGGTCGTTCACGCGCTACTTGCAGGCTCACTCGCGGCGGGCGGAGAGCGATTCGAGAGGGAGTATCCTGGGCTCAGGCGAGCGGCCCGTGAGGGCGGTGTACCCCGCTCCTTTGCCTGGCAGTACGGCAAACACCTGCTGGTCCCTGTGCTACGGACCCTCACCGGCTGCGACGCGTGGTGGTTCCAGCTCGAGGACCGGGGGCGACAGACGGAGACCATCCGATCCGAGACACCGACGGACCTCGGACCCTGCAAGGCGCGCTGGCGACTGCCGCTGGGCAACGACGCCAGCGCAACCCTCCGCCTCGGATGGCGCGACGCCCCCGACCAGCCCTGGTGGGACGAAAACGCGAACCGCCCCAAGGAAGAATTCTACACCCTCGTCCGGCACGTCGTGAGCAGCGGTCTCCTCCGCTGTGTGCTCGACCATCAGCTTGCCGAGGCCCGTCACACCGAGGCAGAGCTTGCCCTCTATCGGGCCCTCAGCAGCAGATTCAGCGACGCGGTGGATGTGATCGAGTCGAAGATCCTGCAGTCCACCCAGCCCGGTGGGCGCGTGCAGGGCGAGGTCCTCCGCGAGGTCCTACGGGATCTCCGCGCCAAGTACGAATCGTGTGATGCCCTGGCTGGCAGCGGGAAGATGCGGCCGACTCAGGTGGAAGATGCGGTGCAGGCGGTGGTCGACAGCGATCCCGTACTACGCGACCGGGTCGTCTGGCACACCAAGGGCGACATACCCCGGATCGAGGCCGATGCGGCCCAGCTGCCCGAGGTGATCTCGGCATTCGCACGCTTCCTGCTGGAGCAGCCATCCCCGCGCGCGGGCAGGCAGGAGAAGGCCTGCATCCAGGTCTCGTTGAGCCCACGAAGCGCGCAGCGACGCGCCTGCGTCAGGATCCGTTTCCAGAGACGCGCGGAGCCGTTCCCCGCGGACATTCGCCGCCTCATGGATCCGGCCGAGACGGACGACCTGACGGACTCCAGGCAGAGGGAGGACCTCTTTCCGACGCTTCCGCTGCTGGGAATCGCCGTCCGCCAGCACCGCGGGCAAGTCGAATTCCCGCCGCTCCCTGGGTTGGCAGCAGTGGACCTGTTCCTACCCATCGCCCGCGAAGACCAGGTGAGCCTGGACGAAACACTGGAAACACTGGACACCACCGACGAGGAGGACTGACGGGGCCGAGACATGTGGATACAGGAACGAGACCTGAGTCCGTGGCAGCTCGGGGTGGCCGATCTTCGGTCCTACCTCGACCGCAACGCCGACGCGGTGTCCACCGGTACGACGATGATCGTACTGGAGGGCAAGGAGGTCCACCTGCCCAAGCTCTGGGCCGATCTGTTCGACTACTGGAACCGCGTGGGCTCCAACGTCGTCGTCTCGCCCTGGATACAAGACGAGGATCCCGTACCGCTCGACCTCGTGGAGCTGCGCAAGCTACGCCGGGACCGCGCGCAGTCGCGCCGCGCGTTCGACGCAGAGATGCGGGCGATCCTCGGCGTCAACAACCATGTTCCCACGTTCGTCTACCCCCACTTCGGTCGCTCGCACAGCTCGAACCGCAAGCCCACGATCTGGAGTGTGCTGCCCGAGCCGCATGGCGACGACACGCCCACCCGGCCGAGCCTCCCTGCCCGTCCGCGCGACTCGCTCTTGCAATTCGTGCTGCTCGATCCCCTGGGGGAAGCTGCAGACGGCGCGTGGCAGGAACAGATCGACCGGCTCGTCCGCTCGGCGGCTCCCTTCATGCTCTTCGCCGTGGTTCCACCTGACACGATCGAGATGCCGTCAGCGGCCCACGGCGCCGAGATCCACCAGCTGCTGGTCGAGAACCACGAGAACGACCTCTACGAGCGTGGTCTGGGGATCTGGCACGCGATGGAGACGTTCTGGTTGGGCCAGCGACTCTCTCGCCCAGCGCTTCCCCAGCCGGCGCCCACGACGTCCTATCCCCTCCACTGGCCCACCGAGGACGTCGAGCAGGAGGTCCTCGCCACCACGGAACACAACGCACGCCTGCTTCGCGCCCGTTTTGATGGACCGTCACCCGACGCCGAGTACAAGACCTACACCGCCCTGTCGAAGGAGGCGGCGAGCAGCCCCTCCCGCACCCACTGGTGCGTGATTCCCCCGGGCGATCCCGCCGACGAAGCGACCCGGGTTCAACCACTCAGGCCGGTGAACTCCAGCGCGCGCGAAGAGCTCGGACTCGAGCGACTCCCGCAGATGTACCCGCTGCAGGTGACGAACGCATGTCTGCCTCAACCGGGCTCCATGCCACAACGCCGCTGGATGGGTGTGGGCGTGGCCTGCCCGGACAGGGAAGCTGCCCCGGAGCGGGCCGACGTGCTCTTCCTCGTGGCCGTGGTGCCTGAAGAGAACAAAAAGCTCAAGATTGCCGCGGAAGTCGAGGGGCTCGAGTTCACGCTGAAGAGGTCCCTGGCCCAGGACTCCATGGGGCGCGTTCCCCAGGTCTGTGTGGTCAAGGAGAGCGACGGGAAGAAGGTCCTGAGCGATCTGAGGGAGCGGGCCAGAGCGATTTTCGCGCGGGTCGGATCCCGTGATCGCGCCCCCGTCTTCGATCTGTTCATCGGGGCCGAAGCGGACTGGCGAGACGAGGGGCAGGCGCTGTGCCCGCAGTCCGCGGGACCGTTCCTGGCACGCGCGGTGTGGGCCACCCTGAACGAAGCCGGCGGGCTCGGGCGGGGGGCTCTGCTGGGGTACTGCGATTCGAGCATGTACCCCCTCGGCTGTTGCGGCGACGCGGGCCAGTTCATCCGCGACCAGGGGGGCCTCTGGGCCGTGGGGTGCGATGGGCGGATCGACGACGAGATCATGTTGCAGTTCGATCACGGCTTCCTCTCCGCTCTCTACAGTCGCTGCGTGATGACCGCATTCGAACGAGGATGGAACCGCGCGGAAGCGCACAGAAAGGAACGACTCCGTGTGACGCGCTCGGCCGTGGACGGGCGAGCGGTTCCCACGCTGGACAACACCACCGCGAGGCTCGTACTCGCGCTGCGGTCGGGCCACTTGCCCGCCTGTTCATGCCGGCCCACCCCTAGCACGGAATCGAGCCCATGAGCCGTATCCTGGTCCTGGGGGTGACAACAAGACCGCTTCAGAGAATCTGGGCCGACGCCGAGGAAAAGCTCCGCAAGGGCGATCGGCGGTTCGTTCACTGGTCCGCGTCCCCCGACCAACCAGCGACCTCCCAGCTGGACGACTTCATGGACAAGCTCGCAGCTGCCGACACCGTGGTCGCAGATGTGACGAAACCCGATCTCGACACAGCCCTCGTCGTCGGCGCCGCTGCAGGCGCTGGCAAGGAACTCGAGTGCTTCGCCCTGCAGAACGAGGAGGTCGCCGCAACCTTCACCACCGACGTCGTCCAGCGGTTGGTCTACAAAGATACCCATGGTCTCGAGCGGAAGCTGGAGCATGTCCTCGATAGTGCGTGGGCGCGCGAGGTGGATGGGCCCGACGGCAAGGCGGGTTGGGCCGTGCTGGGGCCGACAACGACGCCGGCCCCAGAGGTGGTTCCGTTCGTGGAAGGGATCATTCTGGACCAGCAACTGGATCTGGTCCCCGTGCGCCGATCCGTCGCGGACAACATCAACGGATCGCGCAGCCGCGCGATTACCGGCGCTGCCAGGAAGGCTCGCCATGTCGTGGCGATCCTCACCAACGAGGGGGGAGAACCCTCGGACGAGGAATTGAGCATCGCCTACGACCTGGGTGTGACCCTGGGAACCGCCGGACACAAGTCCAACTGGAAGTCGTTTCTGCTGCTGCGGCGCAAGGCGGTCGGCCCTGACTTACTCAACCGGGACGACGGCAACTGGCAGTTCCGCTACGACACGGCCAGCGACCTCCTGGGCACTTGCGCAAGCCGGCTGGACGGAATCGTCGAGAGTGAGCGTCGCGCATCCATACCCCGACGCGCCGCGCCTTCCCGCAAGGAGCAATGGCGCCTGTTCGCAGCGTGCAAGCGCATCGATCCGGGCGGTGCCATGGCGGATCAGGTCCATGAACTCTTCGCAGGGGTCCGGGAGTCGCCCTGGCGACCCCCGCCCGACGTGGATGCGTGGACCGCCCTGTTCGAGCACGCCAGCGCGACCAACCAGGTGTCGCGCCTCAACGACGCCGTGGTGACCTTCCTCGAGCGTGCGGGGGAGGGGCCCCGGTGACACGAGGCCAGCCCAACGGCTAGGAGACCGACATGCCCGCGCCCGCCGATAGTACAACGACCCGGCCATGCACGATGGCCGTTATGGTGTACATCGCCTCGGACAACAACCTCCATTCCCTCGCCAAGCGCCGCCTCGAGGAGATCGAATCCGCGGTGGTCGGTGACGGAGTCCAGGTACTCGTCCAGCTCATCGGTTCGGGTGGTGTCAGCCGCAGATACGAGCTCGTGCCCTCGGGTACGGCTCACACGCTGGTCGCCATCGAGGTCGACGAGGAAGACGCGGGCTCGCTGGGGATCAAGCCATTCCACAGCGACCAGGTGGTCAACAGCGGCGATCCGGAGGCCCTGGAGGATTTCATCCAATGGGGGATCCGTTCGTGGCCCCCCCAACGACACGTGCTCATCCTGTGGAGTCACGGCGTCGGCTGGAAGCCCATGCCGAACTACGACGACACCCCATGGTGGCACACCGAGTCCATCGTGGGTGTGCGGGCCATCGGTCCGAGTGACACACACGGCGACGTGCTCAGCCAGCAGGAACTGGCCGAACTCTTCACGGCCGTGTACTTGGACGCATCCCCACCTCGGTGGATCGGATACTGCGCCTGCCTGATGGGCTGCCTCGAGGTCCTGTACGGCACATGGCGGACGTCCTCGACGAACATGGTCGTATGCTCGCCCGAGAAGACTCCGGTCGGGAGCTGGCAACTGGACGACATGCTCGAAGGGGTGGCCCTGGCGCTGGCCGCTCAGGACGCAGAAGGTCTGGATCCCCAGACCGTGGACGAGCGCACGGTCCGCAAGTTCATCGACGCATCCATCGACTACTGTCGAACCAAGGGCATCGCGCCGGAGCTGTATCTGGTCGCACTGGACCTCCAGCACATCGAGGAACTCGCAGCGGGGGTGGACGAGTTCGCGAGGGCGTGCACTTCGGATTGCGAGGCTGTGGTCGGCGCCCTCGCGCGCGCAGACGAGGCCCAGGCGCTCTGGCGCTTCGAGGGCGACAGAGAGTTCGTTGATCTCTGCTCCATCGCCCTGGCTCTGCGACACGAGCCGACCGTCGGCGAGCCGGTCCAGCGCACCTCGGCGCGGGTGATCGGGTTGATCGAGCAGGCCGTGGTCAAGCGAGCCTGCGTTGGAGAACCGGACGCCCGCGTCGGCGGTATCTCCATCTACCTGCCCCGGGGTTGGGCGGAACCCCACAGCGAGTACTACCGCAATCTCCTGTGGTGTCGGGACCACCCCTGGTGGGAACGCTTCCTCGCTCACCGACACGGCATACTCAGCGGACAGGAGTGATTTCCGGGAGAGCCCCGAGATTCCCAAACGATAATTGGTGTAGGGTTGATTTTCTCGGCAGCGTCCGACGCGAGGGTATGGGACGTTTGCGCCAGACAGCCGACCAGCCCGAAACGAGGCCATCTATGGGAGCCGTGACCAAGTTCTACCAGCTCTTCGAGTTCATCCCGAGCCCGGGGGAGTTCGAGGCCGTACACGACATCGCCACCAGCGGTGAGGGCGACGGGAAGCGCGCGTCGCGAGTCGAGGAACTCGTCGAGAAATGGCGACAGAATCCAAACTACGAATACGAACTGCACGACGACGACGCCCTGGAAATCGTACGCGACCTGTTTCGCAGGGACGTCTTCGGTCCGGGGACGGACACACCGCAGGGAGGATTCCTCGCCGCAGTGACCCAGGCCAAGGGCGGCTTCGAGGCCCTCCAGGATGCGCTGTCCAGCGGCACGGAAGCGAGACGTCGGGCCCAGGTCGTGGAGCTGAGCAAGAAGTGGGGAGCTCCGTTGACCACCGACGAGGCCAACTGGTTCTTCACCGAGTACCGCCATCTCAGTGAAGACCACGACATGGTTTCTTGAGCCTGGGCGAAAACCCACAACACGCCCGTGCGTGGAGATGGTCTCCGCGCCGTCAGGCGATGGTCGAAGGGGATGCCTCCGGGGCGCTGCTTCAGTGTGCCTTCGACCGCCTTCAACAGTATGACCGTCGTCTGCCTCTCCCTCTGAGAGTGCTCTGGGAAGAGGTCCGAGATGGGATGCAGCAACGCGTGGTTTCCCCCACGGAGTTGTTCTGCAGTGACGCCGGCACGCCCGCATTCCACCTCCTCGCGTGGGTGGGAGAGGCGTGCGGACATTCGACGAGCGACGAACCATTGCTCGAGGCCGCCGAGGCCATGGGCACGCTCTACTTCGCGGTCCGCTGTCAGGACGACATCGTCGATGCGGCGTCCAATCCGCTCTGGATCTACCTGGGTCAGGCGCTATCCGATCGAACCCTCTCCCTGCTGTTCCACGCCAGCGGGGAGCCGTCGGCGATGATGGAAGCGTGGGAGGACATCAACCACGATTTCCTGGTCGCGGCGGCAGTGGACGCGCAGCTACGAACGGATCCCGCGGCGGCCTGGGATCGCGAGGCCATCCACATGCAGGGCAGGAAGTTCCTGCCGATGACGATTCCGCTGGTCGCGGTGTTGCTGCGTGCGGGGCGCCCAGATGATCTCGGGGCCGTGCGGGCTGCGGTAGAGTGCCTCGGCATCGCCCTGCAGCTGACCAACGATCTCAATGGCGCGTACACGGACCTGGACGCGTGCCTTGGCAGTCCCTTCCTGTCCCACATCGGCGTGCGGGTCGGTGACCACGACAGGTCGGATCTCGCGTCGACCATCTGCAGGGCAGCGGACAGCGGCAAACTTGCAGCATACCGTTCGACCATCGAGGCCTCCCTGCAAGCGAGCCTCGTGCCTGCAGGCGAACTACCCGGGACATGCTTCTCACGCATGGTCACCCGCCGGATGGACACCCTCGACGAGGTGTTTCGCCGGATCGTGCTGCGTTCACTGGCCTCCGAGGCCTGACTCGCCCGGCTCCGGGTCGAGTCGGCACGGCCGTCGCTGGATACGGACTCGATTGCGCGATATCCTTGCTCCACTTGGGGGAACCCGCGGTGGAAACGACCCCGCCCGACAAATCGTCGAACCCATCACGAGGCGCTGCCGTGGCCGTCGTCGTGGTGGCGCTGTTGTGCCAGGCCGCCGTCGCGGTGGGCGTCGGTGTGCTGCTGAAGCAGTCGATTTACCTGCCGTTCGTCCCCGAGCATCTCGCCAGTGCCCCCGAGTGCACCTGGAGGGTCCCCGTCGACTGGATCCCGCCTGAAGGAACGGAGATCGAGATCGCCAACCGAGGCGCGTGCGTGGAGACCATCGAGGGTGTTCCCCTGTCTCACGCAAGCCTCGTCCATGAGCCCGCCTACCTCGAAAACTGGGACGATCAAAGACGCTGGTACGAGGACCAGCGCAGGTTGTACGAGACGCTCGCTCCGCTGAGGGGGGTCTACATCACGGTCGGTCTCCGCGACGCCGACGACGCCTCGCGGACCGCGGCGATGCCCCTGCTCGGCTTCGACGTGGGATTGGGTCTGCTCCACCTGATCTCCGGGACGTTCCTCGCCATCGCGTTTCTGGTGATCGGGGTCCTGGTGTTCTACCAGCGTCCGGACAGCTGGGCGGCGCGGTGGTTGTTCCTGTTCACCAACGGCGCGGCGATCTCTGTGTTCATCTCCGGTGCAAATCCCATCGTCGGGGTGACCACGCTGCCGCTGCTCCGCATGGCCTTGTTCCAGATCAATCTCGCTGCGCTCCTCGCAGTCGCCGCGTCGGTGGCGCTGCTCGTGCTCCACTTCCCATCCCGCGCCTTCTCACAACAGGTCGTCCGGTGGGCGAGCTGGGGCGTCGCCCTGGCGACCGTCCTCACCGCAGCCTTGTGGCTGGGAGCACGACAGGTCCAGGCTCCCCTGCTCTTCCTGTTCGTCGCCTTCCTCGCAGCCGTCGCTCTGCTGGCCAGGGCCTGGTGGAAAGTACGCAGCCCCGTCGAGCGTCTACAGATCCGCTGGGCACTCTGGGGCATCGTCTTCCCCCTGGTCGCCGTGCTGGTCGTGCGGGTCCCGACCGTACTGTTCCCGGAGAGTGCCTCGAATCCATCCGAGACGGTCCTCGACATGACGGGGATCACCATCCCCCTGGGATTCGGGATCGCGATCCTCCAGTACCGGCTACTGAACATCGAGGTGGTGATCCGCCGAACGGTGACGGGCGCCATCGTCGTGGCGACGTTCCTGTTCCTGTACTACCTGGCGGTCGCGCAGCTGGCGAACTCCGTGACGTTGACCGCAGACGCCCAGCGCAGCTCCTGGATCGGCGTGATCATCACCGCGATCGTGTTCACCGTGCTGCTGCAGCCCATCCAGAGCTACCTGCAGCGCATCCTCGATCGAGTGTTCCACCGCGCTCAATTCCACTATCGGCCCGTGCTTGCAGCGCTCCCGAACGAACTCGCCGCGGTCGACTCGTCGCGCGACGCCGCACAACTCGTCCTGGACAAGGTCGGGGCCCCCATGGAGATCCAGCGCATCGCCATCGCGGTGGCCCCCTTTGACGGCCAGTCCGGGTTCTGGTCCGAAGGGGGCGTGGATTTTCCCGATGACCCGGAAATCGAGGCACCCGCGCTAACCCTCGACCAGCCGTGGCTGCGACAGGCGAACCTGGACCGAACGAGCGCCCTGGACAGCTGGCTGGAAGAGGCGCGCCTCGATCTCGTCCTGCCACTGAAGGTGGCGAACTCGGCCATCGGCATCCTCGTCCTCTCGGCGCCACGCGGCCGGCGTGTCCTGTCCCGGGAGGACATCGACCTCCTCGGTATCGTCGCCGCCGGGCTCGCGCTCGCCCTCAGCCGGACCATGGCGATGGAGACCGTGCGGGAGATGAACCAGCTGCTCGAGGCGCGGGTCGTCGAACGAACAGCCCAGCTCGAGCAGACCCGTCTGAAGCTCTACCAGTGGGAGAAGATGGCATCGCTGGGCGTCCTGGCCGCGGGAGTCGCGCACGAGCTGAACACGCCCATCGGCGTCGTGGTCTCCACTTCGGAGCAGCTGATCACCGACATGGAGTCCCGGGGCGATCTCACCAGTCGCAGTGGCAAGCTGTCGTCCCTGTGTCATCGGGCTGCTCTGAGGGCCGCTGACATCATCGAGGACGTGCGGAACTTCTCCCATCCGCAGAACCAGCGGCCACAGATCGTGGACATCAACGAGGTCGTCGGGGCTTCGTTGAGCCTGCTTCGCTCTCAGCTCGAGAGCCAGGGTGTGCGTCTCGAGGTCTCGGAAGGTACGATACCCGCTATCCGGGGATATCCGGCGTTGATCGGCCAGATGATCACCAATCTACTCCTCAACGGCGCGACAGCGGCTGGAGAGGGTGGGAAAGTGTTGCTCTCGACGGAACCGCGCGGCGACGACTCCGTCGCCATCATCGTGGAAGACGACGGGCCCGGGATCGAGCCCGAGTTCAGGGACCGGATCTTCGAACCGTTCTTCACGACCAACGATCCAGGCCAGGGCACGGGTCTGGGTCTGTCCCTCTGTCACACCTTCGCCAGCCAGCACGGTGGTCGGATCTGGGAGGAAGGGAGGCCAGACCGAGGTGCGAGGTTCGTGATCGAGCTGCCGCTCAAACCGCCGGAGCGTCCGGATCCGACCGACGAGGGGGCTGGTCCAGCTCCTCAGTAGGGGCATCCGCATCGAGATCGGCGCTCTGGAACCCGGTGGGCATGGAGTCGCCGCCGCACTCGTCGTCCGGTGGATGGGCGACGATGTCTTCCAGCCCTGGTGACATGGCGCAGAACTCACGAACCAGCCGCTTGTCGAACTGGGTTCCGGAACACGCCCGAAGCTCGCCGAGCGCGTCGGGCACGCCGAGCCGAGCACGGTACGTTCTGTACGAGGTCATGGCCTCGAAGGCGTCGGCTATCGCGAGGATTCTCCCGCCGAGCGGCACGATCTCCCCGGACAGACGGCCAGGATATCCTCCTCCATCCACCCTCTCGTGGTGGGTCGCGACGATGGGGACGATGGTGCCCAGGAATCCCGTCTCCACGAGGATCTCGAGGCCGAGGTCGACGTGGCTCATCAGGGCGTTGCGTTCGCGGTCGTCGAGGGGCCCTCTCTTGTCCAGATAGAGGTCGTCGATGGCCACGCGACCGATGTCGTGCAGTCGCGCCGCCGTGACGATGGCACGGCGCTCCCGATCGGGGAGCGTCAACTCGTCGCAGAAGCGGCGGGCCAGTCGCGCCACACGACTGGAGTGGCCGCGGCTCGCTGGATGCGTGGACTCCAGGGCGACCACCAGCGAGAACAGCACGGACACTCTTCGCTCGTGCCTCTCCAGAACCTCTCCACGGAAGTCCATCGCCTGCTGGATTGTCGCGATGAGGTGACGATTGTCCCAGGGCTTGCGGATGTAGTGCCAGACCCGTCCACGCTCGATGGCCCTGGCCACGGTCGTCGCGTCGGCGTATGCCGTGAGGAGGATACGCACGACGCCGGGATACACCTCCTGCGACCACCTCAGCAGCTCGACACCGGACTCCCCCGGCATCCTCTCGTCGGAGACGATCACGGCAATGTCGTGGGCGTGCAGGACCTTCTTCGCCTCGTCAGCGGAGCGCGCCTTGTGCACGGTCCACTGGTCCGACAGCAACAGATCGAGCGTGTCGAGGACGAGTGGTTCGTCGTCGACCAACAGCACGCGGGGAACTCTTGCGCGAGGATCCATCCAGCCCCACAAGATCGGGTTTCGTGTTCTGAAACCGCGGCCGATACGAGTGGATGATATCATCCCGTACGCCAGCCGGCGCGAGCCGCACGAGGAAGGGTGGGGAAACGTTGATGAGGGGCCGTTGGAGCCAGGGGGACAACGACGGTACGCCACGCGGTGGTTCGAGCCCTGGCTCGTCCCCTCCCGGTGGCGCCATCACGACACGAGACGCCCTGTCTGGACCGACACCCCTGCGCAACCTCCACCGCGCACGCCACCCGGTGCTGGAGCCCGGCACCACGATAGACCACTTCGTGGTGCGCGAGAGAGCGGGCGAAGGGGGCATGGGCGAGGTCTATCTCGCGGAGGATACGAAACTCGGGCGCCCCGTTGCGATCAAGCTCGTGCACAGACGCTGCGTCGGCTCTCACCGGGAGATCGAGCGCTTTCTGGCCGAAGCGAGAATCACCGCTGCCTTCAATCACCCGCACATCGTGACGATCCATGCCGTTGGAGAGTTCGGCGGCAGGCCCTACCTGGCTCTGGAGTATCTGGAAGGCGAAACCCTGCGGCAGCGCATCAAGCGCTCCCTGCCCTCCCCCTTCGAGGCCATGCGTTACGCCCAGGCCATCGCGAATGCCCTCTCCGAAGCGCATCGCCACGGTGTGCTCCACCGGGATCTGAAGCCTGCCAACGTGTTCATCCCCCGAAACGGCCTCCTGCGGGTCCTCGACTTCGGCCTGGCCACACAGGTGGATCGAGCCGAGCACGACGGGTCCGGAGAGGGCGAAGCGGCCGCGGCCGAGGAGACCGAGCCATCGGCCAAACCGGATGGGTTCGAGGGCGGGAGGCTGTTCGGAACACCGCCCTACCTGGCGCCGGAACAATGGTTGGGGCAGGACTGCTCCGAAGCCTCGGACGTCTGGTCGCTGGGTGTCGTCCTGTACGAGATGCTCGCAGGCCGCCGGCCCTACCAGGACGCCGAAGGGGTCCAGATTTCGCTGTGCAGCCGCGTGACCAGTGGAGAGAGAGTACCCATCTCGGACTCCTTCCAGGAACTGCCCACCGAGCTGGTGGGGCTGATGCTCCGGTGCCTGGAAAAGGACCCGTCTCTGCGCCCGACTGCCGAACAAACCCGCACCGCCCTGGAGCGGTTGCTCTCCGCCAACCCGGATCGGCAACCCACGGAGGTGAGCCCATTTCAGGGATTCGCCCCCTACACCGAGAAGACCGCGGCGTTCTTCACTGGACGGGAGGCGGAAACCCAGCAGGCTCTGGAGCGCCTGCACTCCGATGCGATCGTCGTCCTGACCGGCCCGCCGATGGTGGGCAAGACATCGTTCATCCGCGCCGGGATCATTCCAAAGCTGCGAGAGCAAACCTCCTGGATGGGGCACTGGAAGACCCTGACCGTTCAGCCTGGCGGACAGCCGTTCATGTCCCTGGCAGACAGGCTCCTCGAGGGCATCTCGGCGACCCCCGAGTTGACCGACCACGAGACCACCTTGGTGCCCACAGGCCGGAATCAGCGGTCACCATCCCTCCTGACGCGTGTCCTGGCCGAAAAGCTCGCCGCAAACTCCGGCCTGCTGAGGTCCATGCTCCTGTCTCAGGCCGAGAGAGAGCGCTGCCGCATCCTGCTGGTGGTGGATCAACTCGAGGAGCTGTTTGCACACGGCGCGGATCCGGAACAGGTATCGACTTTTCTCACGGTCCTCGGCGCGTGTGCGGAGGACCCTACGCCGAGAGTCAAGATCGTGATCGCCCTCCAGGAGGGGTACGTGGACGCGATCAGCGCGGGGCCTTCGCTGGCCGAGGCGGTGCACCGTTCCCTCGCACTTCGGCTTCCGAGGCCCGCTGTTCTCGAACAGTTCGTGAACGCCTCACTGGAGAAGGTGGGCTACCGATTCAACAACCCCGCCGTGGTGTGGGAGATGATCCACGAGGCCAGAAGCGGCACATCCGCCCTGCCCATTCTCCAGTTCGCAGCGCGCGTCGTCTGGGACAATCGCGACCGTGCCCGTCGGGTACTCCATCGTTCCTCCCTGGACGACGCCGGCGGCCTCGGTGGCGCCCTGGCCCGCCACGCCGAGGCCACGACCTCCAGCCTTTCACCTACGGAGATGGCGCTGGCCCGCACCCTCCTCGTTCAGATGGTCTCCCCCGATGGTGCGCGCCGTGTCATGGCGAGGTCCGACCTCCTCGAAGGCCTGCCCGAAGACGGGCGGCACGTGCTCGACCTGCTACAGCGATCCAGACTCGTGGTTCACACCGGCCGCCCATCCCCCGAGAACCCGTCGCCGAGGTTGCAGCTGATCCACGAATCGATCCTGGTTCACTGGACACGTCTCAAGGAGTGGACGACCCGCGGCCAGGAGGACGGAGAGCCCCTCCACGAGCTGCTTGCAGCGGCCGAGCTGTGGGATCGCAGGGGTAGGCGCGTGGGCGAGGTCTGGCGTGGCTCCTCTCTACTCGACGCCAGGGCGGTGGCCGAACGACATGAAGATCAACTTCCGCCGGTTGTTTCGGACTTCCTCGCCGCGAGCACGGAGCGTGAGCGCCGTGGGGGCCTGAGGGGGCGAGCCGTCCTGGTCGCCACGATCGTGGTCGGGACACTGGGGCTCATTCTGATCGCCCTGACCGCCGCGCTACTCCTGAGATCCTGACGCGGCTGGCGCAGGACGCCCTCAGAACCTCACGCTCACACCACCCGCGGTCGGCATCACGCGCGGCAGCTGCGCACGCAGGGCGGTCTCGGCGCCACCGCGGTTGGACTCGACCACGCCACAGGCGATCCACGACGGCACCGCAAGGCCCAGCGAGATCCCGAACGGGATCAGCGAGTAGGCGCCCAGCATGGCGCCACCCATCGTGGGCTGGTCCGGGTCCATGTCGGAGCCCTCGACCAGGGCGTGGATGAGCAACGCGGTGCCGATACCGGCGGCGACCCAGGAGGTGACGGCCATGGAGATGCCGAAGACGAAGTCGTCGTGGAACTCCTGGGGCAGGCCGTTGAGGCCGCCGCGAGCGCGATGGGGCGCGTCGAGGCCGGCGGCGACGGGGCCGCTGGCCAGGGTGATGGACAGGGCGATGGAGTCGTGTTCGCCGGGGCTCAGCTCACCGGCCGCGGCCGACGGGACGACCGCCAGGGCGACCAGGGCGGCGGCCAGGCACGAAGACAACAGGCGTTGGTGATTGGACATGGTCTGGAACGTGGTCATCGTTGGAATCTCCTCCCCTCGGGCTCCCACCGATCCAATGACGAGGGGTAGTCGGAGGAGTCTGCAACAGCCGTGCCGACGGAGGGTGCCGAGGGGAGATCAGGGCGAGTTCAGCTGCCCGTAGCTGTTGTTGCCCCAGCAGAAGATGGAGCCGTCGGGCTCGATGCCGCAGGCGTGGTCGTGGCCCGAACTGAGGGTGACGAGCTCCACGGGCGGGGGGGAGGAGTGGCCGTCGGTGTTGCGGCCCCAGCACTGGGGCAGGCCGTCGGTGTTGATGGCGCAGTGGTTGGTGATGCCCGAGGCGTGGAAGATGGCGGTCATACCGGCGGGGACGTTGTGCTCGCCGTTGCCGTTGTTGCCCCAGCACACGACGGTGCCCGAGGCGTCCATGGCGCAGCCGTGGAAGCCGCCCGCGGCGACCTGGACCCAGGTGCCGGGGGGGTGGTTCTGGACGTCGTAGTCGTTGGGGCCCCAGCACTCGATCTCGCCGGTCTGCAGCAGGCCGCAGCCGTAGTAGTGGCCGCAGTTGATGTGCATGAAGACGTCGGGCGGAGGGCTCGACTGGCCCACGTTGTCCTGGCCCCAGCACTCGACGGTGCCGTCGGGGTGCAGGCCGCAGCTGTGGTGGTAGCCGGCCTCCACCTGGACGAAGGTGCCGGCGGGCGGGGTGGCCTGGCCGATGCTGTCGTAGCCCCAGCAGGCCACGGTGCCGTCGGGGCGGATGCCGCAGGTGTGGTACTTGCCCGCGCCGAGGTACACGAAGGTCTCGCCAGGGGGCACGTCACACTGGTGCATGTCGTTGCGACCCCAGCAGTCCGCCGTGCCGTCGATGTTGAGCACGCAGGTGTGGTCGCGGCCTGCGGCGATGCGGCCCATGCCGCCGTCGTCGGGGGTGCCGTCGCAGTCGTCGTCGATGCCGTCGTCGTCGAAGTCCGGGGCGTAGGGGTGGATGTCGGGATCGTCGTCGTCGCAGTCGCCCTCGCACTCGTTGGTGCCGTCGGCGTCGTTGTCGATCTCGGATCCGTCGGTGACGCCGTCGCAGTCGTTGTCGGGCAGCCCGTCGCAGGCCTCCGGGGCGCCTGGATACACGTCGGGGTTCTGGTCGTTGCAGTCCTCGCCCGCGGGGGAGCCGTCGCCGTCGAGATCCACCACGCCGGCGCTGTCGTCGTCGTCGCCGGTGGTGTCGTCGTCGTCGCCGGCGGTGGCGTCGTCGTCGTCGCCGGCGGTGGCGTCGTCGTCGTCCGCCGCGTCGTCGTCCTCGATGACACCCTGACAGGCGATGGTGATCGCCAGCGGGAGGAACAGGATCAGCAGCCATCGGAGCATGGGAGACCTCTCGCGTCCCATGGTAACGCGTGCGCGGCGAGGGCCGTCAACGAAAGCGCAATCGGGCTAGAATGCCGGTGCCGGGTGAGGTTCCCATGACCTTCGAGCTCGATCCCGATGTACGCAAGGCCGTCCAGCCCCTGCTGCGACGCCGCCCGGTGGAGACCGGTTGCAAGGTCTCGCGCTGCCTCGACGGCTCCCTGGGCGTCGGCTACCTGCTGCTCGCCGGGGATCTGTTGCTGTTCGGGGATCGGCGGGTAGGCGAGAAGCCCTCGATCCGGGCGGCCTCGATCCGGGCGATCAAGTCCGCGGACGTGGTCGAGGAGGGGCTGGACTCGTATGGACGCATCCGCTTTGGCGGCGGCGAGAACCTCCGGGTCCCCCTGAGCCTGTTCGACATGGCGGCGTTCCGGGCGTTCGCCGAGGAGCTGACCGACCGCATCGCCGATCTGGCGTCGAGTCCGGCGCCACCCGAGGCGAGGAAACGCGAACGGGACAGCCGACCGCCGGCGCCATTCACCACGGCCGAGGAGGACCGACCGAAGCGGCCGCCACCGCCCAAACCCCCGCGGAGGAGGCGCCCGCACACCAAGGTGAAGCTCGGGCGGGTCAGCGGCTCACGCTGCCCCCACTGCCGCCGCGACCTGGTGTGGACCCGTAGCCACGACGTGGTGCTGGAGGCCTGCCTGTCGTGCAAGGGCGGGCTGCTCTCGACCGCGGCCGTGGCCAAGCTCGCCCACCGTCCGGACGCGCACCTGGCCCACCTCCCCCCCGGGGTGACCCGCTGCCGCGGCTGCTCGGCCCTGGCGCGGGCGGACGACTCGTTCTGCGGCGAATGCGGTGCCCAGCTCGGCCTGGACTGCCCGGCCTGCCGGGGCACCATGCGATCGGTCATGGTCGGCAAGGTGGAGGTGGACCTGTGCGGCAGCTGCGCGGCGGTCTGGCTCGACAAGGGCGAGGCCGCGCGGGTGGCCCACGGTCCGCCCCTGGGCCGGCCATGCGTGGGCTGCTCCACGCCGCTGAAGGACGAGGGCAAGGCCTACCTCAGCGAGCGGGGGCCCCTGTGCGAGCGCTGCTACCGATCCGGTGAGTACGACGCCTGGCTCGATCGCAGCGCCCGCGGCGATCGTCGGCACAAGTCGGAGTCCCACGGTCGGCTGGCCTACCCCGAGGACCGCGACTCCGACGAGTTCGAGTCCATCGACGGCGTGGACCTGCTCGGGGAGCTGGTCGAGTCGCTGATGAAGGGCCTCGTGGAGGGCCTGGACTGAATCAGGGCGCCTGGATGTCGGCGTTCAGATTTCTCGGAACACGGCTGCGCAGGACCAGCAGGATCTGTGCGGCGATCCAGGCGAGGAACCCTGCCGCCGAGATCCACAACCCGAGCAACAGCCCGGGCGGGCGGTAGGCCAGCCGGACCTCGTGGTCTCCGGCCGAATCCAGGGCCAGGGCCAGCAACCCCTCGTGCTCGTCGATCTCACCGACGGACGACCGGAAACCAGGCAGCCAGTTCTGGTTGACGATCACCCGTGCCGGGCCCTCGGTCTGCACTACCAGGTCGATGGTGTTGGGGCGGATGTCCGCGGTGCGCACGCTCCCGTATCCCTCCTCGATCCAGGCCTCGCCGCGGTAGCGCGGGTTGGCGATGCGGTCGCCCGCGAGGGTGATGTAGAAGCGAGGGACGGCGTACTCGGGCATGATCACGGTGCCGTACCAGTCCACCACGCCGATCCCGCGCGGGGCGTTGAGGTACTCCGTGGCGATCTCCGGCCGGCGGAACTCCCGCAGCAGCACGCGGTAGCTCGCATCGCGGATCAGGGGCTCACCCCAGGGCACCCACGAGCCGTTGCCGACCAGCGCGACCTGGTGGTACTGCGCGGCGGGCTCCGGTGACGGTCGCGGGTGGGTGAACAGCTCGCCGAGGATGGGGCGGTTCTGGGCGAAGGGCAGGACCAACATCGCGGCCAGGGCACCGAGCACCGCGACGCGGGTGATCCCGGGCGGCACACCGCCGGCGAGTCGTGCCGCCCCCACGCCAGCCAGCAGCACCAGCGGCAGCAGCATGTAGAAGTTGAAGTACTTCAGCGGCTGGCCGAAGTCGCCGAGCCAGGGGAATCCCCATATCAGCAGGAAGTGGAAGTCGGGCCACAGGACCCAGCCGATACAGATCAGCGTGTAGATGGCTGCGACGGCCGCGAGGATCGTGGCCCGGCGGCGTGGCCTGCCCAGGGCCACGGCCAGCAACGCCAGCAGCACCGGACTCAGGGTCAACCCCATGAACGCGTACTCGTAGCTGGTATTCTCCCCCGCCCAGGCGCCGAGGTAGTCGTCGTACGAGGCAGTGGCCGGGACCCGGGCCGTCAACCCCTGATACAGGGCCATGGGCGTCTCGTAGAATCGCTCGACCCAGTACTCGTCACCCGCGTCGCGCGGGAACCAGTAGACCAGCTCGTCCAGGCCGCGGTCGTACTGGGCGCCCGAGGTCATGTACATCAGTCCGGCGATCCGCCCCGCCCCCAGCACCATGGCCACCACCACGACCACGGCGAGGCGCCCGGCCCAGGGCCGAAGCGCCCGCGCGAACCGCCGCTGGACCCGCGAATAGACCACCCACGCGACCGCGGGGGCCCACCCCGCGATGAGCACGAGCGGCGTGCCCAGTCCCCGGGCAAAAGACACCGTCGTGGACACCAGCAGCAGCAGCGCCAGCGGCTCGATCCAGGCGCGCCAGCCCACCCACCCCCGTGCCACCTCGCGCACCGCCGTCAGCCAGCACACCACGCCCAGGAAGTGACACACGGTGGGGAACGCGTTGCCGCCCTGCTGCAGCACGAAGCACAGCAACAGCGCCGCCCACAGGAGCCGCGTGGGCCGCCCCGCCGAGCTCAACAGCAGGAACAGGATCGCCGGCACCAGGACGTAGAAGATCTGATTGTAGAACCCCACCAGCAGCATGGACGGGGCCCAGGCACTGAATCCGAAGAGCAGCGCCGCGAACACGCTCGGCCCCACCGGCAGATCGAGCCAGCGACGCGCCAGCCCATACGTGCCGAACACGCCCACCAGCACCATCCACAACAGGTTGATCTTGACCCCGATCACGTCCCCGAACAGCAGCACCGGCACGATGGTGGGCGCCCACGAGCCGTCCGAAGGGTGCCCCACCACGGGGAATCCGCCGCCGATGAGGTGACTGCGCAGCGGGAACTGGCCGTACTCCAGCAGCGCCAGCCTCGACAACACGTCGAAGGAGCGGCAGTTGAGCCAGTCGTTGTCGCGAAACGCGTCGCCCGAGGCGATGCCGTCGGGTACGGCGAACATGGGGGCCATGAAGACGACGGTGCCCAGGACGAGGACGGCGGCCACCACCGCGCGGTGGCGCAGGGAGGTGGCGGGATGGTCGGCAGCGGGTGGCATGGGTGGTGAGGAGGAGGATATCAAAAGGAACGCGGACGGGAGCAGGCCGCTAGTTGCGGCGGCGCAGCCCCAGCATCGTCAGCAGGGCGGCCAGCGCGGCGAGGGACGCCGACGCGCGCGGAAGCCCCGGGCCGGCGACGCCGCAGTCGCAGCCGCCCCCGGTGAGTTCGTCGTCGTCGCCTGGAGTGTCGTCGTCCGAGGCGGTGTCGTCGTCATCGTCGTCACCCGTGTCGTCGTCGTCGCCCGTGTCGTCGTCGTCGCCCGAGTCGTCGTCGTCGCCCGAGTCGTCGTCGTCACCGGCCGAGTCGTCGTCGTCGCCCGCGTCGCCGTCCACCTCGTCGCCGACCACGTCCCCCTCGCAGTCGTTGTCCACGCCGTCGTCGCAGATCTCCTCGGCACCGGGCAGTGCCGTGGCGTCGGCGTCATCGCAGTCGCCGTCACAGGAGCTGACCCCGTCGCCGTCGTCGTCGGCCGGCGTCAGGTCCGCGTCGGTGTCGGCGCCGGCGTCGTCCCAGGCCAGGAAGCCGTCCCCGTCGTCGTCGCCCTCGTCGGCGAGCAACAAGCCGTCGCAGTCGTCGTCGAGGCCGTCGCAGTCCTCGGGCGCGCCGGGGTAGATCGGAAGAGCACACGTCTGCACTGCCGCCACC
>CAZLEO010000061.1:0-37168 GCA_964558555.1 uncultured Rickettsiales bacterium | reverse complement strand
ACCCCCATCCATCCACCCAGAGCCAAGATCCGCCATCCCTCCCCCCGTCGCCACCTACTCCAGGCCATGGCGCGCAGGCCGGGTCAAGGGTCGCCGCGCAGCGGCGACGGGCGGAGCCCGCTCGCCCTTGACGCGGCCGAGCACCATGGCACGCTTCAACCAGCGACGGGCGAGAAAGGGAGAAAGGCCGGCGGACGGATGGACGGAACCTACTCCTTCAACGCCTCCCCCACATCGAACGCGAACTGCACGTGGGACATGCCTCCGCGCCGATCCCAGGCCACCACCCACGCCTCCACGGGATTCCGGTCGGGGATCTCCCTGGGGGCGCGCCAGGTGATGGCGGTGGGGGCGCCGGCCTCGTCGAGGTAGGAGTAGCTGGCGGGGAAGCCATCGAGGTCGCTGTAGGCGCCCTCGGTGGCGTACCAGCCGAAGAAGGGGTTCTCGAGGCGGCACTCGGTCTCGCCGCTCCAGGCGACGTGGTAGTAGGCCTGGCGGTCGTCGAAGTTCCACAGGGGCTGGAGGGCGATCTGTTCGCCGGCGGGGACGCGGAGGGTGGTCCCGGCGGGGTGGCCGATGAGCGGCTCGGCGTCGAGCTGGGCGAGGACGCCGCCGAGGTGGGGGCGCTCGTTGGCGACGAGCCCGGGCAGATCGGCGCAGTCGCCGTCGGCGTGCAGGGCGATGCCGATGGACTGCAGGTCGGAGATGACGACGCGCTTGTAGGCGATGCGACTCTGGCGGATCAGGGCCTCGAAGAGATCGTTGAGGGCCTCGGCGGCCTGCTCGCCGTACTCCTCGAGGTAGTCGGGATCGTCGAGGCGGTCGGTGTCGAACTCCGGCATGTAGTCGATGAAGGTCTTGCCGCGGGGCAGCAGCATGAGGATGAACTGCAGGCCCAGACCCTCGGCGCGGTCCACGGGATCGCGCTCGGCGAGCAGGTCGTACACCGCCTGCTGGTCCACGGTGAACTCCAGCTCCTCCTGGGTCAGCGCGATCAGCGACAGGGGGTTCTCCAGGTCCACGAGCATGTTCTCGAAGTCGCAGGCGACGAAGCCGCCCATGGCGGCCTCGATGCAGGGCATCCACTGGACGGAGTAGCCCTCGTCCCAGGGGTCGGCGATGACCGGGTTGAGATGGACCTGGTCGCCGAAGGCGAGCTCGGCCGGTTCGGCCTCGATGGCGAGCACGCGCAGACGGACGACCTCCGACGGGAAGGTGAAGTCGACGGGGTCGCAGCCCGGGTTGAGGGCCGCGAACAGCAGGCACAGCAGGCCGAAGCGGCGGTAGGTGGTCATCTCAGAACTCCGCCCTGACGCCCATGTTGGGGATGAAGGGCAGGCTGTTGACGTAGTCCTGCTCCGTGTAGTCGAAGTTGTAGATGATCGTCTCGGGGTTGGCCCGGTTGTAGACGTTCATGATCTCCAGGTACGCCGTGAGCCGCCACTTGCGGAAGATGAACTCCTTGTCGATGCGGATGTCGAGCTGGTGGAAGGCCGGTACGCGCGTGCCCATGTACTCACCCTGCACCGGCATGTACATGGGGCTGTCCACGTCGAACATGGCGCCCATCATGGAGGTGGCGGGGTTGCCCGACACGAGCCTGAAACGGGCGCCCAGGGTGATGTGGTACGGGAACTCGTACGACGCGACGATGTCGAGGATGTGGGGCTGGTCGAACTCGAAGGTGTACCAGTCGCTCTCGGGACGGTCCTGCCGGGTGCTCTTCGACAGGGTGTAGGCGATCCAGCCCATGAAGTTGCGGTGTGGCGACCAGCGCAGCATGAACTCGCCGCCGACGACCCGTCCGAGGCCGCCGTTGCGCCAGACGTCGTCGGCGCTGTCCACCTCGCCGAAGCCGATCACGACCATGTTCGTCATGTACTTGTAGAAGAACTGGGCGTCGAGGGTGAGGAACGGGGCGAACTGCTGCTCCACGCCGGCGACGAACTGGTAGGAGCGCTCCGGATCGAGGTCGGGGTTGCCCAGTCCCTCGAACAGCTCCCACGGCTGGGGGTTCTGATGGAAAAGGCCGGCGGAGCCCTTGAGCACCGTGGTCTTGTAGACCTGACCGCGCACCGCCACGCGCGGGTCGAGGGTGGAGAACGAGCTCAGCCCGTCGATCCAGTAGTAGTCGTAGCGCAGCCCCGGGATGATCTTGAGCCGCTCGTCGCCCAGCGGCTTGACCACACCCTCGACGAACAGGGCCGGGGCGTGGCCAGAGATGTCGCCGACGATCACCAGGGTCTCGCTCTCGGCGGTGGGATCGTTGCCCAGGGCCTGGGTCACCATGGAGGTGAACAGCTCGAAGCGATCCTTGCCGCCGGCGTAGTCCAGGCCGGCGTGGCCGGTGAACCAGTCGGCGATCTCGTGGGTCGCCTCGAAGCGGCCGTACAGGAAGTGCGACGCGGTGCCGCCGCCGAAGGTGCTGCCCAGGCTCATGCGGATGGCGTCGTAGGAGTACCCGAAGGACCAGTCCAGGGTCAGCCGGCGGTGGGGGCGCAGGGCGCCGCCGGCCGTGGCCCGCACGAAGCTGGTGCGGAAGCCGGAGTAGCCGCCGCTCTCGGCGGACAGCTCGCTCACGGGCTGGTCGCTCACCGTCGAGGTCTGGTCGTCGCTGGCGTAGAACAGGGTCCACAGGTCGACCCGGGGATCGGGCTGCACCGCGAGCTTGGTCTGCACGTCCCACCACTGGGGCAGGACCGTGTTGGACAGATCCACCGAGGGGGGCGCCAGGGCGGGCAGCACCAGGTCGAGGTAGCTGCGCCGGCCGGCGACGCCGAACCCGCCCACCTTGTCCCCGTCCTTCTTGAACGAGCCGATCAGGGCGGCCTCGGCGTCGATGAGGTCGATGCGTACGAGCCCGTGGACCTGGTCGGGGAACTCGCGCCGGGTGGCCACGTTCATCACGCCGCCCTGGGTGCGGCCCCAGCGAACCCCGTATCCGCCGGGGTAGAACTCGATGGAGTCGATCATGATCGGTGAGATCACCGACCGGAACCCGCCGAAGTGGTACAGCAGCGGCACGCGCAGGCCGTCCACGTACTCGCCCGTGTCCTCCGGGCCGGAGCCGCGGACGATGAGGATGCCGAAGTCGAAGGGGCTGCGCGCCACGCCGGGCAGGTTCTGCACCACCTTGATGGGATCGCCGAAGGTGCCGGCCACCCGCTCGATCTCCTCGATGGTCAACGCGGTGCGGCTGACCTCCTTGCGCTCCTTCTTGGTCCGCACGACGGTGCGGTTGACGCCGGTGGGGGAGGGACGCACGAAGTACACCACGTCGGTGAGCTCCCCCTGGACGATGTCCTCCTCGGTGCGGAACGGTTCGAAGCCGGGGGCGAGGATCAGCACGTGCCAGGTGCCCACCGGGATGCCGCGGAAGGCGAAGCGACCCCTGTCATCGCTGAACACCGAGGTCTCGAACTCCTCGATGTACACCTCCACCAGCGGCATGGGGTTGCGCGTGCCGCGCTCACGCACGATGCCGGTGAAGTTCTCCGGGCCCTCGGGGTCGATGTCGTCGTAGCCGGTCTCGGCCACGGTCTCCACGACCCGCTCCTGCAGCTCGAACACGTAGTCGTAGTCGATGGCCACGGCCACCGGGACCTCGCCCGCGTGCCCCGGGGAGAAGCGATAGGCCCACACCGCGTCCAGGGCGGCGATGTCGAAGTCGTCGCCCCCGGATCGCACCAGCCGCACCTGGGTGACGTGGCCGCGCTCGTCGATGAGGATCTGCAGCGCGACGGTGCTCTGGTCACCCACCTCCATCCTGTGGGGCGGGTACACGGCGGGCGTGGACTCGATCAGCTCCGGCATGCGCGTGAGCTGCTCGGCCATCTCACCCTCGGGCAGCGGCGGCGGCTCGATGTCGGGGTGATCCAGCGGGACCTTGAAGTACAGGTCCTCGAAGGGTACGGGCTCCCCCGCGACGGTGGCTGGATCGAAGGTCGCCTCGAGAACCGCCGCCCGCGCCGCCTCTCCCATGCCGTGGCCGGGATCCCGCACGAGCACCGCCTCGGAGACGCGGCCCGCAGCGTCCACGTCCAGCCGGAACACGGCCGTACCCTCCACGCCGGCCTGGAGGGCGGCGTCGGGGAAGAGCGGCTCCGGGTGGGTGAGGTGCACGGGCGGCAGCACGGCGGACGGCGCGTCCTCCTCCGGGGCCTCGTCGGCCACCTCCTGGGCGTACGCCGTCGCGCTCGCGAGCAGCAGCAGCAGCAGCAGGGGCAAGAGGTGTCGTCTCATCAATCCCGGGTTTCCCGTGTCGGAACGCATTCTGGCGCAGCTGGCGTCGCGGCGCCAGTGCGGACCCCGCCGTGCGTCTATTCCTCGATGATCCAGGTGAAGATGTACGGGTAGCGCGTCACGACGACCGGCTTGCCCCCCTGCGTCGCCGGCCGGAACTTGTGCCTGAACATGGCCGCGCGCGCCGCGTCGTTGAGCTCCTTGTTGGGGCCGGTGACCACCGCCACGTCCACCACGTCGCCGTTGTGGTCGATGGTCAAGTAGAGGACCACGTCCCCCTCGATGCCGGCCGCCTTGGACGCCGCCGGGTACTCGGGCTGGTGACGACGGGTCACCACCGGCTCGCGGTCGATGTACTCGTACTTGACCGTGGGGGCGCCATCGTCCACGAGCTCCTCTGGATCGGCGGAGTCCTCCGGGTCGATGCCCACGGTGTTGCCCACGGTCATGCCCCAGCTCGCTCCCCCCTCCACCGTGGACTTCATGCTCACCCCGAAGACCGGCTTGGGCGGCTCCCTCTCCTCGGGCTGCGCGTCCGGTGGTGGCGCCTCGGCGACCACCGCGTCCTGGAAGTCCACCTCTTCGGGCTCGTCCTCGACCTCCTCCGGCTCGGGTTCGGCCTCCACCTCGGGTTCGGGCGCCTGCTCCACGACGAACATGCGCACGATGGTGTCCTCGCGCTGGGCCAGCAGCTTGGGCGCCTTGATGGCGATGAAGATGGCGACGCCGTGGAAGACGATCGAGGCGCAGATGCCGAAGACAAGCAGGAGCCACCCGTAGCTGGGCGGCGGGATGACGGGGATCGGGTCGCGGCGGGGCGGCTTCTCGTCGAGGGGCAGGGCGCGGGCAGCGGCCTGGCCGCCCTGGACCACCCTGAGCTGGCCGGGCTGGGTCATCCGGCCTCGGATTTCCCGCCAGCCGCGTCCTCGTCGGGTCGCTCGCGCAGGGCGTCGAGGGCCTCCGGCGACATCTCGATGTTGATGGCGAACTGGATGACGCCCTCTTGCTTGATCACGTCGATCAGGTGGACGACGGCGCCGTGCCGACATTCGGTGTCCGCGGCGATGATGGCCTGCATCTCGGCGGGATCGCCGGACGCCGGCGCGCGGATGTACTCGCGCAGCTGATCTTCGGTGGTCTCCTCACCGTTGAGCAGCAGCGTGCCGTCCACGGCCAGCAGCAGCCCGAGCATGGAACTCTCGGTGGGGCCGCCGGTGCTGGCTTCGGGGAGCTCGATCTTGATGGACGGGGCGATGATCGTCGTGGTGGTGACCATGAAGATGATCAGCAGCACCAGCATGATGTCGACCAGCGGCGTGACGTTGATGTCGTTGATGCCCTCTTCGGCGTCGAACTTGGCGGACATGGCGCCTCAGCTCCCCTGGCCGCGGATCTGCGACAGCACGAAGCGGTTCATGCTCGCCGAGTTGGTCACCACCGACTTGATGTGCCGCTGGAAGTAGTTGAACGCCACCACCGCGGGGATGGCCACGAAGAGGCCGGCCGCCGTGGCCACCAGGGCCTCGGAGAGCCCTGCCATCACGGCAGAGGCGCCCTGGGCCTCGCCGATGGACGTGCTGAGGTCGCGGAAGGCTCGGATGATGCCCAGCACCGTGCCCAGCAGGCCGATGAACGGGGCGTTCGCGCCCACCGTACCCAGGAACGTCAGCCCCCGCTCCATGCGCTTGCGCTCCATGGACAGGACCCCGTCCATGACCTCCTCGACGGACTCGGCGCCGCGCTCCATGGACTGCAGGGATCGCCTCAGCACCACCGCCTCCACGCCGCGCAGCTTCTCCACGTCGGTGCGGAACTTCTCCACGTCCCCCGTGCCCATCAGTTCGTTGATTCGCGCGGACAGGCGCGCGAAGTCCGCGGAGTTGCGCAGGAAGAAGATCGCGCGCTCCACCACGATGGCCACCAGGATCACGGACAGGACGATCAGCAGCCAGAGGATCCACTTGGCCCCGACGAACAGGAAAAACTGCATCAACAGGGTCTCGACGACGCTCATCCCATCTCCTCTCGGATGGAGCCCGCGCAGAGCCACAAGGGCACGTACCTTGGTAGCGGATCGACGTTCCATGCGCAAGGGCAATGGCGGTCGCCAGCACCCCGGTCGCACGAGCCCCAGAACACCCCACGCGGCGGTCGCTTCCACCAGGGTCTTGACACCGTCGACGCAACTCGCCATTCTGCGTGCCCTGTTCTCTCTCAAGAGGCGCCGTAGCCAAGTGGTAAGGCAGAGGTCTGCAAAATCTCCATCACCGGTTCAAATCCGGTCGGCGCCTCCATTTCTATCCCCTCCCTACCTTGACCCGTACCCTGATCTCGGGGACCATTCCCGCTGTGAAAATCGCACTGGTACATCAGCGGTTCATGCTGCAAGGCGGCACGGAGAGGTACGTGGTAGGGCTGGCCTGCCACCTGTCGGAGCAGGGGCACGACGTACACGTGTTCAGCACCCACGTGGACCCCGTGCTGGCGGGGATACGCGGCCTGCACTTCCACCCCATGTGGATCCCTCGCGTGGGCGGGTTGCTGCGCCTGCTGGCCACCTGGGTGATCACGCAGATCCTGGTCAAGCGGGGTGAGTTCGACGTGGTGCACGGGTTCGGCCGCACCACCGGCCACCACATCCACCGACTGGGCGGGGGATGCCACCGCACCTACCTCGAGGGGCTGGCGGGGCGGACGAAGGCGGGCTGGAAGTCCTGGTTGATCAAGCTCAGCCTGCGGCACTGGTGGCTGCTGTGGCTGGAGCGCCGGCAGCTGACGGATACGCGGGTGCACCGCCTGCAGCTGGTCAGTGAGGCCAGCCGCAGGGAGCTGCTCACGTACTACCCCTCCTCTGCCGAGCGACTCGAGGTATTCCACAACGGCGTGGACACCCAGCGCTTCCACCCCAAGAACCGGCCCCTGTTCTTCACCGAGGTGCGCGCCCAGGTGCACCTGGTCCCCGAGGATACGGTGATGCTGCTGGTGGCCAGCGACTGGGAACGCAAGGGGCTGGACACGGCGCTGAAGGTGCTGGCGGAGCTGCAGGACATGCCGGACCTGAAGCTGCTGGTGGCGGGGGAGGACCGGCGCTTCGACGAGTTCGCCGACATGGCCCGCCAGCTCGGCGTGCTCGAGCAGGTGCACTTCGCCGGCGACGTGGAGCGCATGGAGCGGGTCTACGCCGGCGCCGACCTGCTGCTGTTGCCCACTCGCTACGACCCCTTCGCCAACGTCACCCTCGAGGCGCTGGCCTCGGAGCTCCCCGTGGTGACCACGGCCACCAACGGCGCGGTCGAGGTGCTGCGCGACTGTCCGGCCGTGCGCGTGCTCGACGATCCCGAGGACGTGGAAGGAATGGCCGCCGCGGTCCGGGAGTTTCTTGAGCATCCGGATCAGAGCGGCTTGAGGGTCGCCGCGCGGGAGACCGCGCTGGAGAATCGCGACCTGGCCAACTTCGAACGGGTGGAGGCCCTTTACCGGGACGTGGCGGCCTCCGGAGGACGTGGGTGAGCCGCAAGAAGGCCAAGGGAAAGGGGAGGGGACGGCGCGGCAAGAAGGCGCGCAAGGTCGGCTTCTTCCAGCGCTGGCGGCGCCGGGTGGCGATCCTCGCGGTCCTGGCGGTCGCGGGCGGCGCGGCCGCGGCGCTGGTGTACCGCCATCACGTGGTGGCCCACCCCGGTGCGCACCTGGAGCGCGACTGGATCCTGGCGGCCATCTCCCAGGAGAGCCCGGTGTTCTACCGGGACGGCAACACCAAGATCGGTGTGTTCTTCGACGAACAGCATCGTCAGTACGTGCCGTACGACGATATCCCGCCGGCGTTCGTGCACGCCCTCGTGGCTTCCGAGGACAAGAGCTTCTTCGAGCACCACGGCTTCGACGGGTCCGGCATCGGCCGGGCCATGCTGCACAACATCCAGGCGGGCAAGGTGGTGGAGGGCGGCTCCACGCTGACGCAGCAGACCGCCGAGAACCTGTTCTACGCCCGGCGCGCGTTCACGTGGCGCGACAAGGCCCACGAGGCCCTGGACTCCCTGCGCCTGGAGCACCACTACACCAAGGAGGACATCCTCGAGTTCTACTCGAACCAGTTCTACGTCAACGGGAACGGGCGGGGGCTGGGCATCGCGGCGCGGTACTTCTTCGACAAGGACGTCGGCCAGCTCGACACCCTCGAGTGCGCCTTCCTCGCCGGGGTGGTGCAGTCGCCGTCGCGGTTCGACCCGTTCATCGGCGATACCGCGGAGAAGAGAACGGACGCCCGCGCACGATCGCGCAAGCGAACCGCGTACGTGCTCGGCCGGATGCTCGAGGAGGGGTACATCACCGCCGACGACCACGCCGCGCTGGCCGAACGGGACATCCCGTTCGAGCGGGGGCGCTTCCGCTACCCCTACGGCGTGGTGCTGGACGCGGTGGCGCGCGAGCTGGACAGTGAACAGTTCCTCGACGTGCTGCAGGACCACGGCATCGACAACCCCTCCACCGCGGGCATCGAGATCGTCACCACCCTCGACGCGCACGTGCAGACCGAGGCGCTGTACGGCCTGCTCCACCACCTCACCGAGGTGGGCATCCCGCTGGAGGGGGTCGGCCTCGACGACGTGGTGGAGCCCTCGCGGGAGATCCGACCTGTCTCCAGGGCGGACATCCGCCGCCATACCTGCCACTGGGGCAAGGTCGTCGCGGTGGATCCCCAGCGCCGTACCCTCGAGGTGGACCTCGGGGGCACGCGTGGCCTGGTGGACGTGGAGGGGACGACGCGCCTGGCCACCCTGCTCAAGCGGTCCGCCGACCGCAACCGCTGGGCCCAGGCGAGCGCGTCGGAGACCACGGCGACGCTGCGGCGCGTGAGCAAGGGGGACATCCTGTGGGTGTCCGTGCGTGAGGAAGGCGACGAGGGGCTCCTGCTCGACGTGGAGCACCTCACCGAGCTGCAAGGGGGCGTCGTCGCCCTGGATGACGGCGAGATCCTCGCCATGGTCGGCGGCAACCGCAACCGCGACTTCAACCGCGCCGTGCAGGCGCGCCGGCAATTCGGCTCCACCTTCAAGCCGCTGGTCTACTACGCCGCGCTGCAGCTCGGCTGGACCGTGACCGACGTGCTGGACAACCGGCGCGACGTCTTCCCCTTCGAGGGCAGCTTCTACTTCCCCCGGCCGGACCACGAGAACGCCCCGGACGACGTGAGCCTGGCCTGGGCCGGCGTGCACTCGGAGAACCTGGCCAGCGTCTGGCTGCTGTATCACCTCACCGAACACCTCAACGAGGCGCAGTTCCAGGAGGTGGCGGGCCTCGCCGGCC
The DNA here is from genome assembly GCA_964558555.1 of uncultured Rickettsiales bacterium. Lineage (GTDB taxonomy): Bacteria > Myxococcota_A > UBA796 > UBA9615 > CAYRNR01 > CAYRNR01. Next base: position 27,622 of record CAZLEO010000061.1, on the reverse strand, counting down.
TCACCCGGGGCCGCGGCGCGGGCCGCGCGCAGTACATCGAGCGCAAACGCGCCCCCGCGGGCATCGTGCCCACGGGCGACCGCATCCGCGAGGGGGTCTTCGACGTCGTGCGCGAGGACGTCCGCGTGGACCTGCAGTTCGACGGCCGCGCGGACGAGCTCGCCACGCTGGACCGCCTGCACTACGGGCTCAAGTTCGCCGACGAGCGCGCCCGGCAGCGGGAGGCGGATCGCCGCGCGCTGCTGGAGACCTCGTTCCTCTCGCTGCTCGACGACGCCCAGGGCTGTCGTCGCGACCTCGGACGGCTGCGCAGCTCCACCAGCGGCGAAGCCGAGTCGCTGACGTTCGCCCCGGTCGCCGGCTGGTACGCCGGCATGATCGACGGCCGCCTGGCCCTGTCTTGCGGCGAGGGCGGGGACGGATGGGCCCCGCTCAAGGGGGAGCAGATCGGCTACCTGGCCGGACGGGGTGAGCTGGAGCAGGCCCTGGCCGACGAGGCGGTCCTCGTCCGCGGCAGCCTGTCCCTGGCCACCCTCGAGGGGATGGCGCAGGAGATCGAGTCGCGCGCGTCCTCGATGGAGGACGGCGACCTGTACACCCTCTCGACGCTGGGGGTGCTGCGGGACTTCCGCACCCTCGTGGCCATCCGCTACGTGATCGCCCTGGCGCGACAGATGGGGGTCGAGAGCGAGCTCGCCACCGGCATGAGCCTGCCCCTGGGGAGCAGCGAGGTCACCCTGCTCGAGCTGGCGCTGATGTACCAGGCGATGCGCGACGGCCGGACCGTCACCTTTGGTGAGGAGCAGCGCCCCACGGCCATCATCCTCGAGATCCGGCTCAAGGACGGCACCGTGGTGTATCGCGCCGAGGGGCAACGTCACGCCCTCACCGAGGGCGCCGCGCCGGAGGCGGTGGGACAGGTGTTGCGCAACGTGGTGCTGCGCGGCACGGGCCGTCAGGCCGCTGCGGCTTTCCCCGAGGTCCCCCTCGCCGGCAAGACGGGGACCACCAACAGCTACCGCAACGCGGCCTTCGCCGGCATCGTGCCCCGCCCGGTGAAGGGCGGCTGGTCCCTGGGCGACGGCGTGGTGGTGGCCAGCTACGTGGGCTACGACGACAACCGCAAGATGGCGCGCGGCTCCATCCGCCTCGCCGGCGCGACGGGGAGCCTGCCCGCCTGGCTCGGCGCGGTGCAGGGCGTCACCGACCGCTTCGAAGCCCCCGACGGCGGGCCCCACGACCTCGTCCTGGGCCGCGGGCTCGAGGCCGTCGTGGTCGATCCGACCACGGGCCTGCCCATCCAGGCCGGCGCGGACGGCGTCACCCTGTACCGGGTGGCCGGCAGCGGGGGACAATACGGTCCGTTCGAACCCAGGTGATCCATGAAGACGACCCTGCCCCTGTCGATCCTCGTTGCGCTCCTCACGGGCCTGGCAGGTTGCCGCCCGGTCCAGCCGCCGGACACCACCCGCGACCAGTACGAGCCCCTGTTCGAGCCAGCGGACGTGCGCCGCGGCCTGGCCCAGGCCCGCCGGGACGCCGAGGACGCCGAGGGGGCTCGCCAGATCCTGGCCGCGCACGCGGAGGACCTGTGGGAGCAGCTCGCGCAGCTGCAGCAGGAGGGGGACCTCACTGGCGCCGAGGGGCGCGAGCGCGAGGCCGCCGTCCTGCGCGCCTACCTCGCCGCCGTATCGCGGGCCCTGGCCGGCCTGACCGTGGGCGAGGAGGAGCCCCCCATCCCGGTGAGCGTCACCTTCGACTCCGTGCTCGGCGCGGCCGAGGCCGCCGCCGCCGAGGGACGGTACGCCGAGGCCATCGCCGCGGCCGAGGCCCTGCTCGAGCGCATCCCCCCCGACGACGCCCACGCCGCGATGACGGCCTACGCGCGCTACCGCCTGGGCATGTGGCAGCTGGCCCTGGGCCAGTACGAGCTGGCCCAGGAGGCCTTCGCGTCGGTGCAGCCCGCCCAGGATCTCGCCGCCGAGATGGCGGACCGGGCCCGCCTGATGCGCGAGCAGATCGACCTGCTGACCACCCTCCCCGACGGACCGGATCGCGACGAGCTGGCCCACGGCTGGGTGTTGCTGGAGATGGGTGACATCGAGGGCGCGGCGTCCGCCGGCCGCGCCGTGGCCGCCCGCGCCGTGGCCCCCGACATGCAGCGGGAGGCCGGCTTCCTCATCTCCGAGGCCGAGCTCGCGCGCGCCGGGGTGGTGGACGGGCTGCGCCGCGACGCCGGCCTCGACCTCGCCGACGGCCCCCCCTTCGACCTCGCCCGCGGCTGCGCCGCGCGCATCGCCGAGCAAGGCGCCGACGCCGTCGCCGCCGAGCTCCGCCTCGCCATCGAGGCCGCCGAGGCCCTCGTGGACACGGGCGAGACCGTCGAACTCGACGTCTCCTGGGCCCAGGCCGTGGCCGAGGCCCAGGCCCTCCTGGCCGACGAGCGATTCCGCGACGCCGCCGCCATCTACGCCCGCTTCGAGGGCACCGATCGCGAGGATCAGGCCCGCCAGGAGGCCGCCCGCACCCTGGACATCCTCGTGCGCGACGAGCGCCGCCGCGCCGGCGACCTCTTCGTCGCCGCCCAGTCCGAGACCGATCCCGCCCGCCGCACCGAACTCCTCGAGGCCGCCCGCGCCCTGCTCACCGGCCTGATGGAGGAGTTCCCCGACAGCAGCTACGTACCTCGGATCCAGCGGAACCTGGATGCGGTGGAGCAGGCGCTGGGGGTGAGCGGGGACTAGCCCCCCAAGCCCCCCTGCCTCAACAATCCCTGGAACGTCCTCGCATTCGCCGGCGCGAACCCGTCGCGGTGGTTGTTGAACAGCACGAAGATCTTGTCGCTGCGATCGATGAGCTGTCGGATGCGCTCGACCCAGGGGAGGAGCTCCTCCTCGGAGTAGCGATAGGCGTATCGATCGCCCGGGTCCTCGGGCTGGTACCAGCTCTCGGCGTTGCGGCCGTGGAAGCGCACGTAGGCGAGGTTGGAGGTGACGATGGAGGTGATGGGGAAGAGGGCGGGCAGCCGCGGCTGGTCCACGTTGCACAGGGCGACGCCCTTGCGGCCGAGCCAGGCGTACACCTCGCGCCGCGCCCAGCCACCGTTGCGCAGCTCCACCACCAGGGGGAGGTCGCCGATCTGGCCGTGGAGCCAGTTGACGTAGCGGGCCGAGGGGCGGTCTGCGTGGAACGACTGGGGGAACTGGGCGAGCACCGCGCCGAGGACTCCGGCGTCCCGCAGGGGCTGCAGCGCCTCCACGAAGGACTTCACCACCTCGGCATCCCCTGTCCGCTCGTGGGTCATGGCCGCGTTGGCCTTGACCACGAACGTCATGCCGCCGCCCGTCCGCTGCACCATCTTGTGCATGGAGGCGGCCGTGGGCATGCGGTAGTACGTGTAGTTCACCTCCAGGACGTCGAACTGCTCGCAGTACCGCTCCAGCAAGCGGCTGCGCGGCGTCCCGTCGGGGTAGAAGGGTCCGATCCACTCGGGATACGAGTAGCCGGAGCACCCCACCAGTGCCTCACGTCCCATACTGAACAATTGTACAGTCTGTGGCGCCCGGCGCAAACGCCGATCCCAAGAACCAGAAAACCCGCCCAAGTGGGCGGGTTTGTTGGATTTTTGCCTGGTGGCTCAGGGTGGACTTGAACCGCCGACCTTGCGATTATGAGTCGCACGCTCTAACCAGCTGAGCTACTGAGCCACCGGCGGGAGGGATTTCTAAAGCAACCCCTTCGGCCTGTCAACCACCGAATTCTCTTCCCAACCGTCGACCCCCAAACCGTCGACCCAAACCGTCGACCGTCGACCGTCGACCGTCGACTTCCCCCCCCAACCCACACCCTCCTGTGGATAACTCTGTGGGCATTCTGATGATTGTGACGGTTTCCCAACGGTACCAAGGGGCGTACTGCAGATTGCCTAATTATTAGGCAGTTGGAAACATGTAGGATTCCAGGCAGTTAGGGGGGTGGGGCGAAAAAGAGGGGGGGACCGGGGCGAGCCTCCCCACCCGGACACCTTTTTCCCTCCCACGATCCCAGTTCCCGCTATCATGCTCAGCCATGCGAGCCCTCCGCCCCCTGGTGCTGTTGCTGTGCGTCCCCGTCGTGGCGTGTGGCTGGAGCCTGCGTTCCCTGCGCTGGAACCTGCCGGACGACACGGTGCTGCGGTACAGCTTCGAGTCGGTCCACGAGGTGAGCACCTCCCTGGACGAGATCCCGCCGGTGTTGACGCCGGACGAACGGTCGAACCTGGACGCGAAGCTGGCGTCGGAGACGTTCGAGATCCGCGGCCAGCTGGAGCGGTACAAGGCCCAGTACTTCGACGACGGGACGGCCGGCGTGGTCGTGCGGGTGGTGAGCGCTTCGGGCGGCGAGCGGACGCCGCAGGGCCTCGTGGGCCTCGACGCGGAGGGCCTCCTGGGCAAGTCGGTGGCCCTGCGCACGTTTTCCAGCGGCGAGGTGTTCGAGACCTTTGGCTTCGAGCACTTCACCGGTTTCGGCCGGTTCGGCGGTCTCTTCGCGGAGGTCTTCTCCCAGCTGAACATCCGCCTGCCCGTGGAGTTGCCGGACGCCGGCGCGGAGATCACCGTGCGCAGCTCGGTGCCGCTACGGGTGGACCGGTACACGCTGGTGCGCCAGACCATGGATCTGACGTACACCCGGATCGGCGAGCCCGTGAACTGCCTGCTGGGCGAGTCGTGTGTCGAGCTGGAGTACAGCGGCGACGTGGCGGAGGTCGGCGGGAACCGGGCGCCGGGCCGCTTCACCGAGGTGTCGGCCGAGGGCACCATCACAGGCCGGATGCTGTTCGCCCTGGACGCGGGCGACTTTCAGGAACACTCGTACGAGATCGACCTCGTACGCACCATCCGCACCTACGAGGCCCCCTACGACGCCGGCGAGGGCGAGGAGGGGGTGGTGCGCGCCGTGATCCAGCAGACCGACCACAACCGGACCACGCTGAGGAGGGTGCTGTGAGGAATCTCCTGCGCGCCCTGATCGTCGCGATCTGCCTCACCCCCGTCGGGGCGGCAGCCTCGGACAAGCTGGCGCACACCGGCGAGCGGACGGACCGCTACCTGGAGGTGGGGGAGGCACGGGATGTCCTGCACCGCGCCACGAAGTTCTTCCTCGATTGTTTCGTGATCCACCTCGGCGCCAACGAGCCGGGCGAGGTGACCCTCTCCCTGGAGGTCACGCGAGAGGGGGATCCCGAAGAAGTATTCGTCGAGATCGATCCCGAGCTCGGGGATCTGCGCCAGTGCCTCGTGGGCGTGGCCGAGGGCCTGGAATTCCAGGACCACGACGGCGACCCCATGGAGGTGGCCTACCCGCTGGTGTTCGTCCGGGACGACCAGGGCAGCCGCGTGGTGCTGTACCCCATCGTCTTCGTGCGACCGCGGCCCCGGGACTTCGTGCTGATCCACCTGCCGCCGACCCTGACGCCCGAGCAACGCGAGCAGCTGAGAAGGGCGCTCTTCCCCCAGATCTGAGGAGGGTCGACGGTCGACGGTCGACGGTCGACGGGTTCTTTCGGCCGGTCACTCCCCATTTGACGCGCGTGCGTGGGATAATCGGGGTATCGGAAATGGCCGAGTTCGACACCATCTCGACGATCCTCGAACGCTGCAGATTCCTCGGCGACGTGCGCGAGCTGGACGCCACCATCCCGGGGCTGCGGCAGGCGATCCCGCCGCTGACCGAGCTGTCCCTCAAGGAGGCGCGCGTCGGTGACGTACTGCGCGCGTACCCGGTGGTGCCCGGGCCCGATCTCACCGAGCTGCTGGTCCAGTTCATGGGCGAGGCCGTGGAGGACGCGTTCGCCGGCGCGGGTTCGGGGCAGAGCCGCATCCACGCCGACATGGACCGTTTCCAGGAGGAGCCGTACTTCACCGAGCTCATCGAGCTCGTGGCGGAGACGCGCGCCCACGGCACGATCTTCCGCCTCGACAGCGTGTTGTGGATCCACCTGTCGTGGCTGATGACGCGCATGCTGCACCCGGACGAGGCGTTCCTGCAGTGGTTGCGCGACGTCTGCCCGGGGGTCCGGGACGAGGCCCTCGTGGCGCTGGGCCGCCTGCAGCAACCCGAAGGGTCCGTGGAGAGCGGCCTCATCGACGTCCGTCGCAGCGCGCTGCGCGAGATCATCGCGCGCAACGAGTTCGCCAACCGCTCGGTCGCGCGGCTGGTGGGCGACGAGCAGCCCAACGCCCTGCACCAGGCGCTGGTGGCCAACCGGCTCGTGTTCCTGCTCCCGCCCGACTTCCTGATGCAGTTCCACGCGCGCACCCTGGTCTCGGTGAAGGACTTCGGCCTGCGCGCGACGCAAGTCAACGATCTGGCGCGCGCGCTGCGCGCCATCATCGAGGACCTCTTCGGGCACCGGGACGAGCGGGCCCTGTCCGGCGCCGAGCAGTTCTTCGTCACCCAGTTCTTCGACGACGACAAGCTCGCCACCGCGGACGCCCTGGACCTGAAGCGGCTCCCCGAGCACGCCGAGGTGATCGACGCAGGCGCCCAGGCCAGGCTGTCGTTCAAGGTGGGCTGGTCACTGGTCTTCCGCGACGAGGTGCTGCGCTACCTGCTCAGCCAGCTCGAGCAGCTCAACGTGCGGCGAGCCCTGTCGGGCAAGCACGGCGCCTTCTCCTCGAAGTTCCTGCGCAGCCTCAGCTCGCCGGAGCGGCTGCGGGGCAAGCAGGGGCGGATCCTCGAGCTGGCGCGACAGGTGCGCACGCTGGACCTGTTCGAGACCCTGCACTCGTTCCTGGAGGAGGTGACGGAGAAGCGGGGCACGTACTTCCTCGGCGAGGATCAACTGCGCCCCACGGCCGTGCCGCTGGATCTGGGCAGCTACTACGAGACGTTCCGCCGCAACCGGGCCGGGACCGCGGTCTTCATCGACCTGATCGGCTTCACCGCCAAGGCGCGCGAACTGTTCTTCGGGCGGTCCCATGGCAGCGCCGGCAGCGACATGGAGAAGAGCGAGCGGGGCGAGCTGGCGGCCCTGGCCCTGGAGCGGCTGTTCCGGGCGCGCCAGAAGCTGGGCTCCTTCGGCGGACGCCCCGAGGGCTTCGAGGGCGACGCGATCCTCGACATCTTCACCGAGCCGCTGAGCGCCCTGCGGTACGTCGCCGCGTTCCGCCGGAACTTCGCGGACAACCTCGAGGTCCAGTTCCGTCCCCTGTCCAAGGCCGTGAAGAACCCCTTCGCCATGGACGGCTTCCGCGTGGGCATCGCCACCGGCGAGTACACGCTGGTCAACGTGCCCGACCTCGACTCGTCCGGCGAGCCCAGCGTCAAGCTCCGCGCCATCGGCCCGTCCATCAACAAGGCCAGTCGCCTCAACACCGGCAAGAAGGGGGCGATGGAGCACTACCTGACGTTGACGCGCGAGGACGCGCGCGATCAGACCAGCGACCCGTTGGACCTGTTCCAGGTGCGTGTGCTCGACGAGGACCTCAACAACACCGGCATCTGCCTCGACCTGTCGTCCTACGACGAGCTCAAGTCCCTGGTCCGGCTCAACGACCTGCCCTTCTGGCTGCCGCACGGGGACCACACCTTCGAGATAGGCGGCCGCGACGCCGGGCCCAAGGTCTACGAGTTCGACCTGGTGTTCCACGATCCGGACAACAACGACGTGTTCGCCCTGCGGCGGCTCACGCGGGTCCCCAAGCTCAAGGGCCTGAGCCGGGCCGAGTCGGTGGTGACCGAGGCGCTGGTCTTCAGCGAGGAGGAATACCTCGAATTCCTCGAAAAGGAGCTGGTCCACTCCGACGAGCATACGGCGCCGGCGGCGTCCAGGTCCTCCTCGAGCCTGTCCGCGGGTCAGGCCGACCTGGCCAGCACCGCCGACGTGGTGGGCCACTACGGCGGCCGACAAGGCGAGGAGATCGGTGGCGAACTCGGCGACGGCATGGGCGAGGAGCTGTCGTCCACGTTGCCCGGATACCTCTACGGTCGACCGTCGGAAGGCGAGCCGTCCTCCACGGACGTCTCGGGGATCGAGGAGGATCTGTCCCCGGCCGAGGAGGACGAGCAGGCCGCCGCCAGCATGGACCGGTTCTCCCTCGACGTGAGCCTCGGCGGGCTCGAGGACTCGGACGACCTCGGCCCGGCCGCGGACAGCTGGTCGGACCTGGAGGATTCGGAGGAGGCCATCTCCGGGATCGCGGAACCCTCGGAACCCTCGGAGCCCGCGGCGGCCCCACCCGACGAATCGAGCGAGGAGCGGTCCGCCGAGGAGGAGTGGTCGGACCGGGAGCTGCAGGGATACATGCGCGACATGCTGCAGGCCCTCGAGTCGGACGACGCCGACAGCGTCGATGCGGTGGACTCGGTCTACGAGACCGGCCAGGACATGGAGGCCGTCGACCCCGCCGAGGCCTGGCAGAAGGCCATGACCGAGCCGGACCTCGACGCGATCGATCCCGAGGCCTCGCCACCCACACCGCCACCCCAGATCAGCCAGTCCCTGCACGCGGTCTCGGAGCCCGCTCGCTCGCACGTACCCGACGAGCCGGCGCCCGTGGGCAGCCTGCTGGGAGCCCTGGACGACGGGTTCGCCGCCCGCCTGGCCCACCTGCTGGAGATCGGGGACGACGAGGCTCCACCCTGGGACGACGGAGCAGCCCCTCCCGAATCCCCGCAGCCGGATCCGAACGCCTTCACGGCAGCGGATCTGGAGCGAACGCTGAAGGACTACCACTTGCTGGTCCTGTCGCAGGGCGGGGAGGCCGAGTACTGGTTCGGCCGACTCGTGGACGACACCCTGTTCGACCTGCACCAGTACGTCCTGGCCGGAGGACCGGCGCGGGACGACGAGGCCGCCCTGCGGGAGTTCATCCACGACAAGGTCGAGGAGGCCTTCCTCCCCAACGGGGCCCGCTACGGCAAGGTCCCCGTGGATGGGGCCGCCCCGGAGCCGATTCCGATGCCCCTCGCCGCTGCCATCTTGCGCGAGCTGGTCTGAAGCGGTACCACTCCTCCCAGGGCGCCCGTAGGCGCCGAGAGGAGTGGACGTGAGGACTCTACTGGTCATCGTTGCGTGCGGACTGCTGCTCGGGGGGTGCCCCGAGGAGGAACCCCTGGTGCCCACGGTCCAGGGCACGTACCCGGTCACCGTGGCCGTCGTGGACGGCGACTGCTATCCAGATGGCGTGGACATCTTCGTGGACTCCTTCGTCACCTGGATGGGGGGCGACGGCACGTTCGGCGAGCTGGAGCTCCAGCAGGACGGCACCGACATCACCGTGCTGTTTGGCGAATGTGATTTCTTCGGCACGCTGGACGTGGACGGCGCGTTCTACTTCGGCGGGGAATGCACGACCTCGGCCGAGGGGGCCGACCTGGTGGTGACGAGCACCGGCACGGCCGGTCCCGACGCGGAAGACAGCGGCCACAACCGGGTGGACGGCACCCTGACCATCGAGGTGGATCACCGCGACGAGGACGGCAACCAGACGCCGGACGGGACCCTGGACTGCAGCCGCGTGGCGGACTTCTCCGGCCGCCAGGCTTGACCCCTCGCGCGTTGATTTGTGGACACCCGCGCCCACGCGCTGTTAAAACTGCGGGCGCTCGTGCGGGCCTAGGACCGGGGAGGTGAAGGCATGCGAACTGTCCTGCTGAGTTCGATCGTCGTGACCCTGCTGATCGTGGCGCCGGCCGCCGCGCAGGTGGAGACCATGCCGCCGGCCCCGCCGGTGGTGGAGACGGAGCCACCCGCCGATGAGGAGCATCACTTCCGCATCGGCTTCAACGGCTACGGTGCGTTCGATCGCTGCGGCTGCGACCACGCGGTGCTCAAGCCCGGCGCGGCGGTGGTCCTGCCGCACTTCGACGCCATCTTCAAGTACGGACTCGGGCTGCGGCTCGGTTTTGTGGTGCACTACCACCAGGGCGCTCACGGCAGCTACGGCAACCAGATCGCCGGCGTGGACGTCACCTACTTCGCCGAGCGCGAGGATCCCGGCAGCGTCACCACCCAGCGGGTCCCGGCCTACGTGTTCTCCTACGGCATGACCATCAACTTCAAGTACGAGGTCACCGTCGCGAAGCACGACCCGGCCTACCGCTTCTTCAAGTGGGTCCAGCCGTACTTCGGCACGGGCGTCGGCCTCATCTGGACGCGGACCCACACGGACCTGCCCGACACCATGGCGATCCTCATCGAGAACGAGGCCTACCGGGGCGTCAACCCGGTGGCCGACTACGATCCCTGGTCCACCCAGTTCGGCCCTGCGTTCAACCTCTTCGGTGGCTTCCACTTCAACGTGGACCCGAAGTTTCGTATCAACTTCGAGATGGGCTTCTACCTGGTCGATGTCCCGTCGGACGGCACCGGCAACAAGCCGGATACGGCCAACGGCATCGACGGCGATCCGGCCTATCTCACCTACTCCACCGACGGCCACTACGCCCACCACGAGCCCTACAAGATCGAGGAGTTCATGCTGGGCGGCGGCTTCGAGTGGCTGTTCTGATCCCCGGCTCGCGCGCGGCCGGGAGGAAGCGGTGATCACGTGAGGATTTTTCGTTCACAGGTCCCCAGGCTAGGCGAAGAGATCGTCGACACCCTGGGTCGTGAAGGCGACATCGAGGTGGTCCCCGAGAACCGGGAAGAGGCCATCCTGGACGTCCGCTCCATCCTGGACGAGTACCTGCGCCAGGAGTCCAAGGTCGTCCAGGACGTGCGCGACTACATGCACGAGCGCCAGATCACCTACGACCAGTTCGGCAAGGTCAAGGGCATGCTCGCCGACGAGCGCGGCCACCCCACCGGCGACGACGGCATCCGCTGGATCATCGGCCAGATCATCGAGGCCTTCCTGATGAGCAACCATGTCGAGGAGGTCTACTCCGACGACTACCTGATGCGTAAGAAGATGAACGTCCTCTTCCGCCGCATCCTCGTCGACGAGGCCGATCTGGACAAGGAAGCGCGCGCCCGCATCAAGAACGTGCGCGAGGGGACCCAGGATTGGGAGTTCGAGTACAAGAAGGCCCTCGAGGAGATCATGAAGAAGAAGGGGCTGGAGACCCCCACCTGAGACGTCTCCGCCCCCCGGTCGGCGTGCTGCTGCTGCCCCTGCTGTGCCTGGGGCTGGCGTGTGGTGACGGCGACGATCCCGCCGACGAACCGACGACGCCCGACACCGTCAAGACCGACGAGCCCCCCGCGGCCAAGGGGGCACAGGACCCTCGGCCGGCCGACCAGCCCATCGTCGTGGATCTGCAGCTGGAGGGGCTGAGTCCCCTGTACAAGGGCTTCTTCTCCGACGCACCGCTCGAGGAAGGGCTCGCCCGCGATCTCGGCCCCCACGTGGACTCCCGCTCCGCCACGGTGAAGGTGGTCTGGCACGAGCCCACCGTCACCGGCACCATCTCCCTGCTCGTGCCCGACGGCGAACCGCTGCTCACCGCCGCGGGCAAGCGCTTCGCCGACGACGCCACCCTCGATCCCGTCACCCTCGACGCCTACCTGCGGGCCATCGAGGCCTACCGCACGGCCGTGGGTGAGCGGTACGACCTGCGCGTACTCAGCTTCGGTCTGACCCTGGAGTTGTGGGATCCCCACACCGAGTGTCGCTGCCTCTGGCCCGCCGTCACCGGCGCCGACGACAGCGCCGAGTTCGGCCCGCTGATCACCTGCCACGATCCCTTCGGCAAGCTCCTCGAGCTCGAACGGTCCGGAGACGTCTGGCCGGCCGAGGTCAAGGGCACGAAGAAGGCGAAGAAGGCGTTGAAGGGCGCCCTGGGCGGCTGAACCCGAACCGTCGACCTACAAACCGTCGACCCCAACCGTCGACCGTCGACCGTCGACCGTCGACTATTCCTCGGCGCCCGCGCCGAGCACCGCGGCCATGTCGATCTCGATCCCCAGCGACTTGAGTATCGGCGTGACGTCGGTGAGCACGACGTTTCGGTTGAACTCCTTGTTCTCCATGCCCCACAGCACGAAGCTGCAGTAGTAGGGCGTGGCCTCGTACCACTGGAAGTTGTAGCCGAAGACGTCGGGTAGCTGGACCTGGTTGCCGTCGCGCGTGTCCACGATCCAGATCGTGGGTGGCTGGACCTCGGTGGGCATGTAGTCGGGCACGTCCATGGGCTGGGCCTCGGTGGGCTCCGCGTCGGGATCCACGTCCTCCTCGGTCTTCTGGTGGAAGATGGGGATCGCGTCACCGAGCCCCTCCACGGCGATGAAACGCCCGTCGGCGCTGACGCTCGCGCGCTTCGTGCCGGGGAAGGCGTGGCGCTGGGTCCCGCTGGCTCCCTCGGCCACGATCACCCCGCCGGACGTCGCCGTGGTGTAGGCCACCAGATCCACGTGCGCGTTGTACGTGAAGTCCTCGACCGGCTCCGTGAGCCACGGGAAGGCGGGCTCGATGCGGCCGGTGTTGGCGAACAGGCGGTACACGGACCGCTCCGGGCTGTCGTCCTGGACGGTCAGCTCGGGCTCCCGATCCGCGGCCAGGAACAGCACCTCGTCCACGGCGGCGCCGCGCACCAACGTGTCCGGCGCGACCTGCTTGACGCCGGTGATGTTGATGATGTTCTTGCGCACGTCGTACACGTCGATGTTGTACGACTTCACCCCCTTCTCGGGGAACGCGATGAGGTCGTCGTTGAACCACACGGCGTTGGCGATGGGGAAGCCCACCGGCAGGGCGCGGTGCTCCCCCGTGTCCCCGTTGAGCAGCCAGGGGCCGGCGTTGGTCTGGTAGTAGAGCTCCAGGCCGTTGGGGGACCACTGGTAGTGCAGGAAGTTGTTGCTCCCGCACGGCTCGAACACCAGCTGCAGGTTGTGCTTGGCCGCGAGCAGGCGGATCTCGTTGCCCTCGCACGCCGCGTAGGTGGCCTTGATGTCCTCGGCGAACTCCTCGGGGTTGCTCTTCCAGATGCCGGTGGACGCCCAGACGAGAACGGCCGCGCCGGTACCGAGCGCGAGCAGGAGCCAGGGCATGCGAGAACGGGGGATACGGGGGATCTCTTCTTCAGTCATGGCGGCAAGTTATCACGATTGGGGGCGCCCATCGTCCAAACGTCCGGCGTCCCTGGGTTATTCCGCCGGCTCGGTCGTCTCGGGGGGATCCGACACCGCGGTCGGGAGCAGCTGATCGAGGTGCGTACGCAGCGCGTCACGCTCCTCCTCGAAGCGCGGCATCTCCGCCTTGGAGACCGGCTCGGTGTTGGGGAAGTCCTGTTTCATGAAGTCCACGGGTTCGCCGTGGATGCGGAACTCGAAGTGCAGGTGGGGGCCGGTGGCCAGGCCGGTGGCCCCGACGTATCCGATGATCTGCCCCTGCTCCACGTGGGTACCGGACTTGATGCCCTTGCCCCACCTGGAGAGGTGGCCGTAGCGGGTCGAGTACTTCTCGTCGTGCTGGATGATCACCAGGTTGCCATATCCGCCGCGCCAGCCCGCGAAGGTGACCCGGCCGTTGCCCAGGGCGCGGATCGGCGTGCCGGTGGGGGCGGAGAAGTCCGTGCCCACGTGGGGCCGGTTCTTCTTGAGGATCGGGTGGAAGCGGCTGCGCGAGAAGCCGCTGGCCACGCGGCTGAACTTCAGCGGCGATCGCAGGAACTTCTTGCGTGTGGACATGCCCTCGGCGGTGTAATAGCCGGTCTTCTCCCCCTCCGGAGTGAACAGGTACGCCTCGGTGGCCTCGCCATCGTTGATGTAGCGCGCCGCCAGCACGCCGCCGTACTTGGCGAAGTTGCCGTCCAGGGACAGCGCCTCGATCCACACGCCGAGCTTGTCCCCGGCGCGTACCTCGGTGGCGAAGTCGATGTCGTACTCGAAGATCTCGGACAGGGCGATGATGTCCCCGGCGCGCAGGCCCATGGTGCTGCCCATGCCCCAGAACGAGGACGTGACCTCCCCCGCGACGGCCACGGTCTCCACCTCGTAGGGCACCGCCTGGACGCTGACCGCGTAGGTGGGCGCGCCCTCGACCACGATCCAGTCGTCCTCACCCGTGGGGTAGGCCAGGTCCAGCAGGGCGTCCGTGGCCGGATCGAAGCGCATCTGGAGCACGCGCCCGGCGCGGATGCGGGTCAGCTCGTGCACCTCCTCGCTGGCCGCCACCATCTCCAGCATCTCGGCGTAGGGGATGCCGTGGGCCGAGCAGATCTCGCCGAAGGTCTCGCCGTCGGCCACCTCGTGGAAGACCTCGAGGGGGGCGCTGGTGAGCGCCGGCTCCGCGGTCGGCTCGACGGGCGCCGGTCCCTCCGGCTCGTCCGGGCCGCACGCCGGCAACAGCAGCGCCAGCGCCAGGGTGCTGGCGAGGAGGATCGGTCGTGGGGTCATGGTCCGCCTTCCGCGGGGACGTCCGACAGCTGCGGTTCGCCAGTCCCGTCGATCACGCTCTCGTCGATGGTGCAGCCGGATATCGCTTCCTGGCCGGGCAGCTCGTACATGATGTCGAGCATCGCCTGCTCGAGGATCGTGCGCAGTCCGCGCGCCCCGGAGCCGAAGGTGTGGCTGCGCCGGGCCACCTCGCGGAGGGCCTCGTCGGTGAACGCCAGATCCACCTCGTCCATCTTCAACAGCTTGGTGTACTGGCGCACCAGGCTGTTGCGGGGCCGGACCAGGATCTCCACCAGGTCGTCCTCGCACAGGTCGTCGAGGCACGACACCACCGGCAACCGGCCGATCAGCTCCGGGATCAGGCCGAACTCCTCGAGATCGTCGGGGTTGACCCGCCGGAGGATCTCCGAGTGACGCTCGGCGGTGGTCGAGACCTCTCCGCCATAGCCGATGCGCTTCTGACCCAGCCGCCGCGCCACGATCTCCTCGAGGCCCTCGAAGGAGCCGCCGCAGATGAACAGCACGTCGGTGGTGTCCACCTGCACGGTCTCCGGGTTGGGCAGCCGGCGCTTGCCCTTCACCGACACGTTGGACGTGGTCCCCTCGATGATCCGCAGCAGGGCCTGCTGGACCCCTTCGCCGCTGACGTCCCGGGCCACGGACTGGTGATAGTTGCGGCGCGCGATCTTGTCGATCTCGTCGATGTAGATGATGCCCCGGGTCGCGCGCTGCACGTTACGTTCGCTGGCCTCGTACAGCTGCTGGACCATGTGGTCCGCGTCCTCGCCCACGTATCCCACCTCGGTCAGCGTGGTGGCGTCGGCCAGCACCAGCGGCACGTCGAGGTACCTGGCCAGGGTCTGTGCGAGCAGGGTCTTGCCCGTGCCGGTGGGGCCGATGAGCAGGACGTTGCTCTTGGCGATCTCCACGTCGGAGTCGTCGTCGCGCTCGAGGATGCGCTTGTAGTGGTTGTGCACCGCCACGGCCAGCGTGCGCTTCACCCGGTCCTGCCCCACCACGTACTGGTGGAGGTGATCCGCGATCTCCAGCGGCAGGGGGATGTGGCCGCTGTCCATGCCAAAGGACTTGCGCGCCGGCGCCTCGTGGATGATGTCGTTGCACAGCGCGACGCACTCGGAGCAGATGTACACCCCCGGACCCGCGATGACGCGGTCCACCTCCTGGTGGCTCTTGCCGCAGAAGGAGCAGCGGGGGTCGGGTCGTCGGTCCGGTGGGTCCATCGAGGGCTTCCTGGCGCGGGATTATACCGGACCGCCCCCCTTTCGGTCCGATTGCACTACCCTCTTGGGTGACTATGGTTTCGGGGACTTCGTCGAAGACGTTGTCGTGACCCGAGGTTTCGGCTGGGGAAGGTCGATGGCGAAGAGAGACTATTACGAGGTACTGGGTGTTGGTCGCGACGCCACGGACGACGAGATCAAGAAGGCTTTCCGCAAGCTGGCGCGCAAGTATCACCCCGACGTGACCGGCGGCGACAAGGCCGCCGAGGACCGGTTCAAGGAGATCAACGAGGCGTACGAGGTCCTCTCGAAGGAGGAGCTGCGCCAGAACTACGATCAGTACGGTCACCAGGGGCCGCCCCCCGGCTTCGATCCCGCCGGTTTCGGCAGCCTCGACGAGATCCTCGGACGGTTCGCCGGCTTCGGCGGGCACGGCTTCGGCGGGCTCGGCTTCGGCGGGCACGGCTTCGGCGGCGGCGCCGGCGGCGGCCCGGCCGGCGGGCCCGCCGGCCCACCACCCGGCGCGGGCCACCCCGGCGGGCCACGGGGGGACGCGATCTTCGACGAGATGTTCGGGGGGTCGGGCACCCGGTTCCAGACCCACACCGCCGAGGCGCGCGAGGAGCCGCCGTCGCGCGGCGCGGATCTACACCTCACGCTGGACGTGGACTTCGAGATCGCCGGGCGCGGCGGCTCACATCCGATCGAGTATCGGCGGCAGGTCCCCTGCGGCGACTGCGGCGGCTCCGGCAAGGTCTCCGGCGGCACCCTGCGCGGCTGCCCGCGGTGCGGCGGCCGGGGCAAGATCAACGTGCGTCAGGGCCCCCTCCAGGTGGAGCAGACCTGCACCACCTGCGCGGGCACCGGCAAGACCAGCCTCACCCGGTGTGAGGGGTGCGGCGGAGACGGTCGGCTGGACGGCCGCGAGAAGCTCACCGTGAAGATCCCCGAGGGGGTCGGAGATCGCGGCAAGATCCGTCTCAACGGCAAGGGCAACGCCGGTACGCGCGGCGGCTGGCCCGGGGACCTGATCATCGAGCTGGAGGTGCGCCAGCACCCCTACCTGCGCCGGGAGGGCAAGGACGTCTACCTGACCTGTCCGGTCACCCCGGCCGAGGCGGTCAGCGGCGCCAAGGTCACCGTCCCCACCCTGGACGGCACCACCAAGCTCAGCGTCCCCCCCGGCGTCCGCAGCGGCCAGCGTCTGCGCCTGCGCGGCAAGGGGCTCAGGGACCCGCGCGGAAAGGGCGCCCGCGGGCATCAGTACGTGGATGTCCAGATCGTCCTGCCGCCGGACCTCACCGACGAGGAGAAGCAGGCCCTCGCCGCCATCGACGAGCGCACCGGGTTCGATCCCAGAGCCGGGACCTGGGGCAAGGACTGACTACCACCACGCGTCGAGCAACTCGAGCCTGACCTGATCCACCGCGATGGCCTGCGGCATGGTGCCGCTGGTGGCCTTGGTCTGCCGCGCGGTCACCTCTCCGGCGTCCACGGTGAAGGCGCCCACCTCCCTCCCCTGGCCGTCCAGGGCCGTGACGAGCACCACGGCCTGCCGCACATCCCGGCGGCTGCGGTTCGTCAGCGCCAGGTCCACGGTGAGCTGGCCGTCGGCCAGGCGGCTCGACGTGGCCTCGATGTGGACGAACGGTTCCACGTCCACGGTCCGGCTGAGGGGGCTGGTCCGCGGCTGGAGGGCGACGGTCTGCTCCAGGGGATCGATGGTCAGCAGGTACCCCTGCCACACGTTGAGGCCCATCAGCCCCACCGCCTCGCCGAGGGCGCACGGTTCGCAGACCCAGAAGGCCACGCCTTCGCGGCGCTGGCCCCCCACGTCCACGCTGTCCACCAGCACCAGGCGCCCCTCGGACTCACCGCCCGCGGTCTGAATGGTGCGCACCGGGGCGTCCGCCGGGATCTCGATGCCCAGCGCGGTCAGCGCGGCCTGGTTCAGGGTGGAGTACGACGCGCCCGTGTCCAGGACGAAGGACAGGGGAGCCTGGCCGTTGACGGACGCGGGGACGACCATCTGGCCGGAGCGCGACTCGAACTCCAGCACCGCCGCCGGGGGAGGGTCCGCCGCGGGCGCCGTGACGGCGACGGTCGCGTCGCCGGCGACCTCGTCGGTGGGAGCGTCGCCGGCCGCCGCTTCGTCGGTTGCCGCTGCCTCGGCGGCAGCCTCGTCGGCCGCGCCGTCGGCTTCGAGCGACTCGTCGAGCTCGTCGGGCAGCTGCTGCCGTGCGCCGACCTGGATCGCCGCCCACTTCAGCGAACCCAGACCCTCGTCCCGCAGGGCGTCGACGTAGACCGTGGGCTGGCGTGCGGCAATCCAGAGGAGGCCCGGCGTGTTCAACAGGGCAATCACCGTGAGTATCTGGAAGCGGGCCGAGCCCCCACGCTTGCGGATCTGCTGGCGTACGAGCTGGTGGAAGGCCACCGGGAGGCCCAGGCACAGCACCAGCCCGCCGACGAGCTTGAACCAGCCGTTGGGCCAGACGCTGCCGAGCCAGTGCGCCACCAGCAGCAGGGACAGCAGGGTGACGAGCACTCGGCCCACGTACCACGCCACCGTGGGCAGCAGACTCGGCGATTCGCTTCGGGTGTCTTCTTCCAAGGTCGTCATGGCCTCGATACGTCCGGGCAGCCCCGGACATTTCACGGTTCCAGCGCCACCTCGATGACCTGGGAGATCCGTTCCACGAACGTATACTTCATGGTGTCGCGCAGCTCGGCGGGAATGTCCAGCAGGTCCTTGTCGTTGTCCGCGGGCAGGATCACGCGCCGCAGGCCGGCGCGACGCGCTGCCAGCACCTTCTCCTTGATGCCGCCCACGGGCAGGACCTTGCCGCGCAGGGTGATCTCGCCTGTCATGGCCACGTCGGATCGCACCTTGCGCTCGGTGAGCAGGGAGACCAGGGCGATGGTCAGGGGGATGCCCGCGGACGGGCCGTCCTTGGGGATGGCTCCGGCCGGGACGTGCACGTGCAGGTCCGCCGATTCCCAGAACCCGGGGTCGATCCCCAGCTTGCTGGCGTTGGCGCGGATGTAGCTCAGGGCGGCCTCGGCCGACTCCTTCATCACGTCCCCGAGCTGCCCCGTGACGCGGAAGTGCTTGCCGCCGGTCATGCGCGTGGCCTCGATGAAGAGGATCTCCCCGCCGACAGGGGTCCACGCGAGCCCCACCGCGATGCCGGGCAGGTCGGTGCGCTCGGCGATGTCGGGGAAGTACCGGCGGGGGCCGAGCAGGTCCACCAGCACGTCCGCGGTGACGACCACCTTGCGCTGCTTCTTCAGCACGATCTCGCGGGCCACCTTGCGGCAGCAGCGCGCCAGGGACCGCTCGAGGCCGCGGACGCCGGCCTCCATGGTGTAGCTGCGGATCATCGCCAGGATGGCGTCGTCCTGGAACACGATCTGCGACCGCTTCAGCCCGTGGCCCTTGATCTGCTTGGGCACGAGGTGGAGGCGGGCGATGGCGTGCTTCTCTTCCTCGGTGTACCCGGGGATCTCGATGATCTCGAGGCGGTCCAGCAGGGCCGAGGGGATGGTCTCTCCCACGTTGGCGGTGAGCAGGAACACCACCTGGCTGAGGTCGAACGGGACGTCGAGGTAGTGGTCGATGAACGCGTGGTTCTGCTCGGGGTCGAGGGCCTCGAGCAGGGCGGAGGCGGGATCGCCGCGGAAGTCGTGGCCCACCTTGTCGATCTCGTCGAGCATCAGCACCGGGTTGCGGGTACCCGCCCGCCGCACGGCCTGGGCGATGCGCCCGGGCATGGAGCCGATGTAGGTGCGGCGGTGACCGCGGATCTCGCTCTCGTCCTTGACCCCGCCCAGGGAGATCCGCTCGAACTTGCGGCCCAGAGCGCGGGCGATGGACCGCCCCAGCGACGTCTTGCCGACCCCCGGCGGGCCCAGGAAGCACAGGATCGGCCCCTTCATGTCGGGCTTGAGCTGGCGCACCGCCAGGTACTCGGCGATCCGCTCCTTGACCTTGTCCAGGCTCGCGTGGTCCTTGTCGAGGATGGCCTCGGCGCGGCCGAGGTCGAGGCGGTCGCGCGTGGTCTTCTTCCACGGCATCTGCAGCAGCCAGTCCAGGTAGGTCCGCGCCACCGAGTACTCGGCCGCCTCCGGGTGCATGCGGGTCATGCGCTCGAGCTCGAGCTCCGCCTCCTGCTTGACCTCGGCGGGCATCCCGGCCTTGGCGATGCGGTCGCGCAGCAGGTCCGTGTCCCCCTCGATGGCGCTGACCTCGCCGAGCTCGCCGCGGATCACCTGGAGCTGCTCCTTGAGGTAGTACTCGCGCTGGCTGCGGTCCATGGCCAGCTGGACCTTGGTCTGGATGTCGGCCTGCAGCTGGGCCACCTCCCGGCGCTGGATCGCGCCCTCCAGGGCCGCCCTGAGCCGTTGCGCCGGGTCCGACAGCGCCAGGTAGTCGCGGGCCTCCTCCCACTGCAGGTCCAGGTTGCCCATCACGTAGTCGGCCAGGCGGACCGGGCGGTCCGGAGGCGGCAGGAACTGCTCCATGTCCGGCGGCAGGCCGGGCAGCAGCGTGAACAACGACTGGAATGCCTCGCGCGTGGCCTCGGCCAAGGCGGCCACGTGGGGATCCAGCTCGATCTCGAGGTCATGGGCCTGGACGCCCACCCAGAGGGAGGGCGACCGGCGGGCGATCCTGCCCAGCCGCACGCGGACCATCCCCTCGGCCAGGACGCGGTAGGAGTCGTCCGGGAACCGCAGCGACCTCAGCACGCGGCCGAGCACGGCCACGTCGTCGAGGTTGGAGCGGATCACGGTGGTGCGCGAGGGATCCTTCACCGGGACCAGCACCACGGGGAAACCCTCGTCGTCCAGCCCCTCGAGGGCGCGGATGACCTTGGGCTGGGTCACCTGGAACGAGACCAGGGCGCCGGGGAGCACCACCTCGTCGGTGAGGGGGAGCACCAGGGCATCGGTCGGCAGCGAGATGGGGGAGGGAGTCATGGTTCACACCCACAGGGGGAAGACCCAGCCGCGGCGGCTGACGAGGAGCAGGTGGCGCCCCGGTGTTCTCAGGGCGGCGGCGAAGGCGGTGACGTCGGGTACGGGCTTGTAGTCGAGCTCCACGATCACGTCGCCCGGCGCGAGGCTGCGCGACGCCGGTCCGCCCGCATCGACCGCCGTGACCGTGAGTCCGCCGCCGCCGGCGAGGCGGGCCGTCCGACGCTCGCCCTCGGTGCTGGCGCGGACGCTGATCCCGAGGTCCTCCACGCGCCGCTCGGCCACCTCGGCCACCTCGTCGAGGTCCCCGACCACGGCGGTGGTCTGCAGGGTCTCCTCTCCACGCGAGAACGTGATGGCAAGCTCCGTCCCGGGCGGGGTCAGCGCGACGGCCTTGGGCACGTCGGCCGGCCCCCGGACCGTGTGGTCCCCCAGCTGCAGCAGGACGTCGCCCGGCTGCAGACCGGCCAGCGCGGCGGGGCTCTCCTCGAACACCTGGGCCAGGGGAGCCCCCTCGCCCACGTGCTGGGGGTGATTGGCGGCCAGGGTGACGCCGAGGTAGCCCCGGTGGAACTCTCCCTTCTCGCGCAGCACCGGCACCACGGTGCGGGCGATGTCGATGGGGATGCAGAACCCGATCCCCTCTGCGTCACCGAGGATGGCCGTGCTGATGCCCACCACCTCGCCCGAGAGGTTGAACAGGGGCCCGCCGCTGTTGCCCGGGTTGATGGCCGTGTCGGTCTGGATGAAGTCGAACAGCAGGTCGTCGTCGCCGGGCGGGCGGCCGATGTAGCTGACGATCCCGGTGGTCAGGGAGTGGTTGAGACCGAAGGGGTTGCCGATGGCGAACACCCACTCCCCCACGCGCAGGTCGTCGGAGCTGCCCAGCACGGCCGGCTGCAGGTTCAGCGGTTCGTCGCTCTCGATCTGCAGCAGGGCCAGGTCGGTGGCCTCGTGGGACCCCACCACCGACGCGGCGTGGTTTCGCCCGTCCGCGAGCTGGATGTGCACGCGCCGCGCACCCGCCACCACGTGGTGGTTCGTCAGCACGGAGCCCTCGGGCGTGAGGATCAGCCCGGAACCCCGGCTCTCGCGCATGGGATCGAAGGAGTCCATGCCCAGGTGGCGTCCGCGCCGCTGCTCGGCCACCAGCACGGAGATGTTGACCACCGAGGGGCTCAGCTGCTCGTACAGCTCCGAGAGCACCGGCAGCTCGCGATCGCCCGCGTCCGGGGTGGAGATCACGAACGGGATCGCGGGCCCGTCCGCCGGCTGCGTCGGCGGGGGAGGGGACGTCCAGCGGTACACCCATGGCGCCAGCCACAGCCCGGCCACGAACGAGAGCACGGCCAGGAGGATGATCCAGTGTCGCTGCATGGAGGTTCCTCGCGGGGCGGCCCGATCGGGGATCGTCGCTCCCGCCGGAGCGGTCATGCTAGGGCGCTCGTGTCGTTTCGGCAACGACAATATGGCCGCCTGACGCTAGAATCGATCGTCCCTCGTTCTGGGCGAGGCGGAGGAAAGTCCCTTCGGGGCGCAGTCGCATGTTCGAACCGGTCCGTTTCGGCAAGTACCTGCTCATCGAGAAGATCGCCACCGGCGGCATGGCCGAGGTGTACAAGGCCAAGTCCTACGGGGTCATGGGGTTCGAGAAGCTCCTGGTGATCAAGAAGATCCTGCCCCACCTCTCGCAGAACGAGGAGTTCGTCTCCCTGTTCGTCAACGAGGCCAAGGTCTCGGTCTCCCTCAACCACGCCAACATCATCCAGGTGTACGACCTCGGCGTGGTGGGCACCGACTACTTCATCGCCATGGAGTACATCCACGGCCCCGACCTGATGCGGACCATCCGCATGGCCCGCCGGGCGCGCAAGCCCATCGGCGCCGCCCTGGGGTGCTTCATCGTCTCCGAGATCGCCCGCGGCCTCGACTACGCCCACCACCTGCGTGATCCCGCCGGTCAGCCCCTGAACGTGGTCCACCGCGACGTCTCCCCCCACAACGTGATGATGGGGTACGAGGGCGACGTCAAGCTGCTGGACTTCGGCATCGCCCAGGTGGGCCGCGACCTCAGCGAGAACGAGGGCCGCCCCGCGGGCGGCAAGTACGGCTACATGTCCCCCGAGCACCTCGGCGCGTCGCCCGTGGACGCCCGGTCCGACGTGTACTCCGCCGGCATCGTGCTGTTCGAACTCGCCACGGGCAAGCGCCTGTACGCGGGCATGAGCGTGGAGGAGAAGAAGGAGGCCATCCTCAAGGGCACCATCCCGCGCCCCTCCTCGCTCGCACCCATGGACGCCGGCCTCGAGGAGATCATCTTCACCGCCCTGGCCCGGCAGCCCAAGCTCCGCTTCCAGAGCGCCATGGAGTTGCACGAGGCCCTGCAGGACCACCTCTTCCACACCGGCACCAAGGCCACCCGCGCCGATCTCGGGGTGTACCTCAAGCAGCTGTTCGCCGAGGAGTACGAGAAAGAGGCCGCGGCGGGGTCGGTCATCAACAACTTCGAACCCCAGTTCGACCCGCTGGCCAACCCGGACGTGGGTCGGCCCAAGGCGCCGCTGGGGTTGTCCCTGTCGAGCGACGGCGAGGAAAGCGACGACGTCACCGGATCACTGAATCGCGCCCGTCGCGGCACCGGCAAGAGCGCCACGACGGGGATGCGCAAGCCCAAGACCCAGGCCAAGCGCAAGGCCAAGAAGAAGCGCGGCCGCAAGACCACCCGGCCGCCGGA
This sequence comes from uncultured Rickettsiales bacterium, assembly GCA_964558555.1. GTDB lineage: Bacteria > Myxococcota_A > UBA796 > UBA9615 > CAYRNR01 > CAYRNR01. The sequence continues at coordinate 4,350 of CAZLEO010000061.1, read as the reverse complement.
GTCCACCGACACGGTGGGCGGCGACGACAGCGTCTCCTTCTCCGCCGTCTCCGCGGCCAGCCTCGCCGCCGAGGGGGGCGAACGCCGGCGCAAGCGCGAGCGGCTCGCCGAGGGCGAACGCCGCGACGTGTACGTCCTCGCCGCTGACGTGCTGGGCATCGACCGTCTCTCCGGACACCTCGACGAGGCAGCGCTGCTGAAGTTCAACTACCGCTTCCTGCGCTCACTGGTGACCATCGTGCGGCGGCACAAGGGTACGCTGGACCGCTTCTACAACGACCGCTTCCTGATCTTCTGGGGCCTCAAGCGCACGTCGGAGCGCGACCTCGAGCTGTGCCTGGACTGCGCCCGGGCGCTGGCCGAGTTCGGCAGCACCTTCCGCACCGGGGGCAAGGAGACGGTCCACCTCTGCATGGGGGTCCACCGCGGCACGCTGGCCGCGGGCGCCACCCGCGACGGCGGCCGGCTGCGGCGCTTCGTACCCCTCGGGGACACCCTCAAGCTCGCCACCCGATTGTGCGAGATCGCCGAGTCCGACCAGGTGCTCGTCAGTGATCGCGTCGCCACCCAGGCCGAAGGGCACCGCTTCGAGGCCCTCGAGCCCAGGTTGATCAAGGGCTGGGACGAGCCGATCCCCTTGCACCTGCTGCTGCCCCAGGAGGACGACGCGGGCACGCCCCCCGTCGCCGGCTCCTGGATCGCCCGCGGAGACGAGGTCACCCGCGTGGAGGCGCTGCTGGAGCAGGTCGCTTCGGGCAAGAGCGCCGGGCTCAGCGTGGTCGCCGAGGCGGGCTCCGGCAAGACCCGCTTCCTGCTCGAGGTGGGGCGCCTGGCCGCCGACCGCGGGTTCGCCTTCTTCATGGGTAAGGGCCGGGTCCACCGCTCCCAGGAGCCGCTGCTGCCCATGGCCGACGTGGTCCGCCACATGGCCGGTCTGGACTCTGCCAGCGACGCCTCGGCCTGCCGCGACAAGCTGACTGCCCTGGGGACCCGGAACGAGCTGTCCACCACGGAGGTCCACCTCCTGGGCACCCTGCTCGGCCTGACGTTCCCCGACTCCAACCTGCGCTACCTCGCCGGCGACCAGCGCCTCGCCGAGCTCTTCCGCGCCCTCACGCACCTGATCGTGCGGCGCGCCGCCGGCAAGCCCCTCGACCTCGCGCGCCCCAACCCGCAGTGGGTGGTTCGCCGCCCCCCGGAGCACGTGCGCCCCCAGCCCCCCGCGCGGGGCGGCGCCAGGGGGCGCCTCGTCGCCACCGGCCGTCCCGAGGATCCCTACCCGTTCGACGAGTCCCAGGGCGCCGAGATCAAGCTGCCGGGGTGGCGCAAGCAGGAGGTCGAGGCGTTCTGCGGGGAGTTTCTCTCCGCCACCGAGATCCCCGACGAGCTGGTCACCTTCGTGCTCGACGCCAGCGGCGGAAACGCCCTGTTCGTCAAGGAGCTGCTGCGCAACATGGCGCGCGAAGGGCTCGTCTCGAACGCCGACGGCGCGGTCCACATCGACGGCGAGCTGCGCCGGTCCTCGGTACCCGACTCCGTCCAGAACCTCATCAAGAGCCGCCTCGACGCCCTCGATCGCCCCCAGCGTCTCGCCCTCGAGGTGGCCTCGGTGGTCGGCAAGATGTTCTCCTTCGACGAGGTCACCGTCGTGCTCGGTCTCAGCTCCGAAGAGGCCGGGGAGACCTTCGAGGATCTCGTGGCCACCGACCTGATCCGGCCCCGCACCGGCGAGGGATCGGCCGCCACCTACCAGTTCCGCAACAACCTCACGTGGGAGGTCACCTACCGCAGCCTCATCTCGGTGCGGCGGCGTGAACTCCACTGCCGCGTCGGCGAGGCCATCGAGGCCCTCTATCCCGACTCCCGGACCCCCCACCTCGACGTCCTGTGCGCCCACTTCTCCGAGGGCGGCGAGATGGCCCGCGCCGCCATCTACGCCGAGGAAGCCGGCCGCCTGCACGCCGAACGCAACTACACTCAGGAGGCCATCCGCCGCTTCCAGCAGGCCATCCTCCTGCTTCGCAGCGCCGGCGACACCGAGGACGAGCGCGACGTGGACCGCCGCCTCTCCTCCATCTACTGCCGCCTCTCCGAGCTGAGCTTCAATGACGGCGACCATCGCGCCGCCAAGCGCCACGGCAACATGGCCCTCGACTACGCCACCGACTGCGACGCCGTCATCCAGGAAGCGGCCGCCCTGCTCGTGCTCTGCCGCGTCGAGACCGCCCTCGGACACAAGGGCACCGTCGCCGCCTATCTCGAGCGCCTCGAGGACCTGGGCAGCCAGCTCGCCGACGCCGCCCTCGAGGCGGACATCCGCCGCGAGCTCGCCGAGATCCTCGTCCTCCAGGGCGACACCGACCGCGCCGTGCGCAACCTCGAGACCGCCCTCGAGGTCACCCAGGACGCCCAGGACGCCCGCCGCCAGGCCCTCATCCTCCGCGCCCTCGCCGAGGTGGACCTCGAGCGCGGCGCCCCGGCCGAGGCCGCCACCCGTCTCAGCATCGCCTGCCAGATCCTCAAGGGCACCGCCGACCGCGCCCTGCTCGGTCAGTTTCAGCACCAGCGCGGCCGCGCCCTCATCCGTCAGGGCGACCTCCCCACCGCCCTGCAGGCCTTCCAGCGCGCCTACCGCCAGCGCAAGAAGGCCGATCTCGTCCACGGCATGGCCCTCGACCTCGACTGCATCGGCGAGGTCCACCTCCGCAGCGGCGACCGCAAGAAGGCCGGCCGTTACTTCAAGCGTTCCCTCACCCTCGCCAGGGACAACGGCTGGACCGAGGGCCGCGCCCTCGCCGAGGTCCACATCGGGTATCTACGCCAGATGAAACGCGCTTCGTCGGACGGCGCCAAGATCCTCAAGCAGGGGATCCGGCACGCCCGCCAGGCTGACGCGCAGCGGGTGGTGGCGATCGGCAAGGCGTTGCAGGCCAAGATCGCACTCAAGCAGGGGGACGAGAAGAAGGCTCGGCGGCTGGACAAGGAGGCGCTGGCGGCGGCGACCAAGGCCGAGGAGGCCGGGTTGCTGGACGACTTGCCGTAGGGGGCGGATTGGCAGGGGGGTGTGACTGACCCCTCACCCTCACCCGATTCCGGATCCTCGTTCCCACGGTTTCCGTGGGAACGTCTTCTTGGGCGCTCTGCGCCCTTCCTCCATCGGGGATCAGATCGTTGGCGGCTGTCGCCGATTGTCCGTCGGGGATCTGGGGGCGACACGGGGCGGTCCGGCGCACCGGCACACGTGAACTTGCTCAGGGGCTTGGTTCGTGGATCGAGGCTTTGGGGCGACCAAGTTACGTATGTCCCCGGATACGGTGGATCGGGGCTTGGTTCTCGACACATGGAGGGTCCGTCGGCAGCCCGGAGCTGTGTTGGGCCCGCCCGACAGAACCTCCCCCTTACCCTGAAGTTCTGCTGCGAGCGCCAGCTCGCCAGCCGAACACCCCCGCCACCCTCGGGCGCTTCTGCAGCGAGCTCCGCTCGCCTGCAGAAAGCGACCCCCTTCTGCTGCGAGCGTCAGCTCGTCAGCCTGTCACGCGTCACTTCTTTTTCTTCTTCTTCGTGGCCTTCTTCTTCTTCCGAGGAACCTTCTTCTTCCTGGCCTTCTTCTTCTTCGGCTCTTCCTTCTTCTCTTCCTCGGCCTTCTTCTCTTCCTCGGCCTTCTTCTCTTCCTCGGCCTTCTCCTCTTCCTCAGCCGGCTTCTCCTCTTCCTCAGCCGGCTTCTCCTCGTCCACGGTCTTCTCTTCCTCAGCCGGCCTCTCCTTCTCATCCTCCTCCTCATCCTCGGCCGGCAAGGCCTCGACGACCTCGGGCTCCGCCTGCTCGACGGGCGCTTCGGGGTATTCGGGGGGAGGGGGCACGTCGGGAATCGCGGGGGAGGGCGGAATCGAGTCACCGGCCTCTGCGCCGGGCATGCCGAAGGGGGAGTTGTCTCCGCCGAAACCGGAGAACGTGTCGTCGGCGACTGCGGCCTCGAAGGCAGCCAGGTCCTCCTGGCTGGCCTCGAGCACGCCGACGGATTCCTCGGACTTCTCGTCCGGGTCCGACACATCGGCGGGCTCCGGGGGGGGCTCGTCGTCGAGGGGGCTGCTCTCCTCGGCGGGAGGTTCGTCCTCGGGGAAGACCTGCTCGACAACGGTCTCGACCGAGACCTCTGCCTCGACGCCCTCGACCATCGCATCCTCGGGGATGGACTCGGGAGACATCTCCTCGTCCGAGGCCTCGGGCTCGGGTTCGGGCTCGGGCTCGGGCTCCGGTTCGGGCTCTGGCTCCGGCTCCGGCTCGGGCTCGGGCTCTGGCTCGGGCTCCGGCTCGGGTTCAGGCTCCGGTTCGGGCTCCGGCTCGGGCTCG